>NZ_JASLCE010000024.1 GCF_030146175.1 Flavobacterium sp. | reverse complement strand
ACAGCATACAAAACAATTATTCTCATAAAATACTTGATTTTTATAATATGGAGTATGTAGATAAAGAAGGAATAATATGTGTTATTTACTCAAAACTTAAACCTTATTATGAAGATGGAAAATATATTCTTAACGATTGTCATTCTTGTGGTGGTGAGTTAAGTTTTGTCGAATTTGGAAAATATTCCAACGGTTGGAAAATTGAAAATAAATATTTACGAAACTTAGAAGATGGTCAATGGGGAGAACCAAGCTCAAATTGGAAGCTAATGAATATTGGTTACCACAAATTCGGGTTTGTTATTGAAGCTGGTGGAACTGGCCAAGGATATACAGAAATGTACACTAATATATATTCAATTATAGGGGACGAATTTAAAAATATTTTTAGTGAGATGACTGGTTTCGATGATTCAGGAGCAATTAGTCCCTCACAGGATGCATATGATAGTAACATTACTGTTATAAAAGAAGGCACTGGATTTTACGATATAATTTTAACAACTAAAGGTCTTAAAAATAAAAAGGCTTTTACAGAAAAAAACTACTATAAGTTCGATGGAATAAAATATAGCATTAGTAATAATTTCAAGTAAAAGTTATAATGAGTCTATTCTAATACTAACTACTTGTTTGCACAATTTCGAGGTTTCCTTAGCTTGGAAATTATAGATCCCAAAAGACATAATCTTCGACTGTAGAATTACAATCGCTCTACTCTCAACAATTGCATGGCCGCTAACCATTAACTACAACCTAAATTGAATCACACTAACTATACGGCTTTCCGTAACTTAATTCATTAGTAAATCAATAATTTAGCTCAATCAATAGATTTTGAATGGGTTACTCCTAAAAAACTACAACTAACAATAATTGCTTGTCCGGTTACTTTTGAGAACTCAAACAGAATTCTTTTATGTACATACTTATAAAGTTTAGTACTAAACCAATTAATACTAATAGCAGAAATCATTATAGCAATATTACTCTAAACACAAAACCAAAAGCAAAATCAGTAATCTATGGGACTATTTGACTTTTTAAAGAAAAAAGAATTTGAAGAAATTAATCAACTCAAAAGTGATTTAGAAATACACAAATCTAATTGCAATAGCAAGATAGAGAATCTAAATAAACAACTGGAAAGATATAGTGCTTTAATCAGTATTGAAAATGAAGTCCAAAACAAGAAACAGGAATTAGAGAATATTATTTCTGAAAAACAGCTTCAAATAAATTTACAACAAAATGAATTTAAGAAGCTAAATGAAAATTATCAAGATTCATTAGAAACATATAAGAAATTAAGAAAAGAAGTTGGTCTTTTTGAGAACAAACTTGACTTGATTGAATTTGGAATTTATGAACCAATTTATGATTTTGACAAATCCGATGACTTCCGACAAGCTCAAAATGAAGTTATTGCGGAGCAAAAACAAATGATTCAAGATGACACTGCTGCTTTATGCAGTACAAAATGGACAGTTGAAGGAAGCGAAGCGAAAGGGAAAGCTGTTGTAAAAGTATATAAGAAATTGATGCTCAGAGCTTTCAATGGTGAATGTGATGTAATGATTGCTAAAGTAAAATGGAATAACATTAATCAAATGAAAGAAAGAATGTCAAAGACATTCAGTGCAATAAATAAATTAGGAGAAGGATTCCATGTTTCTATTAATACCGGGTATTTTAAATTGAAAGAGCAAGAATTAATACTTGAATATGAGTTCCAGGCTAAAAAGCAAAAGGAAAAAGAGGAAATGAAAGCAATTCAAGATGAAATAAGAGAAGAAGAAAAAGCTAGAAGAGATTTTGAAAAAGCTCAAAGAGAAGCAGAAAAACAAGAAACAATGTTCGAAAAAGCCTTAGATAAAGTTCGTAAAGAGTTTGAACAGGCTAATGGAGTGAAAGCAGAAAAACTACAAGAACAAATTGCTAAACTTGAACAAGAACTACAAGAAGCCCACGAGAAAAAGGAAAGAGCTCTTTCTATGGCGCAACAAACCAAACGAGGACATGTTTACATTATTTCGAATATTGGAGCGTTTGGTGAAAACATGTATAAAATTGGTATGACCAGAAGGCTCGAACCTCTTGATCGTGTTAAAGAACTCGGAGATGCATCTGTCCCATTTCAATTTGATGTACATGCTATGATATATAGTGATGAAGCAAGAACACTAGAATATGAATTACATAAAGCTTTTACACATAAAAAAGTGAACATGATAAATCACCGAAAAGAGTTTTTTAATGTTACACTTGAAGAAATAGAAGATACAATAAAACTATTGGGATTTGAAGCTGAGTTTATTAGATTACCTGAAGCTATGGAGTACAGAGAAACACTTGCCATTTTAGAAAAATTAAAAAATGGCGAAAATCTAAAGACTATAGAAGAATTAATAACAGAAGAATTCCCAATGTGTTTAAATGCTGACGATGAATAAAAAATTGTCTACAAAAGTGGTTTAACGAAATAGTAGTTTGGTTTTTCGTTAGCGGAAAATTGTTAAACTGAAATTTCACATTCTTTAGATATTTTTTAGAAAACCTCTACTTTGTTAAGCTTCGGAACGTTAATTACAATACCAACCAAACTTTAAATAAATGAAAACTACAGAAGAAAAAATAATACGAATTGGCGGTTTAATCGCTTTAGGAATAATAGGCAGTCTAATATTTACTTATTGGCTTATGAGTGGAAAATCTAAAGATGAATTGGAAGCTTTTAATAATATGTTTGGAGGGTTAAATACTTTATTTTCGGGGTTAGCTTTAGCGGGAATAATTCTAACAATTCTGCTGCAGAAAAATGAGCTGACATTACAGCGACAAGAATTAGTAGAAACAAGAGAAGAACTCAGACGAACTGCAGAAGCTCAAGAAAAAGCAGAAATGGCGTTAAATAGACAAGCAGAAAATTTAAAAATTTCAGCTAAGCTTTCAGCAATGAGTACACTTGTGAATTACTATGGAGAAGAAGCATCGAGTAACAACGACATTTTTGGTCTATCAATTGAGCGTTCAAATTCACAAACAAAAAGGAAAGAATATATTTTAAAAATTGAAGAAATTCTCCGTAAAAAAGAGCTGAATTAAATATACTGTAGCTAACAGCAGATTGGCAAAAAAGCTCGTCACATTTTTTCAGAACATCCATTGCCAACGTATCCAATTTCTCCTTCCTGTCTAAGCCAGGCCAAATAATCCCAACGCACTCCCTATTATCCCTCTACTTATTTTACATCTTCAAAAAAGTTTACCTTTAAAAATACCGCTAATTGCGCAGAATAAACAAACTCACATTAGGCAGAAACGATACTACAAAAATTGTACTACCTAATTATTGTATCAATGGATGTAAAACTAACAGAGACACAAAAAATCAAAATTCTTAATTCTGATGACATTTATGTTATCATGCAACAAGTATTGCTTCGGGAAAATAAAATTGATCTCAATCGGGAGCATTTTTGGGTTATTGGGTTAGCCAACAATAACCTGGTGCTTTTTATTGAACTGATCAGCTTGGGAACCGTTAACAAAACGCTTGTTCATCCTATGGAAGTGTTCAGTTTTGCATTACAAAAACGAGCGGTTAAAATCATTCTTTGCCATAATCACCCGAGTGGCGAACTAAAACCCTCGGATGCCGATAAAGACATTACCGACCGATTAATACAAGTGGGTATAATTATTCAAACCGAAGTCATCGATCATTTAATCATTTCAGAAAAAAGCTATCTAAGCTTTACCGATATTGGACTTATGGACGAATTAAGAAAAAGTACCAAATGGGTTCCAAGGTATGTACTGGAAGAGCGAATACAAAAGGAAGCAAAGGAACTTGGAAGAACAGCAGGTTTAAAAACCGGTTTAAGAACCGGTCGGGATGCAAAAGCAAGAGAAATGGCAACGAAATGTTTGGAGGAAAGGATGGAAATCGAATATATTGCGAAACTAACCGGGCTTACCGTAAAAGTTGTCGAGAGTTTAAAACAGAAAATGCAATAAAGCAACCCAAATGAGGTTTGCATCAAAACAAGTAACCAACGCTATATGATCAAAATAAATATAAATTCCCTTGACGGCGAACTGGATATCGAAATTAAGAAAAATGATAATCAGTATGATTTGATTGTTATCATGTCGAAATCAGACTATTTTCAGGAAAAGGGTAGGGTTTGGCATAAACAAATTGACGATAATCAAACGATAAACAAAATTGTCAATCTAATCAAAGCCTGTCATATGAATCCATCTGTCCCGAAAGGGATAACGATTAATGATGGTATCTTTAGAAAAATTAGTCTGGATGATGATACTGTAGCCATCCATTTAGTCCTTAAAGACAGTTATCATGAAAAAACAAATGAATCGGAGCTTATAGAAAGTATCTTTGAATATATTTGCGAATGTATACAAGATCCGATTCTTGAAAAATATACACGCGCTTTCGATAACTCCAAGTAAATTGTCGACTGCAACGATGCTATAGCGGAATCGCACTAATTCTTACCAAAACAAGTAACCCATAAATAGAAAAATGTCCCATTTAAGTCAGGTTATTGTAATTGTTGTTCCTCCTTCTGATATGAAGTGTGTGTTTGATCGTATGGACACTGTTTTAAGGAAGCATCATTTCGAATTCGAAGAAGAACCATTCGAAAGCATTATTCTTTCCGATATTGAAACCGATGATGGCAACGATTATGTGTATGAATCGGAATCCATCGATCCGGAGTCGAAGTTGGAAAGAGAAGCGGCTATTGAAAAACTTAGAAACCACAGGACCGGAGGATTAGTCAACTATAGAGGTATTGAAGAAAAATTTGATGGATTGGCACCCTATGATGTTGGCGTTTCATTTGATTCATTAGATAATCAGACGATTGAATATATGGTTATTACCACAAGAGATTATATATACGATCCTCATGCCGCAGTTTTTGAAAATATTATCGCAACCATTTTAGATTCGATGGTCGTTATTGGTATCGCAAATGGTAAAGATTATCCGTACGAATGGAGCGAAGCAGAAGTAGCGCAATTGATCAAGAAAGGAGAACTTGAAGGGACACATCCGCGATTATGCTATAAGAGAAGCTAATAAAACAAAAAATCACTTCGAATTGAGTCATCCCAATACTACAACCGCTCGAATTTTCTTTCTTAAATCTAGAATAATGAATAGTGCCATTGTTTTTAGACGTGGCCCAACCGATTGGATTCAGATGAGTATCTGGAATTTGGATAACGACACGTTGGAACCCGGACAATGGATCCATAAAAAAGTACCGATGCGAAATTGTGATATATCGCCTTCCGGTAACTACCTGATTTATGCGGTCGATAATTTTGAAAACGGTAGGAGCAGAACGGTCATCAGTAAACCGCCATTTTGGACTGCGCTTACCGTTTGGGAACACGGAGATATGCTTTTTGATAAAGGAGGAGGGTTATTCGCCGATGAAAAAACAGTAGTACTTAATGTACAATCTACCCAAGCGCTTGAACACTATCCCGTACCGTCTCATTTGAATGTTGAAACTTTCCAAACACAAAAAGAATATTCATTATCGAAGGGACATGTTAATTTATTGCACGAGCATCGACAGGAAATAAACGGATGGACGGAAGAAAAGGATCCCTCTTTTATTCAAAAGGAAACGACGCCGTTACTCCAAGAAACGAATCCGAAAAGTATCGTTCCAAAACTTTGGAAAAAAAATATAACCAATAGTGCGGCTTTGTATTGGATTACCTTTTATGATCCCGAACTGCGAAAAAACGTTGATTTGTTTTATTTGGGAAGAAAGGAAGAGAAAATAAAGCTCCATGATATTACGTGGGCCAACATTGACAATAGAAACCGGATAATTGCGACCAAAGAAGGAAAATTATATGCTTCAAAAATAGCAGCCGACGGTTCTGTTGACTATACAAATCTGGAAATGATGCACGATTTGAATCCCTTAAAACCAAGTCGGATACCGACACCGTTAACGATGAAAACCTGGGAAGATAGCCTATAACACGGGTTTTGCGTCAGGCATATAGAAACGAATACGAAATCATCTTGTACAAAATAAAAAGCACGGATTACAAATCCGCGCTATCAGGTTAGCGCGGATTTGTACCAGATAGCGCGGATTTGTAATCCGTGCTTTTATACTTTAGATTATGCCAGGGCGATATAAATAGCCACTTCGGCATTTTCAGGATCACTGGCTTTTTCGGAATAAACTTCAAAGTCGGCGGTGTACGCTCTGTTTCTGTCGGAATTCCAGATATCAAACCAGGCTTCGGCAAGTGCGCCTTGAAAAATGTTTCCTTTCACAATTATTTTTTCATACGTATCGGATGTAAACGTTTTGGCGACCATTCCTTCCGGAACAAGCGACGTATCGGATACACGACAACCCAAAATGGTGGTATACGGTTGGGTATGGTCTTTTTCGTAATCGGTGTAAATACAATAAATCGTAGTATCGATTTTGTTCGGAATCTTTTCCAGCAGTTTTTCCGATATAAATTGTTGCCATAACGCTCCGATATCGGTCATCGCCTGTTGATTTTCGTTGGTGGTGCGTACGGCAATTCCGATCACGCTAAAAGATTCTATTTTTTCAATAGTCATGGTTTTTGTTTTTAAAGGTAAATGGGAAACGGATTGTCCAAATGTATTCATTTTAAAGGTGATTTTAGGATACGACCGACCAAAAATCAAGTGCCATTCGGGTTTCGTCGATCATTTCCATCAACGCCAGACCGTTTGAATCGGAAAGATAACCGGAACAGATTTGTTGTGTGGCTTCCAAAGTTGTTCCAAAGGTCACTTCGGCATACATATCTTCCGAAAGCGATCCGATAAAATGCAATTGGGTATTTTGGAAACGCGATAGGTAATTTTTTTCAATAGCCTCGGAAACCGATAGTAACTGCTGAAGATTCCCTTTTTTTAAGGCAAATGTTCCGAATTCAATACAGGAAAAATGCTCCGGCATAAAGAAGGCTTCTTTTTCGATGTCCAGATAATGGATGTCGACCGTTTTTTTATCGATCAATTTTAAAAAAGAAAGCGCACCGGGATTCGAAACGATATCTTTTTCAATAGCAGTAAGTACAGCGGTGTGCTCGGCCAAAAGAATATTCGCATATTCTCCTTTATCATTTTTAGCCAGACAGTGAAAAACAATGCCTTTCTGATGTGCCAGAAAATCATTTTCGAAATCGGAAATGGCTTTTAAGAGCGCTTCTTCTGTGGTGTTTTCGGTTATTCGGAAACGGGTAAATTCCATTACGGAAGCCTTCAGGTGGGGTACTTTTATCATGGTGTTATGTGATTAAATTACTAACAGCACGAAAGTAGTCGTGGCGAGTGACAACAGTATGTCAGTTGCCGTAAAAAAAATTATTCGTTGGGTTCGATATGAATCAGAATATGACCCAGTTCCGGGATTTGTTCTTTTAGTG
The DNA here is from genome assembly GCF_030146175.1 of Flavobacterium sp. Classification (GTDB taxonomy): domain Bacteria; phylum Bacteroidota; class Bacteroidia; order Flavobacteriales; family Flavobacteriaceae; genus Flavobacterium. The sequence continues at coordinate 52,359 of NZ_JASLCE010000024.1, read as the reverse complement.
TATCCTTAAGTCGGTGTGCGATTTCATGGCCTTCTTTAACGGTAAGCTGTGCGTTTACAATAGCGTGCAAATCCACATGGTATTTCATACCGGATTTACGGATAAAACATTTTTCGGTATCGATAACACCATCCACCTGAACTGAAATGGTACGTATTTCTTCGATCAGATCGTCGTAAAAATGTTCATCCATGATTTCACCCAAAGCGGGACGGAAAATCAGATAGCTGTTATAAAGGATAAAAAAAGACGCAAACAAAGCCGCCCAATCGTCGGCCGATTCGTATCCTTTTCCAAAAAACAAAGCAATGGAAATCCCGATAAATGCAGCCAGCGACGTAATAGCATCGCTTCGGTGGTGCCAGGCATCGGCTTTTAAAGATGAACTATTGGTTTCGACTCCTTTTTTATAAACCATCCGAAACGAAATCTCTTTCCAGATAATAATAGCCCCCAAAACGATCAGTGTATACGGTTTTGGCAGGTCATGTGGTGTATTGATATTGATAATGCTTTCGTAGGCAATAATCGTAGCCGAAGTGATCAGAAAGCCTACAACAAGGAAGGTGATCAAAGGTTCGGCCCGCCCGTGTCCGTAAGGATGATTTTTATCGGCGGGTCTATTGGAATATTTAATACCGAACAATACGAGAAATGAAGCAAAAATATCGGTAGTCGATTCGATCGCATCGGCAATAAGGGCGTAGGAGTTCCCAAAATAACCGGTTAATCCTTTAATCAGCGCCAGAGCGGTATTTCCGATAATACTGAAATAGGTGGTCTTGATAGCGGTTTGTTCGTTCGTCATAGTAAGCTTCCAAATAGAGGTCGAAATTACATAAAATATAAATGTCCGAAGATTAAAAAAATGTTTTTTAAACGAGAACTATTTTTTCTGTTCGTAAGGGTTATGCTCCTTGCTGCGTTTCCATCCTTTGACCAGTTCAAACCAGATAACCGATAAAAATCCAACGGCACTACTAAGCGCTAATGATTGTAACGGTAGCTTTTCGAACTCAAAAAAGGAAGTCAGCGGCGGAATAAACAACATCATGCCGAGCAGTACCAATGTCAATAGAATGATCCCTGTAATCATATTGTTTTTATAGCGCAATGTTCGTATCACGGAATAATAAAACGAACGGTTCACTAGCGTCAGGAAAATATTTGCAATAATCAATGTTGTAAAAACCAGCGTTCGCGTTGCATTTTCGCTATAACCATTATGAACTGCAAACTGGTACACAACGATAATTCCGGCCGTTATACCCAATCCTTGTATGATGCTGGTAAAAAGCTCTTTCCAGTTAAAAAACGTACTCGAAAACGGTCGTGGTTTCCGATTCATACTATTGGCTTCCATCGGTTCGTTTTCATAAATGATGGAGCAGGTAGGTCCCATGATCAATTCGAGAAAAATCACGTGAACCGGCGAAAAGATATTCGGATACATCCAACCCAATGCCAACGGTAAAAAGACCGTTAAAATAATCGGGATATGAATTGAGATAATGTACTGGATTGCTTTTTTCAGATTGGTATAAATCCGTCTTCCCATCGCAATGGCGGTAACCATTTTTGATAAATCGTCTTCCAGTAAAATCAGGGAAGCCGCCTGTTTGGCAATTTCGGTACCTTTTTTCCCCATGGCGATACCAATATGCGCTGCTTTTAGTGCCGGTCCGTCATTTACGCCGTCGCCGGTCATGGCTACGATTTCGCCCTGAGCTTTTAAAGCATTGATGATTTTTAGTTTGGCTTCGGGATACATTCGGGTAAATACATGGGTGTTTTGTACGCGTTGTTGTAGTTCCTGTTCGTCCATCCGCACCAGTTCGTCTCCATTCAAACTGTTTTCGCTACCCGAAAATTGAATCTGCCGTGCTATGGCAGTCGTGGTTTCGGCATTGTCTCCCGTTACAATTTTTACCGTAATACCGGCTTTGTAAAATTGTTGCAGCACTTCGCCGATATTTTTTTTCGGCGGATCGTAAAACGCCACGATTCCTTTAAATTCAAATGAAAAATCCTGTTGGCGTTTCGGGTATTGCGTTCCGTCAAAAGTGGCTTCAGCTACGCCAAGAATGCGGTAACCGTCGGAAGCGAGTTGCTGAATCGCATTGTTGATTTTATTTTTTTGTGTTTCGTCAAAAGGAATGCAGTCTAAAAAAGCTTCGGGTGCCCCTTTGGCAGCAATAATGCGGTTTTTGGAGCTGTTTTCGAAGATATGCGTCATCATGGGTGGCTTACCGCCTAAAGGGTATTCGTGCGCCATTTTATATTCCGGGCGTTCATCGGGATTATGGGTTTCCCGATAAGCGTTATGAAGCGCAATTTCCATCGGATCAAAAGGAATCGGTTCACTGGACCACATCGCCATCCGAATGATTGCATTGCTTTCGCTATTCGTACTGTCGGTATAATCCGAAATCGTATCGGTTTGAAACGAATAGATTTTAGCCAGGCTCATTTTATTTTCGGTGAGTGTTCCGGTTTTATCGGTACAAATCACAGTAGCACTACCAAGGGTTTCTACTGTTTTCATTTGTTTGACCAATATTCCCAACCGCATTAAACGCCAGGCTCCGAGTGCCATAAATGTGGTAAAAGCTACGGGGATTTCTTCCGGGAGTATACTCATGGCGAGCGTTAAGGCTTTGAGTAAACTGTCGAGCAGGTTTCCGGAATGATAATAATTAATACTCCATACAATCAGGAAAATAATAGCACCCAAAAGCACCATTTTTTTGACAAAATTCCCGATTTGTTGTTCGAGCGGCGTTTTTTCCTCTTTGATGCTTTCGAGGCTTTTTCCGATTTGTCCCAGTCGGGTTTGATTGCCAATAGCCGTAACGATAGCAATCGCAAGTCCGCTTACAACGGTGGTTCCCTGATAGAGGTAGGGTTCCGGACTTGTAGAGTCTTTGGAGACGGATAGGGATTCGCCGGTGAGAATCGATTCGTTAACCGAAAAGTCGTTGGCCTGTATAATCCGGGCATCGGCAGCAATAGAAGTTCCTTCTTCCACCACGAGATGATCGCCTACAACGAGTTCGGTACTTTTTATTTTTTCGGTAGTACCGTTGCGAATTACGGTACATTCCGGTTCGGTATAAGCTTTTAATTTTTCGAGAGCATTCCGACTTCGGGAATCCTGATATAAGGAGATGGCGGCTACGAGAACAATGGCCGAAGCAAGGAAAATCGCATCACCGGTATCACCACTGATAAAATACAATAGTGCTGCGACTAAAAGCAATACCACCATCGGTTCTTTTAGCAATTCTTTGACAGCTTTCCAGAATCCGTTTTCTTTTTTGTAGTCGACTTCGTTTTTACCGTATTTTTTTCGGGATTCGAGTACTTCTTGTGTGGTAAGGCCTTTACTATCCTGCATGGTTTATAAGATTGTGGAGTTAACGTTGTATAAAACTGTTTATTTTTTGCATATAGGTAGTTCCAAAATCCCCCTGCGATAATTTAGCAAAACCTTCCAGATGATTCCCGTCAAATTCGATTAATTCTCTGTTTGTAGCCATTTCCGAAAACAACTTACTGTCTGCCACCGTAGTCATTTTGTCTTGTTTTCCGGCAAAAAGTAAATAAGGACAACGGATCGTAGACGATAATTTTTGAATGTTGAAATTTGTATCCGGTAGTAATATCGTTTTGTCTTTAGCCTGTTTGATTTTGGCAGCAATGGCAGATGGATCGAAAACCAAACCTTCGGCAATTACAAAATCGACCGACTGTTTCTGTAGGGCCATGTTGGTCATAATGGTTCCCATTGAAAATGCCCAGATACCGGTTTTGTTATTTTTATTTTTGGTTTTAGTCCATTGGATTACAGCTTCCAGATCGGTTACAAATTCATTATAATACAGGTAATCATTGTTGATTGTAAAATCCTGACTTTGCCCGAAACCGCGATAATCAAAAAGTACTACGGTATAACCATTATTCGATGCAACCCACGCCTGATTGAGCCAATAGGACATGTTCCCGGAATCGCCATAAGTCAGAATCAAAGTGGTCTTTTTATCGTTCGCCGGATCGGGTTGAATTGTCCAGGAATGTAACGCATATCCATCGAAAGTAGTAATCGTATTGGTTGTATAGCGTAACGAAAGATCTTCCGGTTTTGCGATATAGTTTTTATCCGGTTTTAAAGCCCAGCTATTGGTAAATGACAGTAAAATGAGAAAGGAAATAAAATACTTTGCCATGGGGAATGTATTTAGTTTTAGGATTCCCTTAAAAGTACCGATTATTTAGCCAAATTCAAAGATTTTTTTCTTTTTGGATTGGTTTCCGAATCAGGAATTTTATAGGCTTGCCGCACCATGTTTTTAACAACCATGCGATGTAAGGGTTTTATAAACTGCATATACATACGTCCCTTACGGTTGTTGTACGATACCAGCGTTGTGACTTTTATATTGTATAAAGGCGTTTGCGAGCTTGTGATCACGGCTCTGAAATTGAGATGTGTATCATCGGCACCCAATAGCATTTCATTTTCGGTTATTGAAAAAATCCGAAAAAATCCAATGTAATGGCCTACTTCAAAACCGACGTTATAGTCTGCCGGTTTGTCGTTTTTCAGACCGATAAAGCGCACCATAAAATTACGGACAGCAAACAAGGCACGGATCCATTTTGGAGAACGACCAAAGATTAGTTGGGTTATTTCTGTAATTGAATTTGTATGATTTGTGGTAGCGAAAGTATCGGAAAAATCAATTCGTGTTAAACTACTTATAGCGTTTTCACCAGGCGTATAGTTAACTTCAATTACTTTCATAGGAGTAAATACTTTAGGGCAAATGTACTAAATAAAGTTAAAATTAGTACATGTGTACTAATTTTTATATTTTTGTAGTATGAATAAAACAAAAAAGAAAATATTGGGAGCGGCTTTAGAGCTTTTCAATACTTACGGATTGCCGAATGTGAGTCAGCGAAAAATCTCAGAGTATTTGGGAATAAGCCCCGGAAATCTAACGTACCATTTTAAAAAGAAAGAAAATATAGAGGAAGCTTTGTATTTTGATCTGGTTAACTGGATTAGTGAAGAATTTAGACAGATGGGCGAGAAGGAGGTGAGTTTACAGAATCTAATCACTTTTGTAGATAGCTTTTTTGTTACCATTTATGCCTATCGTTTTGTCTATTTGGATATCGTACACCTGATGCGCAATAACGATGTTATTTCGGCACATTATAAGCAACTGATCATTTCACGTAAGCTACAGTTTTTGCGCATGATTGAACAATTTATCGATTCCGGTCTGTTTCGTGAAGCAGAATTACTGGACGAATATGAAATGTTGTATAAGCGCATCCAGATTATTTTGGATTTTTATCTTTCGGCAGAAGAAATCACCGAAAATGCGATTGGCTACCGCCCGATGGGAAACCATACGCTTTTATTTATGCATTCCATTTATCCGTATCTGACCTTAAAAGGGAAAAAACAATTTCAGGAAATCCTGCCGCTTTATGAATAACGACAGGAAAGAATTTTACGAGTGATTGGTGGAGATATGCGGAAAATTTTCAATAATTTTCCATTCATTATGATCATCTAAAACTAGCGAGATAAAGGAGATAAACGACAAAGCACTACTTTTTAATTCTGCTTTGACCATAGCAATCTTACCGATCTGATCTACAGAAATAATGGTTAGTTCGCGAGGTTTTCCGCCAAATACTTTGTCTTCGATCAATTTCAAGTAATCGGTTTTACTGAAAATTACCACGCCTTCTTTTTCAAAAAAGCCGTTTTGTGTATTCCTGAAGTCCTGATGCAATACCCGATCCAATAGAGCGGTATCGCTGTTGTCGCCTCCTCTGATAAAATCGGTTACGGCGTTTAAAAGGGCTGTATTCATATTAGTTTCCGTTTTCTGCAATATTTTTTACAATTTCCAACGCCTGCGGAAATTTTTGGTTAAAATAGTCTTCAAAGTCTTCTGTAATGTCCATGCTGATTTCCAGTTGTGTTACCTCTTCCAAATCGATTAAAATATAGTTTTCCATCGCTCCGGTCCATTTTTTACTTTCCTCGTCCAACGGTTCTTCTTTACCGTTTTTAAGAATTCCGAGATGCTTAAAAGACATGATTTCATTTGGTACCATTTGATCAATAATACTATACATACCACTCTGACTGGCGTCTACAAACAGGATGCGACTACCTTCCTGCCAGTCGGAAACAGCGGTTGAACCTTCGCTGAAAACAGCAGCCCATTTACGGTAGTTGGCGTCTTCCCATAGCGCATTCCATACCGTGGTACGCGGCGCTTTAATATCGATTTTAAAATGTAGGATTTTCATAAGTTGGAGCTTTTGAGGTTAGTTTACTTTTTGGGATGCAGTTTTAATAATAATATCAGTATCGGAAATCTGACTATATCGAATGATCACATTTCCCTTTTTATTTTTATCGATCTCAATCGGTATCACATCATTTTCCCATTGGGTACAATGCGTTGAAAAAGGTTTGACCGCATAGATCCATTTTCCGTTTTTTAAAGTCCACACATAATAGGAACGCCAGCAACTGGTAAACCATTCAGGCAGCAGGCCAATTTCGTCGGTTTTGTTTCCGTTCAGGTCACCTTTATTAGTCGGGTAACCGCCAATACAGTCCTGAATACTAATGGCGGGGATTGTCGTGTCGGAAAACCGGATATAAGCGGTGCAACTACCAATGCAGTCCATTTCATTATCACTCAGTTGCGGTGCTTCCAGCCACATATACTCCATTTTGCCATCGCCATTATAATCGCCTTTTACGGCATCTTCCGGAATTTTAAAAGCGGATGCTTGTTTTTTAGCATGATTTTTATCGGTTATAAGATCGCTTTCCGCTATGATTTTCCAATCGGGAGCATCATTTTTAAAAACGAGATAAGAGGGATAATTTTCGTTTTTTCCGTTATACCGTACCGTTTTCAGAAAACTGCATTTCACAGTACCATCGGTCTGTTTTTCGATTATAATGTTGTTTACGGTTTGTTTAAAATCCGGGAATTTTTTTAATAGCGCTATTTTCCGGGTAATACAGCCGGCTTTGCTTTCCGGCTTCCCATAAAATAATACGGTAGTATCATATAAGGATTCGAACGAATCGGTAGTAGTAGTACTATGTGCGTTGTTCCATTGTTGAACCAAAGCGTGAAAAGGAGTGTCCGTAATTGACGGATTGCCGGCAAAAATAATCCGACTGATTAACAGAAAGCTATAAAGGAAGAGGTGTTTCATCGTTATAAATATCACTCAAAATCAGGAAAACGGTCGGCTACCAGTGCTAAGTTGATATGATGTTCCAAAAGTGCCTTCAAAGAGGCCAAAACGAGTGTAAAGCCTTCGGTAGCGTTGCGGACATCGGCAATAATTTCATCTACGGTTCCGTCGTAACCGGAGTCGGTAATGCTCACAAAAGTGGTGTTGTCTTCCCGTGCGGTAAACGCAAACTCAACCGTGGTAGGCCATTCGATTACGATACGTTTATTGGGTTCGATGGTTTTTACGGTTATGGTAACGGAATGGTGGTACATTTCCCAATCCCATTGTACGGATTTCCCGGCTTCGAGCGGTCCGCTGCTTTTGGTAAACCAGAATTTTGTGGTGATATCCGGGTTGATAAAGGCTTCAAATACTTCAGAAACCGGTCTGCGGATAAGCATTGCGGCTTTAGCGCTATACGTTTGTGGATGCATAGGAGATATTTTTAAGCGCCATTATAGGCTTGTTGCAGAATACTGATATCGAGTTTGTCCATTTGTAATAAAGCCATCATCACACGATGGGACTTTTCAGGATCGTTAGAACTCATAAGTTCGCCTATAATTGCAGGTACGATCTGCCAGGATACACCGTATTGATCCTGTAACCAACCGCATTTTTGCTGCTGACCACCTTCGGAAAGTTTATGCCATAAAAGATCAATTTCTTCCTGATTGTGACAATTTACGACAAATGAAATGGCCGGTGTAAAGGTAAATTGCGGGCCGCCATTTAGCGCGACGAATTCTTGTCCTTCCAGTAGAAAGCTGGCGGTCATTAATGTACCGGCTGGAGCAGGGCCACCTTCGCTATAATAGCTGGTTTTGAGTACGCGGGCATTGTTGAAAATGGAAATATAGAAATTCATGGCTTCTTCCGCCTGATTGTTAAACCAGAGAAAAGGCGTTATTTTTTGAATAGGTTTGTCCATAATCGGTAGTTTTTTGTTTGCTATCTCAAATTTAGCAGAATTGTAGGAATAAAAGAAGTATTTGATCGCTAAAACACGAGTAGTTTGTTGTAAGTGTGTGGAATAGGGATAAAAAATGGATGAGGTAAATCCAAATAAAGAGAAGAATCCTTTCAATGTTCTGGTATTGAAAGGATTCTTCTTTGAATCAGGGTTTGTATATTCCGTTAAAAAGGATTACCCGCCATTTGTCCGGATCTTCATAGGTTTCGCTTTTTCCGTTCCAATAGGGATTTTCAGGTGCTACGGGAGTGATTCCGGAATCGGCCATCCGTTGTACGGCCTGATGGTATTTTTCGGGTGTGTCAAAATAAAAAACCAATAAATTTTCGCGGGTTGGTTCCGGTAAAGCAGTCTGACTGTTATGTTGCGTAAATTCCAGGTGATACTGTTCGCCGGGAAGACCAAGCATAACGCCATCATAGCCATCGTGTCCGGAAAAGGAGCCCAATTCTTTTAAACCTAAAGCCTCTTTGTAAAAAGTCACAACCGCTTTTAAATTGTTGGTAGGACGTGCGATTCGGAACTGAACGGCACTGAAACCGCTTGTGTTTTCGTTCATGGTAACTGTTGTTTTTGTTTTGTTCTGACAGGCGGTTACAACGAATAACCCGGTCAAAACGGCTGTTGCTAAAAAATGTTTCATATAATTTTTAGGCAAATTTCCGGTAAAACGACAGGGACATCAAGAGCGGTATTGCGGTTATAAGAACCAATTTTACCGAGTTTGACGGTATTCGGATGGTGTCTGGTTTTTTTGCGCTTTAAAAAAACGTCCAAAATGTGAAATCGTATCAAAATTCAGAAAAATCGAAATCTCTTTAATGGTGAGTTCGGAATAGCGCAATAAAAATTCCGATTCCAATAGAATGCGTTGGTGGATCAAATCAATGGCAGAATAGCCTAATTGTTGTTTGGTACATTCGCTCAGGTATTTCGGAGTGATATGCAGTAAATCGGCATACTCTTTTACGGTTTTAAGTGTGGCAAAGTGACGGTCAATCAGTTTTCGGAATTTATGAACAATCTGGAACTGCCGGTTCATATTGGTTGTGGAATTGAGCAGACAGATTTCGCAAACGCGATTGTAATCGAATAGAATCTGAACCAGATATAACCGGATCATATCCAGAAAAAAAGGATTGGTCTTATTTTGTTCTTCGAGTATCTTATCAAACTTATACAGATTGGCCTCAAAATTGACCGTGTCCAGTTCAAAAATGGGCGGATAATCCGGATTGATATAGAGCAATTCATCCAAAATGGCGGTATTCAGGAATCCTTTTCTTAGAAAATCGGAACGGAATACGATTAGTTTGGCTTTAAAATCGTCTGAAAACCCGGATAAAGCATTAATATGTTCGGCTGGAATAATAGCGATATCGTGCGCTTTTATGGTAAATTGATGCTGACCAACAATGCTCTCCAGACTACCGGAAAGGCAAAGCAGTACGCTCGTAAATCCAAAGCGGGCCACGCCAACTGGTTTTACGGAATGATCAATTTCTAGGACTGCGAAATCGTCATGGAACGGCTTTGAATCGGCTTTTTCTGTCAATCCGGAAAAAAGCGAAATAAAAGTCGGGATATCCAAAGGTTTCGGACGTTGTAAAAAAAGTTCTTTGTTAATGTAGCATTGTTTTTCCAGCATGATAACCAGTTTCGATTATATTTTAGTAACGGTATTCGTATAACTTTTCGTGTTATAAATGTACGATTTTTTTATATTATTCTGAAAAACAACACTTTTTGATTATTTTTTGAAATTTGTTATAATCTGAAAAGAAAAATAAAATCGGAAACCGCTTTTGTTTTTAAGTGAAAAATAGATCCCTTTAATCTTTTGATCAAATGTTTTCCGGAGTGGCTTTTGTATGTCGTAGCATAAAAGCCAGTCGGTTTTCGACAGTGTCTTTTGGAACTTCTATAATGGTATAACCGTATTGTTGGTATGTTTTTACCATTTGTTCGTAGGTCGCAACGGCTTCTTCCCAACTTTGTTTGCGTTCGGCATCGGTATGATAAATCGCTTCCCAAGGCGGTAGGATAAAAACGTTACGATTGTAACGATACTCCCGGGCATACGATGTCATTATTTCGGTAATCGGTTGTTTTGTTAACTCGGCATAACATAAGGTATCGGGAATGCCGCGATCGAAAAAAACCGGCTGATTTGGAATGTGCTTTTTTGCAGTTTCCGTATAACTTAAAACCGAACGTTCGAGCATGAGCTGCGTATATAAAACGTAATCCTGCCAGGGTAGCGCAGTACCATTGTCCCGGATTTGTTCGCTGATAATTTCCCGGGCCACTTCGGGGATACACGAATAACCGCTTTGAGCGAGGGCTTCGAGTAAGGTGGTTTTTCCGGAACCGGGACCACCGGTTAGTACATAATAGTTATCCGGCATAAGGAATCTTTAAGTTGCGTTATCTAAGTTGTAAATAAAAGTAATAGCTGAGGCTTCGATTGCAATACGTTATGAATGTTGGGTAAGTAGCAAAAAAAACCGGAACTAATTCCGGTTTTTTAAAGGTCCTTTATTAATAAAGGCTTGGATATTTTGAAGGATTTACTTCGTTCATAATCTCATAAACCTTTTCGAAGATATCTTCTACAGATGGTTTGGAGAAATAATCCCCGTCGGTTCCATAAGCCGGACGGTGCGCTTTGGCAGCCAATGTTTGCGGCTGACTGTCTAAGTGCAAGTATCCTTTTTGTGTGTCGATAATCTGTTGTAAGATATAAGCCGAAGCACCACCTGGTACGTCTTCGTCGATTACCAGTAGGCGGTTGGTTTTGGCAAGGCTTTTCACGATGTCGTGGTTGATATCGAAAGGTAACAATGATTGTACATCGATGATTTCGGCATCAATACCTACTTCCTGTAATTCTTTAGCAGCCTGTTCTACCAAACGAAGTGTAGAACCGTAGGAAACCAAAGTAATATCGCTACCTTCTTTAAGTGTTTCGATCACACCAATTGGCGTCTTGAAATCTCCTAAATTGGTTGGCATTTTTTCTTTTAAACGATAGCCGTTCAAACACTCGATAACCAAAGCCGGTTCGTCGGTTTCCAATAAAGTATTGTAAAAACCGGCAGCTTTTGTCATACTACGCGGAACCAAAACATGGATACCACGAATGGCGTTCAGGATCATTCCCATTGGCGAACCGGAATGCCAGATTCCTTCTAAACGGTGTCCACGAGTTCTAATGATCAATGGTGCTTTCTGGCGACCTGCTGTACGGTATTGTAACGTAGCCAAATCGTCGCTCATGATCTGAATCGCATATAATAAATAATCCAGATATTGGATTTCGGCAATTGGTCGTAAACCACGCATTGCCATTCCGATTCCCTGACCTAAAATGGTCGCTTCACGGATACCGGCATCGGCCACACGGAATTCACCGTATTTTTCCTGCATGCCTTCCAATCCCTGATTTACGTCACCGATATTTCCGGAATCTTCTCCGAAAATCAAAGCTTCCGGGTATTTGGTAAAAATAGCATCGAAGTTATCACGGATAATTAAACGCGCGTCCACATCTTCGGAGGATTCGGTATAAACCGGAGCCACTTCGGCTACTTTATAAATGTTTTTATCCGATTGTGAGAACAAATGCGAACTATAACGCGGTTGTACTTTTTCGGTATAATTGGTAATCCAGCTGGCCAATTGTGCTTTTCCGCTTTCATTAACGATAAGACGAACAATTTTACGGGCTGTAACCAAAATATCTTTGCGAATTGGCTCTTTTATTGCGGCCAGATCGTTGCTGTATTTTTCAATAAAAACTTTATTCGGACTGGAAGCTGCGATAGTGTTTAAAAGCGCTACCAATTCTTGTTGTTCTTCTTTAATCGGGTTTACGTAGGCACTCCAGGCGGCTTTTTTACCTTCCAGAACCTGTTTTTTAGCCTCGGTATCCATCGCTTCGATTTCTTCGGCTGTAGCGATGTTGTTTTCGATTAGCCATTTACGCATTTGCGCCATACAATCGAACTCGGTTTCCCATTCCAAACGCTCTTTGCTTTTATAACGTTCGTGCGATCCGGAAGTAGAGTGACCCTGAGGTTGTGTTAATTCCTGTACGTGGATTAGTACCGGAATATGTTGTTCCCGTGCGATGGCAGCTGCTTTGGCATAGGTTTCGACCAAAGTAGGGTAATCCCATCCTTTAACGGTAATGATTTCATAACCGTTGGTGTCGGCTTCACGCTGGAATCCTTTTAATATTTCGGAAATACTTTCTTTTGTCGTTTGATAACGGGCGTGAACCGAAATTCCGTATTCATCGTCCCATACACTCATCACCATCGGTACCTGTAATACTCCGGCAGCGTTGATGGTTTCGAAAAACAAACCTTCGGAAGTAGAAGCGTTACCAATGGTTCCCCAGGCAACTTCATTTCCGTTTACAGAGAAATTGGTATTGTTTTCCAGTCCGCTTACATTGCGGTATATTTTTGAGGCCTGTGCTAAACCTAAAAGACGTGGCATTTGCCCGGCAGTAGGAGAGATATCGGCACTTGAATTTTTCTGAGCGGTAAGGTTTTTCCAGTTTCCGTTTTCATCCAGACTATGTGTGGCAAAGTGTCCTCCCATTTGACGTCCGGCACTCATCGGATCATGAGCCAAATCCGGATGGCCATACAAACCGGCAAAAAACTGTTGAATAGTCATTTCGCCAATTGCCATCATAAAGGTTTGGTCGCGGTAATATCCCGAACGGAAATCACCGTTTTTAAATGCCTTTGCCATAGCAAGTTGCGGCACTTCTTTACCATCTCCAAAAATCCCGAATTTCGCTTTACCGGTTAGTACTTCACGTCTTCCCAACAAGCTGCATTCTCTACTGATAGTTGCAATTTTATAATCGTTAAGCACTTCTGTTTTGAAATCTTCAAAAGAAAGCGCTTCTTTAGCGGCCGTTTGATTCATAGTCAAATAATAAAATAAATGAGATTTGGACAAATTTAATTATTTACCCAATACAAAACAAAGAATTGTTAAAATTACAATTTAATATTTGATAAAAAAAAGAGGGTATAGGATGCTTTTGTTGCATATATTTTATTGAAACCTATTTTTTGTCAAGGTATTTCTAATAAAATAAAATAAAAAAGGGACTTTTTTTAAGTTTTATTTAGAACCACTTACGGGTAAAAAGGGAAACTAATGTCCTTGCGCTTAGTGTTACGACAAATCGAATACGTTGCCCATAGTTCGGATCTTTTACTTCCCAGCCATTGTTGGAGTATACCGGAAAATACAATTCGAAATAATCCTGAACCAGATTGAGTCGGATACCACTGTCGTATACAAACTGCGGATTGGAAAACTTATTTTTAATAATCCCGGCATCGCCGTAGGCTTCGATCCAGTTCCAGATACTAACACTAACATTGGATGTCGTCATCCACTGATTGGCATAACGGTTCTTCAATTTGGATTTAAAACCGCCGTCGGCCATCACAAATTGCTGACTGAAAAGGCCGGTGGATTCCGAACGTCCGATAAGGTTGTAACCGAAAAGATAATCCGATGGACGATCCAATCCGAAACTAAAGAAATCGGTTCCGGTTTCATTATACATAAACGTACCGCCAAAGAAACGAACGGTTAACTGACGACGGTCGTCAAATAATTTACGGTATTGGTATTCCGCGGATATTTTACTGAAATTATTGGCAATCTGTAAATCGGTCAGAAAGCTGTATAATTTGGCTGTTTCCGCTTCTCCAACAGAATAGCGCGCATTGAAAACGGAATAATTTTCTTCCTTTTTATTTTTCAACAATGGAGAGTCTTCTTTTTCTACAAAAACATGGCGGAATAAAATCGTTTCCTTTTTATTTTCGCGATAATCCGGTTCACGGAATCGGAATTGTACCGATGGTGTAATCTTGGTATACGAAGCATTTGGCGCATAGTGCAAGGTTGAACCCGTAATGGAATAACGGATATTATACAAACGTTCGTCTCTTACGTTATGGAAATAGGAGAGTGTGGCACTACCGACCAATTCTTTGGTATTACTGGAATAATCCGGTATGATGTCAAACTGGAATGGCTTGTCCAAAAGGGTTTCGTTATGAATACGCATTCCAACAATCACACCGTCATAGAGGTTATAATTGAAATCCGGAACATAGAATAACTGGTTGTATTGCGGATCTTCCAGATCTTTAAAAAAGTTAAATTTTATAGGACGGTTTAACGCTGGAAACCCTTTTAAGGTTTTATAATTATTCCGACGGTTAAATTCGGGCACCTCATTGCCATAGTTCAGTGCCAATCGGTCGATGCCTTCTTTGGAAACGGTCACAATGGTATCGGTGGCGACATTGGGCAACCACACTTTCGAAATAACGTGGTCTTTTTTAACACCGTAAAGGGATATCGGTACAGTGGCATGGGCGTTGTTTTTAACGGTTACCTGTACGGTTTTACCATCGTCACTTTCTTTGATTCTACCAAATTTGTAATCGATCAGATCTCTGGAATCGATCACCGATTTAAAAAACCAATCGATATTTTTATCCGTTTTCGATTTTAGGATATTTTCGATATCCTGACGCGTCGTTTGCTGCGTTTTATTTAAGGTCACAAAATCATGTAACGCCTGATCAACGCTTTCCTGTTGCAAATAAGCATCCAGATAATTCAGTGCCAGTCCGGCTTTGTATTTTCCGGAGATTTGCTCGTTGAATTTAACAAAGGTGTTTTTTGGATTTCCAATCGGTTGATCCAAATTCATACGGGCCATCATCAGATAGAGATAGCTGTATTGTTCGTTAAAACCGGTACTAAAAAGACTAAAACCGCGTAATATTTTATAACGGGCAAGCGTCCCGGTCATTTTTACATTCGGGTAATTGTCTTCTATATATTTCATCATCGTATAAACCTGAATACCGTCGTAAATCCAGTTGTCATCGCGATGATTGAGTTGTAAGGTGTTTTTTAGGTAATTGTTGACGTAGGTTTTCAGGAATTTCAATTCGTAGACAAAGGAATCCGGAAAAGGTCTTAAAAACTTTGGAAGTTGGTTAAGTCCGTAAAATGGATTACGGTCGTAGTCGGTCTGACTAATGATCATTTTATTTTGCGCCGGACTACCCAAATGCTCGGAAACATAATTCACCACTCGATCGATGATCACTGCTTTTTGGAAATCATCTAGTTTTTTTTCGCTGATATTGGTTGCGATTTCGGTTTTATCGTTTTTATAAAAGCTATAGGTAGCGGCGGTTTCAACGGCCAGTAGTATATCCTGACGATTTTTTCCGCTTAGGCTATATATCTTATAGGGATCTTCCTCGTTTGTAGCTAAAACGTCTAAATCGGTTGTCAGAGATAGTTGCGATGGGATTTTAATCTGGATATCAAAATCGGATACCGCATTCGAGATATCGTCCAGGTTTTCGTTACTGTCTTTTACAAAACCGCCCTTTTCGTAACGCGCCGGTGTTAAAAACCAGTTTTTGATATAAAAACCGCCCTGACTATCGAATCCGTATCGCGTAAAACGATCGTTCGGAAGCTTTACCGAATAAACGATGTTGATTTTAAATTTCTGATTTGGATATAAAGGATTCAGCAAATGTACATCGACCAGATCGGGTTGGTTGGGAAGGCGGGACCATTCGAGTCTTCTCTGATTTTGATCAATAATTGAAATGATATCGGTATGGCCGCGGTCGCTATCACTTGCCAGATGGAAAATCCGGGTAAACTCGTCCGAAAAGCGCTTCCCCAAAGGTGAATTTTTATCGGAATAAGCATTGTTCCAATCGTTTAAGATATAATCTTTTAGCGTGTCGTTGGTCGTGTTGTGATAGGTTATTTCCTGTTGAATCTTTAGTGTTTTGGCATCGGAATCAACGGTTATCTGCATGGCGCTGTGGTGTTGCGCATGAATGCTGCATATTCCTGAAAGTAAAGCAATACAAAGATAGATATAGGCTTTCAATAGATAACGTTTCTTGTGTTTGACCTGATTTATAGTTTCACATTCCCGATTCACAATGTTACAATTTTAATTCAGAATATTTGCGAAAATTCTTTTAACAGAAATAAAAAAAATCAGACACTATTTTGATGCTTAGCCATGCCAAAACCTGCTTTTACTATGTTAAGAAAAGGTAATTTTTTGATATCCAGTTACGTATTAACATTTGAAAAAGATCATTTTTTAGTCTTTATGGCTACATTTGTCTTTAAACTTTCTTATAATGACAAAAAAACTCCTCCAAATTTTATTTCTATTAGCGACGAATTTTATGTTTTCGCAGGTGGTTATCAACGAACTGGATTCGGATACGCCTTCGACAGACGATAAAGAATTCGTTGAATTAAAATCGGCGACACCCAATTTTTCGTTAAACGGTTATATTCTGGTTATGTTTAACGGTGGAAGTACCGGAACGTCGAATTTGAGTTATTATGTGATCGATTTAAACGGTATGGTTACCGATGCCAATGGAATTATCGTATTGGGAAATCCCTTAGTATCGCCGGTTCCGAACTATCTTTTTTCGATCAATACCATTCAGAACGGACCGGATGCGATTGCGATATATCAGGCGAGTGCTTCCAGTTTTCCAATGAATACTCCGGCCTCAACGACCAATCTTATCGATGCGCTGGTTTACGGAAACAACAATACACAGGCCTCAGCTTTATTGACCGCTTTGGGTGTTTCGACTCAGATTAATGAAAATATGATTTCCCAGGGGACTACGCAATCCATTCAGCGTAAAAACGACGGGACGTATGAAGTTAAAGCGCCAACACCGGGCCGTAACAACGATGGTAGCGGTATTGCTTTTAACGGTATCACGATTACCGCTCCGACAACGCATCTGACCGAAGGCGATAGTTTTAACATCACCTTTACTACGCAAACGAATGTAACGAGTAATCTTACCTTTAATTTTACGCTGAACAACGGTAGTTTTACCAATGCTGATTTCACCGGAAATACTACGGTTTTTATACCGGCAGGTTCCAATTCGTTTACCACGACGATTCAACTTGTAGATGATACCGAAGACGAAGGCGATGAAGTTTTACGAATTAAATTCGGGACACTTCCATCGGGTTATGTTCGGATGAACGACTTTATCGAGATTCGCGTAATTGACAACGATTATACCACTTCAGCCTGGGGAACGCCTCTAAATCCTACCCATGGTGTGGTAAGTAGTACCGCTCCGGCCGGTTATTACAGTTCGCTGGAAGGACTAAGCGGAGCAGCGCTAAAACAGGGAATTCAGAATATTATCGCCAATCCGGCCGTAGTACGCGCGCATAATTATGGCGATATTGTCGATATCCTGAAAAAAGCCGATCAGAATCCGCTAAACAGCAATCAGGTTTGGATGATGTATGTGGAAGCGCCACGTGCAAAACTCGATTTTCAGACCGGAAGCAGTAATGTAGGCACCTGGAACCGCGAACACATTTATCCGCAATCCCGTGGTGGATTTAGTAACGGAACGTCATCAACACCGGATGGAATCAATGTTTGGTTACCAACGAATGCGGACGATATTAATGCGGCCCATGCCGATGCACATCATTTACGAGCGGAAGACGGACCGGAAAACAGTTCGCGTAACAACCGCGATTATGGCGGTACCGATTACAACGGACCGGTAGGCAACCAGGGATCCTGGAAAGGCGATGTAGCGCGTGCTTTATTTTATATGGCGATCCGTTATAACGCATTGGATCTGGTAAACGGTAATCCACCGGATACGACGGTAGGACAATTGGGCGATCTGGCGTCTTTATTGACGTGGAATCACAGCGATCCATCGGATGATTTTGAAATGAATCGTAACAATTATATTTATACCTGGCAAATGAACCGTAATCCATTTATTGATCATCCAAATTTGGCGGATTATATCTGGGGTGTTCATGCGGGAGAAGCATGGTCGGCTACCTTAACAACCGAAGATATAACAAAACTACAAATGGTATTGTATCCGAATCCGGCACACGATTATCTGATGATTAGCGGTAGCGTTGATCGCGGACAAATTGAAATCTATAACATCGCCGGACAAAAAGTACGTACATTCGATTTTGACGGAACAACCCGATTACAATTGGGATTGCCATCCGGAATTTATATGGCGAAAGTAACCGCAGCAGATCAAACACTGATTAAAAAGTTGATCATCAATTAGAAAAAACGACAACTAGATTGCATAAAAAAAGCTCCGTAGATACGGAGCTTTTTTTATTGCTTTTGGGAGATTATCCACCCATATATTCTTCACCACCACCATTATCGTCGCGTTTTTGTTGTTTATCCCTGTCGGATTTACTTTTGTTAAAACGGTACGTAAAGGTTAGGTTGATCTGACGCTCTCTCCATTGCATTTCACTGTGTGAATTCAGTAGGAGTGGAATGTTGGTATCGGTAATTCTTTTTCTGGAATTAAAAATGTCGTTTACATTTAAGGCAATCGTTGCTTTATCTTTCAGAATGTCTTTGCTCAAAGCTAAGTTTGCCGATAGGATTCCTTCGCTTCTTCCCTGAGAGGTATTTTGCGGTGCATTATACGTCCCATTGGTTTGCCAGTCGATTCCATATGGTAAGCTCACTTTCGAACTCACACGGGTAAACCAGCTGTAAGCCGTATTGCTTAAATCGGTAAAAACCTCTGTATTGTTTTGATCAATATAAGTATAACTTCCTTCCAACTCGTTGCGGAAGAAGTTGAAGTTACCGTTTAATTTCCACCATTTGTATGGCGTATAATTCAACGTAAATTCAAAACCAAAACGATATTCGGTAGCTAAGTTCACCGGCGTATTGGCGTATACCGGGTTACCGTCGATTACATTTCCGGTTGCTTTTTTAATAAACTGGAAACTATCATCGGTTTTATTAAAATAAGCCGACGTATTCAACGTCAATTTGTCCCAACGTTTCAAATAACCCAGGTCAAAGGAGTTGGTATACGACGGATTCAAATCCGGGTTTCCTTCGAATACGTTGATGTTACTCGATAATCCGTTAAACGGATTTAGGAAACGCCCTCTCGGACGGTTGATACGTTTGCTATAACTTAAACTAATACTGTTATCCTGTGCAAACTCATAGCTTAAGAATACACTTGGGAAGAAATTGTGGTATTTTTTGGTATTGAATTGTTCCGTACGTAAAAAGTCAATCCCGATGTTGGAATCTTCAAAACGCATTCCCACCATATAACTGAATTTACTGATCTTAGAACCAAACTGTGCATAAAGCGCGTTGATTTGCTCTTTATATTCGAAAATATTGGTAAAGTTCGGATCGTTCATCCAGGCGTTACTACTAAAATGATCCACACGGTAATCGGTGATCAAATCGGTAAAGTCACCACGGTAACCCGCTTCAAACTGACTTTTCTTTCCAATTGGTAAAACGTAATCGGCTTGTAACAGGCTTCGCGTTTGTTTTTGGTTGTTTAAGGTTCTGTCAATAGTAGCCACACCGGTATCAAAACGGGTATCGCTAATCGTTGCATCGTCATTATCACGGTTGGTAGAAGCCGAAAAATCAACGGTTAATTTATGACCATCTTTTTTAAACTTCTGCGTGAAATTTGTCGAGTATTCTAAATTTTGTGAATCGTTTGACTGATCGTTAAAACGGTTACGGGTGTATAAAAAATCGTGATTGGCATCATAATTATTAAAGAATACATTATCCGGATTGGCACCGTTGTTTTTACGGACTCCAATCGAGTTCGTCCAGGTTAAGGATTTGGTTAAATACCATTCCAATCCGAAACCGGCATTATACCCTTT
This sequence comes from Flavobacterium sp., assembly GCF_030146175.1. Lineage (GTDB taxonomy): Bacteria > Bacteroidota > Bacteroidia > Flavobacteriales > Flavobacteriaceae > Flavobacterium. The sequence continues at coordinate 32,270 of NZ_JASLCE010000024.1, read as the reverse complement.
ACGCTCTCTTTTGTTTTTACGACGCTCTTCGATATAGCTGGAAACCGCACCGGTAGTACGATCTAAGTTTTCCGAATCGGTAAACGAATTCCCCGGACTGTTGCTGTAGTTGTAACCGAAGTTGGTAAACAGGTTAAACTCTTTGCTTCTGAAATTGATATTGGTATTACCACCAAAATTGTCCGGATTTCCGGCCACAGCCATAACGCTACCGTTAATTCCCTGTGCTTTTCCTTTTTTAAGGATGATGTTTACGATACCGGCACCACCTTCGGCATCATAACGCGCCGACGGGTTAGTGATGACTTCCACTTTATCAACCGAGTCGGCCGGAAGTGTACGCAAAGCATCCGCAACATTGATTCCGGCAAGTCCCGAAGGTTTTCCGTCAATCAAAATACGAACGTTGTCGTTACCTCTCAAGCTTACGTTACCGTCAGAATCAACCGTAACCGAAGGAACATTGTCCAACACATCGCTCACGCTACCGCCTTTAACAGTCATGTCTTTTCCAACGTTGTATACTTTTTTGTCCAGTTTGATCTCTACGGTACTTTTTTCGGCTACTACGGTAACTTCCTGAAGTTGTTTGGCATCAAGTGCCAGTGTGATCATTCCCAGACTGGTGTCTTTGTTAAGTTCTTTTTGTGGGATTTCAACAGTCTTAAAGGAAAGGAATTCCACCTTGATATAGTAATTTCCGGCGGGTACTTCAAAAGTGAATTCCCCTTTGTCGTTGGTCATCGCACCGGAAACAAGTGATTTGTTTTTAAGATTTTGGGCATAGATATTAGCATATTCCAGGGGTTGCTTGGTTTCGCTGTCCACAACACGTCCGGTAACGGTAACCTTATTGACGTCTGGTTTTTGAGCGAAAGAGACAACAGAAGACAATAGTAAGAACATTACTACCGCAAAATGAAATCGTTTCATGTGTAATTAGTTTGATTTGCAAGGTTTGACTGCAAAAGTAACCTTGGGTTTAAGTGCGGAATCACAAATGTTTGTTAAAACAAACGTATACTGATTCTAAATAATATCCAGAATCTTTTCGGTTGGACGACCAATAACGGCTTTGTCGCCATTGATAACAATCGGACGTTCAATTAGTTTTGGGTTTTCGGCTAAAAGGGTAATGATCGCATCGTCGGAAAGCGTCTGACCTTTATAATTTTCGGTCCAAAGCGTTTCTTTCTGACGCACCAGTTCGATCGGTTTAATCCCCAGTTTCTGGATAATCGATTGCAGTTCTTCACGGCTCAAAGGTTCGTCCAGGTATTTTACGGTTTCAAATGTAATTCCTTTTTCTTCCAACAGGCAAAGTCCTTCTCTGGATTTGCTGCATCTCGGGTTGTGGTAAATTGTAATCATAGCGCAATATTTTTTACAAAGGAACTACTATTCTGTGAAAATTGGATTAACTTAGTGAAAACAAATTTTCCTCCTGAGGTTTCTATAAGGAGCGTACTAAAATCCAGTAACAGATATGTTTATCGAACAAGTCAAAACCAAAAACTTTCGTTTCTTTTTGTATTTACCGATTCCGGTGTTCTTTTTTGCCGTTATGATTGCCAATTATATGGCGGCTTCCGAGATCGATACCGAACAGGCAATGCATCAAACCATAGCCGCTTTTGGTGAAAATATGACCTTTGTAATGATTATTCTGCCACTTTCGATTGCTTGTCTGTTGTTATGGGTTTGGGTAAAAGTGATACACCGTCAAAGTATTACCAGTTTGACGACTTCGCGGCCAAAAGTGGATTGGAGCCGGATTTTATTTTCATTCGGATTATGGGCAACAATATCGATCGTACTGACGCTGGCGGTTTATTTTTCGCATCCCGAAAACTTTACGTTCAATTTCCAACCGGTACCGTTTTTTACCTTTCTGATATTGGCGGTATTGTTTATCCCATTGCAAACCAGTTTCGAAGAATACTTGTTTCGCGGTTACCTGATGCAAGGTATCGGTGTGGTGACACGAAGTCGGTTGATTCCATTTTTGACCACTTCTATATTGTTCGGACTACTGCATATTGCCAACCCGGAAGTCGGGAAAATGGGAAATATTATATTGATATATTATATCGGAACCGGATTTTTTCTGGGAATAATGACGCTAATGGACGAAGGATTGGAACTGGCGTTGGGTTTCCATGCGGCCAATAACCTGGTTGGAGCGCTTTTGGTTACTTCCGACTGGACGGTTTTTCAGACCCATTCCATTTTAAAAGATATGTCGGAACCATCGGCCGGTTTTGATGTGATACTGCCGGTGTTCGTTATCTTCCCGGTATTGCTGTATATCTATTCGCGAAAATACCAATGGAAAAACTGGAAAGAAAAGCTAACCGGTAAAATCGTATTTGAAAATAAAGAGGATTATGATGAATAAGCTAACCTACAAAAATGTGCACAATCGTTTTAAGTTAAACGGGCTGCATTTTAACGGAAAAGAACTGTATGATAAAGCCTATGTTTTTGTAAAAGAAGGAGACGCTCACGAAAAAGCATTAGGGAACTTTATTCTGGAATGGTTTGACGGAAAAGAATATATCGAAATGACAACTTCCGGAACCACGGGAACGCCTAAAAAAATACACTTACAAAAGGCGGCAATGGTCAATTCGGCACTGGCAACAGGCGATTTTTTCGATTTAAAACCGGGCGATACGGCACTTCATTGTTTGCCGATACAATATATAGCGGGTAAGATGATGTTGGTGCGCGCCTTTATCCTCGGATTGGAGTTGGATTATGTCGTACCGGATTCCCGTCCGTTGGATATAACGGGGAAAAAATACGATTTTGCGGCGATGGTACCTTTGCAGGTGGAACAATCACTGGCCGAATTGGATCAGGTTCAAAAACTAATTATCGGCGGAGCCAAACTAAACGCCACTTTGGTCGAACAGTTAAAAACACTACCGGTGGCCATTTATGAAACCTATGGGATGACGGAAACAATTACCCATATTGCGGCTAAAAAAATACAGGAAACGGCTTTTACGCTATTACCGGGCATACATATTGCTACCGACGAACGCGGTTGTCTGGTGATAAACGCACCGCGCATTTGTGAGGAACCCTTGGTAACAAACGATATGGTAACGATAATCGGAGAAAAGCAATTTATATGGTTGGGACGTTATGACAACGTGATCAATAGTGGTGGCGTGAAATTGTTCCCGGAACAGATCGAGGAGAAGCTGGCTATGGCTATACCGCAACGTTATTTTGTGATCGGAAAGGAAGACGATACGCTGGGCGAAAAGTTGGTATTGGTGATCGAAGGGGAACCGTATACTCTGGCACCGGAAGCTTTTGGCAAATTGGATAAATTTGAAAAACCGAAAGAAATCCTTTTTGTAACCCATTTTAAAGAAACCGAAACCGGAAAAATCAAGCGGAAGGAAACCGTGGCATAAGGGCATAAAAAAAACCACAAAGTCACCTGTTAGCTGTTCACAACACGTTTCTGAATACACGTTGGTTCAAGTGGTCTTTGTGGCGGGTTTTTTATAAGAACTATTGGTTCATTTTAAAATAATAGTCGGCCGAATGTTTTCCACTTCCGTAGAATAGGAAAAAGACACAAACCAACAGCGTGATGGCGGCCATAATCAGGTTTTGTACATTCATTTGTCCTAAAAAGTTAATCATCACCGCTCCGATTAGTATCGGCAATTGCGCCCAAATCGACCAGCGGGTCAGTAATCCGAAAACGATCATAATACCGCCTACCATATGTGCCGAGGCCACATAATGGATTAGTAGCATTTCACTACCAAAATTCTTGTTCATATGACCGAGAATTTCGTGTAAGTACTGTCTGTTTGTGATAAAAAATACGCCTTTTAAAAACAAAAAGACACCAAGGCCAATACGCACCAGATCTATCGGATAGCTGGTATGAGCGTTGGCCCATTTGTTTAAACTTTTTACTCTATCCATAACAAATGACAATTTGATTTAGTATGAAAGTTACTAAATAAAATTAATATTTGATAATTTATTGGTTAAAAGTTGTGTTTTTACAGGTTTTAAATGTTAAAATAATATATTTTGTAAATTATTTCTGAACATTGTAATACATCTTTTTAGTATTAAATTCCAATTGATCGGCGGTTACCTTTTTGTCAAATTTTTGCCATTCGGTTGTAACGTCTATTCGGGCGGTTTTCCCTTTGTAAGTATATTCTACCGGCATCTGGAAATTATCCACATTGGCTTTCCAGCGGTATTCCAAACGGTTGTTTTGAGTTCGAAGTTCCAATACCGGAATGTTTTTATAGCGTAGGTATTGGTTGAATATCGGTGTCAGGTCTTTTCCGGTTTCCTTATTAAAGAAAGCGATAACCGTTTCGGTATCGATAATTTGCTTTTTATAGGTTTCGGAATAATCCAGTAAAAGCTTCCACCATTTGGCGTCGTCGTTAAGGATATGACGAATCGTATTGAGTAGCAAAGCGCCTTTGTAATACATATCGCCCGAACCTTCTTTGTTCACACCATAAAAACCAATAATAGGACGGTCGTTTTTAACGTTGCGACTTTGACCGTTTACATAAGCTAACGCTTTGTCGTAACCCAGATTGCATTCTACAAAAACCGCTTCGGTATACGTGGTAAATGCCTCGTGAATCCACATATCGGCAATATCTTTAGACGTAATGCTATTTCCAAACCATTCGTGTCCGGATTCGTGTATTGTGATAAAATCAAATGTCAGTCCGATACCGGTACCGCTCAGATCCGATCCCAAATAGCCTTTGCGGTATTTGTTTCCGTAGGCTACGGCACTTTGGTGTTCCATACCTAAATAAGGTGTTTCGACCAATTTATAGCTGTCTTCCCAGAATGGATATTTTCCAAATTTCGACTGGAAACAATCCATCATCGGTTTTACTTCTTCAAAATGTTTACGGGCTTTGTCTTCATTTTCACGTAACACATAATAATCGAGGTCAAGACCTTTGTAATTGTCGTGGATATGCGCATAATCGGCGATATTAACCGTAATGTCATAATTGTTTATCGGGTTGATCACCTCCCAATCCCAACGGGTATACCCATTTTTCAAATCTTCGCTACCTTTAAAACGACCGTTGGAAACATTCATCAAACCGTTTGGAACCGCTACTTTTACGGAGGCGCCATTATCAGGCTCGTCGGTTTGCGAATCTTTAACCGGATACCACAAACTTGCTCCGGTTCCTTGTACGGCTACGGCGATCCAGTCTTTTCCTTTGCTGTCTTTGCTAAATACAAAACCGCCATCCCATGGTGCATTTTTGGCTACGATGGGTTTTCCGGAATAATAAAACCGTATGGTTTCGGTGTTTCCTTTTAGAAGGCGTTCCGGAAAGGCAATAAAAACGGCATCGTTATCGCGTTTGTAGTCCAGTTTTTTATTTTGAAACACGATACTGTCGACTTTCATGTTTTCAAACAGATCTACCTGAATCATATTGGTATGCGTAACCACTTTAAAAGTGATGTCGTTATAACCGGTGATCGAACGTTCTTCCGGGTTGATTTTGATATTAAGGTCGTAACGTTGTACGTCATAACTGGTACGTTCGGCCCGCAAACCACCATGAAGGGAATCCCTACGGGTAAAAACGTCTTTTTCGGTGATTAACTGAGCGGAAACCTGTTGGAAACCAAATAATAAAAGAGAAGCGAGTATAAGGTTTTTCATAGTCGTATTGATTTTAATCCGGGTAAAGAAAACGGTAGCATAAATAAAAAATCTACTGCTTACGAATAAGTAGTAGATTTTTAAAATTGTTACAATATGTTGTGTTAAACCTGGATTACGCCAAGGTTAAACGGTTTTTCAATAGGAGCGTGGTTGGCAGCTTCGATTCCCATGGAAATCCATTTACGGGTATCCAACGGATCGATAATAGCATCGGTCCAAAGTCGTGAAGCGGCATAATAAGGCGATACCTGCGCATCGTAACGCGCTTTGATTTTGTCGAACATCTCGGCTTCTTTTTCCGGAGTCAGTTCTTCTCCTTTGGCTTTTAGCGAAGACGCTTCAATTTGTAATAACACTTTGGCTGCCTGCGCACCGCCCATAACGGCTAGTTCGGCACTTGGCCAGGCGAAGATCAATCTTGGATCGTAAGCCTTTCCACACATCGCATAATTTCCGGCACCATAGGAGTTTCCTACCACTACGGTAAATTTCGGAACAACGGAGTTGGATACGGCATTTACCATTTTGGCACCGTCTTTAATAATACCGCCATGTTCGGATTTGGAACCTACCATAAATCCGGTTACATCCTGAAGGAATACCAACGGGATTTTTTTCTGGTTACAGTTGGCAATAAAACGGGTTGCTTTATCGGCACTGTCGGAATAAATAACACCACCAAATTGCATTTCGCCTTTTTTGGTTTTAACCACTTTACGTTGGTTGGCTACAATTCCAACAGCCCAACCGTCAATACGGGCATAACCGGTAATAATCGTTTGTCCGTACCCGGCTTTATATTCGTCGAATTCCGAATTGTCTACTAAACGATTAATGATGTCCATCATATCGTATTGTTCGGAACGCGCTTTCGGTAGGATACCGTAAATTTCGTTTTCATCCAAAGCAGGTTTGGCCGGTTTTTCACGGTTGTATCCGGCTTTTTCGAAATCACCAATCTTACCTACAATGTTTTTAATCGTATCCAAAGCATCTTTGTCATCTTTGGCTTTATAGTCGGTTACTCCTGAAATTTCGCAATGCGTTGTTGCGCCACCCAGCGTTTCGTTATCAATCGTTTCGCCAATAGCAGCCTTAACCAGGTAACTTCCGGCCAGGAAAATACTTCCGGTTTTGTCTACAATCAGGGCTTCATCACTCATAATCGGAAGATACGCACCACCGGCAACACAGCTTCCCATTACGGCAGCGATTTGGGTGATTCCCATGCTACTCATGATGGCATTATTACGGAAAATACGACCAAAGTGTTCTTTATCGGGGAAAATCTCATCCTGCATCGGAAGGTATACTCCGGCACTATCCACCAGATAAATAATCGGCAATTTGTTTTCCATTGCGATTTCCTGTGCTCTCAGGTTCTTTTTCGCGGTAATCGGAAACCAGGCTCCGGCTTTTACGGTAGCATCATTGGCAACAACAATACATTGTTTTCCTTTGATATATCCGATTTTGACAACCACACCACCGGATGGACATCCGCCGTGTTCTTTATACATTCCGTCGCCTACAAAAGCACCGATTTCGACACTTTTTGACTTTTCGTCCAATAAATAATCGATACGCTCACGGGCTGTCATTTTGCCTTCGGCGTGTAATTTTGCAATTCGTTTTTCGCCACCTCCGAGCTTTACTTTTGCTAAATTTTGTTTTAATTCGGAGACTAAAAGCTTGTTATGATCTTCGTTTTTGTTGAAGTTTAAGTCCATTATATGTTGTTTCGCTTTGAGTTTGTTTGTTGGAGCGCTAATTTACGATTTAATTACCAATAAAAAAGTGGGTGTCTATTGAAGTTTTTGAAGGGGATTAATTAAACATGAATTGTTATTTAGTTAACGTTAGCTTAACATTACAAGGGTAATTTCGCGTCATTAAATTAACATATGATGTCATTAAACAACATTTTCCAGTTTTTAGTACCGAAAGATAAGAAATTCTTTCCTCTTTTTGAGCAGGCTTCTATTAACCTGATTCAATTGGCAGAAACCCTTCACGAAGCAGTAAATGCACCGAAAAATGAAAGAGAAGAGTACTTCAAAAAGATTGAAGAGTTAGAAGCTAACATCGAAGAAATTACCCATAAAACAAACCTGGAATTAAGCCGTAACTTTATCACGCCATTCGACCGTGAAGATATCCACGCTTTGATCACTGCTATCGATGACGTAGCCGATTATATGCACGGAGCGGCAAGTAGAATGCGTTTGTATCAGGTAGAAAAAATTACAAAATCGATCCGTAAATTAACGGAAATCAATTTGGAAGCTTGTCAGCATATCGGAAATGCAATTAAGGAATTAAAAGACCTTAAAAACTTAAAAGCCATTGCTGATGCTTGTAAAAAAATCAACAAACTGGAAAGTAAAGCGGATAACGTATTCGATAAAGCCGTAGCGGATATTTTCGAAAACGAAACCGATGCTAAAAATATCATCAAATACAAAGAAGTATTATCGGCATTAGAGACTGCTTCCGACAAGTGTAAGAGTGTTGCCAATGTTTTAGAATCGGTAACGGTTAAATATTCATAACAACAGTCATCACCCCCAGAAAATAAATCGTATGGATTTTACATTACTTGTCATTATCATTGTATTAGCACTGATTTTTGATTATATCAACGGTTTTCACGATGCGGCCAACTCGATTGCGACCATCGTGGCAACAAAAGTACTGACGCCCTTTCAGGCGGTATTATGGGCGGCGGCTTTTAACTTCGCAGCTTATTTTATCTCCATGTACTGGATCGGTGAATTTAAGATTGGTAACACCATCGCCAAATCGGTTAACGAAAACTTTATCACGCTGGAAGTGATTCTGGCCGGACTTATCGCAGCAATTATCTGGAACTTACTAACCTGGAAGCTTGGAATTCCGTCTTCTTCATCCCACACCTTATTGGGAGGATTTATGGGAGCAGCACTGGCACATGCCGGCGCTTTATCCGATAACGGAATAGACGTAATTAACTACGCCAAAGTAATCCCAACGTTCCTGTTTATTTTCTGTGCCCCGTTAATCGGTATGCTTATCGCCTATCTGATTACCATTTTAATTATGAACATCTGCCGAAAGGCCAATCCGCATAAAGCTGATAAGTGGTTTAAAAAATTACAGTTAGTATCTTCGGCCTTATTTAGTTTAGGACACGGAGGGAATGATGCTCAGAAAGTTATGGGGATCATCGGAGCTGCTGTAATCTGTTATCATATGAATATTGGTGACGTAGCCTATACTGCTTTGGATTCGAGCCACCGTTTTGCACACTTTGTGGAAGATTGGGCCTGGGTTCCTTTTGTGAGTTTCCTGGCGATCGGTTTGGGAACGCTAAGTGGTGGATGGAAGATCGTTAAAACCATGGGATCTAAAATTACCAAAGTAACGCCTCTTGAAGGTGTTGCAGCCGAGACTGCCGGTGCGGTTACCTTATATTTAACCGAGCATATGGGAGTTCCGGTATCAACGACACACACCATTACCGGTTCGATTATCGGGGTTGGAATTACAAAACGTATTTCAGCGGTACGATGGGGTGTAACGATTAACCTGTTATGGGCCTGGATTCTTACGATCCCGGTTTCGGCCCTGATCGCGGCAATAATGTATTATATTTTGAAAATGTTCCTGTAATTGGAAATTGAAATAAAAAAAAGAGCTGTCATTTGACAGCTCTTTTTTTTATTATTTATCTTTTAGATATTTCATGTTGTAAACCACAATCCGGTCGTTGTAATAGATGTATAATTGTTTGCGGTTACCTTGTTTTTTACGGGTGTAAATAGCAATCGTACAATCATCTCCTTCGTTGGTGACACATTGAAAAGAAGCAATGTCGTCGGTAGGGGTAGATTTAACATCGAAATATTTAATGATTTTAAACAACTGTTCGACGTTGGAATAAACCATAATCCGGTTTTTTTGAGTATTCAGATCGATAATGATTTCCGCTTTACGGAATTCGGTATAATCGCTCCATTTTCCTTTTTTATCTTTTTCGGCCACGCTGACACCGGTCGTGACAAAACGGTAATCCTGACTATAAAGCTGACTGCTTCCGGATAGAAACAGTAAAAAAAGTAGGGCTTTTCGAATCGTTTTCATTTTAGTACTATGCTTTAATGGGGACAATAATACAAAAAAAACGTCCGGAATGCCGTATTATTTTATCGGTTTTTTCGAAACCTTTATTTTTAAGGAAATACTAACCCTTTTGTGAACCAAAAAAATGTAAATTCGCAGCATGATGAATAAAAATGAAATGGAAGCGATCCATACGTTATTGGCCTCGCCAAAAAAAATCGCGATCATTCCCCATCGAAATCCGGACGGAGACGCTATGGGGTCGACACTGGCATTGTACCACACTTTTTTACAACTGGGCCATAAGGCGGTTGTCATAGCGCCCAATGAATTTCCGGATTTTTTAAACTGGCTTCCGGGAGCCGATACGGTTCGGGTTTTTGAAACCCAGAAAAAAACCTGTGAAACGCTGATAAACGAGGCGGATATTGTTTTTACATTAGATTTTAACGCGCTGCACCGAACCGGTGAACAGATGGAAAATTTCCTGAAAACGTTGACGGAAAAATTATTCATCATGATCGATCATCATCAGTTGCCGGATGCCTATGCAAAATATACGTTTTCCGATACGAGTTACGGTTCTACCTGCGAAATGGTGTATACGTTTTTAACCGAATTGGGATATTCCGATTTGATCAATAAGACGGTGGCAACCTGTATTTATACCGGAATTGTAACCGATTCGGGTTCATTCCGATTCCCGCTTACAACCAGTACGACACATCGTGTTGTAGCCGATCTGATCGACCGTGGTGTAGAAAACAGTAAGATTCATAACCTGTTGTTCGATACAAGCTCCTATAACCGTTTGCAGTTATTAGGACGCGGTTTGCAAAACCTGAAACTGTTACCGGAATACAAAACGTCTTATATCACTTTAAGTCAGGACGAATTGGATCAGTTTCATTATGTGAAAGGTGATACCGAAGGAATAGTAAACTACGGACTATCGATTAAAGGAATCGATTTTACGGCTATTTTTATCGAAAACAGAGAAGAGGGGATTGTTAAGATATCGTTCCGTTCGCAAGGTGGTTTTGATGTAAACCAATTTGCCCGCGAACATTTCAACGGCGGCGGACATATCAATGCGGCCGGCGGAAAATCCTTTTTACCATTAGACGAAACGATACAACAATTTATTGCTATTTTAGCGTCTGAAAAGACAACATAACTTATGAAAAGAATCTATTTTTTAGTGCTGGCCGTTTTGGGATTTGCTTTTACAAGCTGTTCTCAACAACAGGCACGGCATCCGATTTCGCATAGTTCGGGGACTTTTATCAAAGAATCGATCAAGCGAAATAAAAAACTGATCGCCAATGAAGAATCGCTTATCGAGGCGGTGATCAGTAAAGATACCGCAAAGGCCTATGTTGCTTCAGCCAAAGGATACTGGTATCGATATGATATCAAAAATGATAAAGAAACCCTGACGCCTAAAAAAGGCGATATCGCTTATTTTGATTATAACATCAGCGACCTGGACGGTAAACTGATTTATTCGGAAGCCGATTTAAAATCGCAGGTATATCATGTGGACAAACAAAACATCATGATGGGACTTCGCGATGGAATCAAACTGATGAAAAAAGGAGAAAAGGTAACGTTCTTATTTCCGTCGCATATGGCATATGGCTATCACGGGGATAATGATAAAATCGGCACCAATCAACCGTTAATCTGTACGGTTACATTGACCGATTTAAAACCGGGTGCTTCCGAAAAAAGCAAGCCGGCTCCGAAAACCGAAACTGAAAATACAAAAAACCAACCCGAAAACTAGTAATAATTATCAATTTAAAAATGAAATCAATGACAAGTTTATTTTTAGGCCTTGTTGCATTATTTAGCTCTTGTACGTCATCTTACGATAAGTTAGGCGACGGGCTTTATGCCGATATCGAGACAAATAAAGGTAACATAATCGTTAAATTAGAATACCAGAAAACGCCGGTTACCGTAGCGAATTTTGTATCGTTAGCCGAAGGTAAAAATCCTTTTGTAAAAGATAAATTCAAAGGGAAACCGTTTTATAATGACGTTAAATTTCACCGTGTGATCAAAGATTTTATGATTCAGGGTGGTGATCCGGACGGAAATGGAGAAGGTGGACCAGGTTATAAATTTAAAGATGAAATCGCACCGGAATTAAAACATACCAAAGCGGGAATCTTATCGATGGCCAATGCCGGACCGGGTACAAACGGAAGTCAGTTTTTTATTACGCACAAAGCTACGCCATGGTTAGACGGAAAACACAGTGTTTTCGGAGAAGTGGTTCAAGGTATGGATGTTGTAAATAAGATCGAGCAAAACGATGTGATCAAAAAAATCACAATTATCCGTGTTGGAAAAGACGCTAAAAAATTCGACGCGCCAAAAGTATTCAAAGGTTATTATGATACCGAATCGGTTGCACAAAAGAAATTGGCCGAAGGTTTAAGTAAAATTAAAACGGATAAAGTAGCGGCATTTGCAGCAGCAAAAACAGGAGCTACTAAAACACAATCCGGATTGGAATATGTTATTGTTAACAAAGGAAACGGTAAAAAACCGGCTGCCGGAACACAGGTATATGTACATTATGCCGGTTATTTCGAAAACGGAGACTTGTTTGATACCAGCTACGAAGATGTTGCAAAAGCTTTCGGAAAGCTTGATGCCAACAGAGCCGCTGCGAATCAGTATATGCCATTCCCTTTCCCTTACGGTAAAAAAGAAGGTTTGATCCCTGGTTTTATCGAAGGATTGGAAAATATGTCATTTGGTGATAAAGCGATCCTTTTTATCCCGTCACATTTGGCTTATGGAGAAAGAGGATATGCGATTATCCCGCCAAACACCAATTTGATCTTCGAAATCGAAATGTTGGAAACGCCACCGGCGCCAAAAGCAAAACAATAAATAAAAGTAAAGTCCCGACAAAATCGGGACTTTTTTTATAGGATTAATTGCTGTTCCAGTCGATTTTTCGGGAAAGGTACATCACAAGTCCAAGGATGATAAACAAACCGATACTGCCTACAAGAAGGGCATAATTCTCCATTTGAATAATAATATAAATAAACAGATACAAAGCCGATAGCGACGTACCGATAAGTAAAGGGAATTTAGGATTCTTCAGAATGGAAAACGAATATAGACTGATCATCAGAACAACTGCGAGACCGGAAAGAATATAGGCCAGGTGGAAACTACTGTGCTCGGTTATTGCGATAAGCAACGTATAGAACAATACCAGCGCAATACCGATCATACAATACTGGAAAATATGAATACGGATTTTACTGATGGACTGAATCAGGAAAAATGTCAGGAACGTAAGACCGATCACCAGGAAGCCGTATTTGGATACGCGTTCATTTTTTTGATATTCGTCAACAGGCACAATAAAATTAACCCCAAAGGCATATTTACTCAGATCCGGTAGAGTATTAAAATATTGCTGCGAAAACGCTCTGTTGATATGCAGTACTTTCCATTTGGCCTGAAAACCATCATCTGAAATCACTTTTGTTTTATCGTTCGGAAGGAAATTTCCGGTAAAGCCCGGGCTATGCCAGTTTGATTTCATACTCATTTCCGTCGTTTTTCCAATCGGTACAATTTTGATCAGCTGACTACCATCGTATTTGATTTTAAAATCAAAAGAAGTTGGAAAAGTTGCGCCTGCCATATTGATAGGAGCGGTTTCCAGTGCTTCATAACCGGAATTGCTATTGTAGATCGGTTCGAAGGTATACGGTTTGCCACCAAATGTAATGTCGACTTGATCTTTAATACTCTTCAGATTGGTGGTCTGAATCAGGATGGTCGCTTTGTCCCAATGTATGTTTCCTGCCGGAATATTCTGTATGTCAAAATCGGGTTTTACATAGGAGCCTTTAAAATTCATTTCGGCCGTGTAAACCGTGGCGTTATAAATATTCCGGTTTAACGGTTTGGTTTCGACTGTCGTCTGATTTTCCAGTTTTTCCGGAAACAGATAAGCATATTTATAGGTTTGGCTATTGGCTTCGGTATACGGTACTTTTAAAATAGGTCCGTAAAAATAAACGCTGCTACCCCATTTTTCACTCACTTCTTTAATCACCTCATTTTTCCGCTGTGAACGTTCCGAAATTAAATCTTTGACAAATTGTAGCGGTATTAGTAAAAACAGCGTCAGAAAGCCAATCATGATCATTTTGACCGTTGGCGTTTGGAAAAAAGGAGTCGGCATTTTTGGGAGGTTTACTTCCGGTCTGGAAGTGTCTTTTTCAGATTGATGGTCCATGTTGATTTGATTTAAGGTTATTGAATTTTAAAAGTTTTTCGAATGTTTTCGGTTGGTTGTAATAAGAGTTTCGAATAGTCGAGGTAATGAAAGGCCAATGCTTTGCGGCCTCGTTTGTAATACGAGTGGAAGAATGCTAATTCGAAGCAATAAAATAGTGTTCCGATTAGTACTACCATAAACAGATAGGCACTTCTTTTTCCGTTGCCGAGTAGGTAGCATTGCATTGCGATTTCTTCTTTTACAGACGTTCCGATTCCGGTGAGAATGTGCATCACATCGTGGTCTTCCAGTTTGGGTTCCATTGTAAAATGATTTGCAGTTAAAAATATTCCGAGGTCGTTTCCTAGTGTTTTTTCGGGATAGGAGAGTAGTTCCTCTTTGGTAACGTTCCATGGTGCATTCTTTTTAAAAAAGTGCTGATACGGTAATTTGGAAAGTGTGTAAAACAGTTCAAATAATTTATCTTTCATATTTAAAAGTACTTTGAATTTCAAAGTTAAAAGGCAAAAAAATAGCGTTAGTGTTTTTGGATTAATTTTTCAAGAGCGTCAATATGTTCCTGAAAGGCTTTTCGGCCCTCCTGAGTTGCGATATAGCGGGTATTGGGTTTTTTCCCGATAAACTGTTTTTCAATAACGATATAGTTTTCACTTTCAAGCGCTTTGGAATGACTCGCCAGATTGCCGTCTGTCACGCCTAGAAGTTCTTTAAGCGTCGTAAAGTCGGCGTACTCGTTGACCATCAGTATGGACATAATGCCCAGACGGATCCGATGGTCAAACGCTTTATTGATATTTTCGATCAGACTTTTCAAAACAATTATTTTCGGTCGTATTTATAATGCATCACAGTACCGTAGAGGATATGGCAGATTCCGAATCCAAGTGCCCAAAAGTACAAACCATAATTGGAAAATACTACGGATAATAATCCTAAAATGATTTCGGTAATCCCAAGATAACGCACATCCCGTAAGGTGTATTTACTGGCGTTTAGACAAGCCATACCGTAAAAAATAAGGGTAGTGGGAACGATCAGATCGTAATAGCTTTTTTCAAATAATAGCAAGGTCAGAATCCCACCGGTTACCAGTGGAATAAAAAAGTTGATCAATAGTCTTTTGGAAGAGGAGTTCCATACTTTTTCGCCTGTTTTTTTGGCTTTATTAACGGTGAAGATATACGCCGTGATTAAAGAAAAAACGAGTACCGCCAGCGCAACCAAAACAAGTTGCTGGAACAGGGAACTGTTCACGGAAACATAGGCATCGGTGTTGGTACGGATCAGATACTGTGCCACAAAGGCGCCAATCAAAGCATACACACCGGCCAAAACGCCGGAAAGACCGCTCAATGAGATAAACTGTGTCGATTTATTCATCAAGTCCTTGATGTCTTTTAAATCCTGTAAATAATTATTTGTATCCATTTAAAAGTACTTTGAAAAACAAAGTAAGTGATATTTTTTGAAACCAGCAATTTTTTTAAGAAAATAAATCTGATAAAAGATTGATCGGAAATTACCAAAACAAGTGATATGTTTGTAAAAAGATTTAAAACGATGCGTATAGTAGGTTATTTACTGGTTATCATAGGGATATTGTTCGGAGTGTATCTCCTGATGGCACTTATCGGTGTTACATCGTATACGGAACATCTGAAAGGGGAGAAACCCAGTTTTCTGATTGTATACTATATGGGGATTATTGTCGCCATGATTGTATTGGCTGTAGCCGACTTTTTGCTAATCCGCTACGGACGACGTTTGATCCGTAAGGCAAAAAATAAAACACAAAATAGTTCTACCGAAGAGCAACAACTGTAAATATGAAACCAGCCGACGTCTATATTATCAACCAGCCGGAGCCGTATCGTTCGATATTATTGCACCTGTTGGCCGTTTTAGAAACAACATTGGAAACCTCGTATCATTTGGAATACAAGTGGAAAGTTCCGCATATGTATTATAAAGGAAGGCCATTTTGTTTTCTGAATGCGAGTCATAAACGACAGTATGTCGATCTGGGTTTTTCGAGAGGTTTTAAGCTTGTGCAACATCAGGAGCTATTGGTGTCGGAAGGACGAAATACGATGAAATCACTGCGTTACCAATCGCTGGAAGAAATAGATCCGATTGTATTAACGGATTTGATCAAAGAAGCTATGGCGTTATATCCATAAAAAAAGGCTCCAAACGGAGCCTTTTTTTGTCTAATATCTTTTGTCTAGCGTCTTTTCTCTTTTAAATTATATTCTGAAAATACCACCAAAAGCAATCACACGTTGTAAAAACATAAAATGCTGTGACGCTTTATCGTCGTTGCTATACGTCGTTTTGATGTCGTTCATGTTGATATAACCACCTTTTAATTCGGCCTGAATAAAGAAGTGTTTAAAGAAAGTCAGGTTAAGTCCGGCTTTGGCCGAAAGTCCGAATCCGGAAATATGGAAATCGTCATGACGTTCTTTATTAAACAATTTTGCATTGGTTTTAGGGAATAAAACACCACCACCAACACCTTCGGTTACATTGATCTGAAATACGTCGGTATCGGTAATTCCAAACCATTTTGAAATATCGTCCACACGGGAAAATTCCGTGTTGATATAGTTTAATCCGTCGGTATGCTCGAAAGTAAGGAAACTCTCATCGGTTAAATCAACCATTCCATTGCTCACGACCGTGTTGTTGTATTCTGCCGGATACGTACCGGAAATACGCGCCCGCTGATCCTGTTGCATTACATATTTCATATGATCCACACCAATTGAAATATTGTATTTGTCGGTGATAAAATAACCAACACGCAGATTGGTTTGTGGAATCGTCATTCGTCCCGGGTTGATATAGTCAATATGCCATCCTTTGGGTTTGTCCTGAGCCGCAACATCGTGCAGTGTAAAATCGTAATCGGCACCTTGAAAATGGATGTCCGAATTGGTGAAATTTGCGCGGTTTCCGCCCCAGAAAACGTAAAACTTACCTTTGTTGTGAGCCGTGTATTTTTCAGGTGTGATTGCTTCTTCCTGAGCAAAGGTGTACTGTGAAAAAACACAAAAAGTTAGCACAGCCATTAAAAATGGATGTTTCATTATCGATAGTAAAAATTAAAATGAATTTACAGTTTTACGGATCGCTACCAGTTTTTGCATCAGCCCTTCAAAATAATCCAGGTGTAGCATATTGGCACCGTCGCTTTTCGCATTAGCAGGGTCGAAGTGGGTTTCGATAAAAATACCGTCTACACCAACTGCGATTCCGGCTTTGGCAACCGTTTCGATCATATCCGGACGACCACCGGTAACGCCGGCCGACTGGTTGGGTTGCTGTAGCGAATGGGTCACATCGAGTACTGTCGTAGCAAATTGTTGCATGGTTGGGATTCCTCGGTAATCCACAATCATATCCTGATAACCAAACATGGTTCCGCGATCGGTTAGCATCACGTTTTCGTTTTGGCAGTCCAATACTTTTTGTACGGCGTGTTTCATACTTTCCGGACTCATAAACTGACCTTTTTTCAGGTTTACGGTTTTTCCAGTTTGCGCCGCAGCCACCACAAGATCCGTCTGACGTACTAAAAACGCAGGAATCTGAAGAATGTCCACATATTCGGCAGCCAATTCAGCATCGTGGTTTTCGTGAATATCAGTAACGGTTGGTACGCCAAATTCTTTAGATACCTTTTGAAGTATTTTCAGGGCTTTTTCATCTCCGATACCGGTAAAACTATCGATTCGGGAACGGTTAGCCTTTTTAAACGAGCCTTTAAACACATAAGGAATGGCAAGTTTGTCGGTGATGCCTACTAATTTTTCGGCAATTCGCATGGCCATTTCCTCGCCTTCAATGGCACAAGGTCCGGCCAATAAAAAGAAATTTCCGCTATCAGTATGTTTGATTTGCGGTATATTGGATAAGTTCATAATGGATTCTTAAAAAGTGAAACAAATATACAACAAAAATCCTTCCAAAAAACGTTTTGGAAGGATGCGATTTCTTATAGTATTCTTAAAATTAGTGTGTTCGGGATGGGTTTTTCTTAATGGATAAACCTTTAGGACACATTATTTTGCCTTTTTCGAAAGTGTTAAAGTAAAGTACGATAGGTTTTGCCAGACCTTCCCAGCTTACGGTATATTGCGCCAGCATTCCGGCACCTACACGGTTGTGTTTCGTTGGAAACGGACAACAGGTTCCGGTTTTTTCGAAGCTTAATTTTTGCCCGTCAGGACCTTCCAATCCGTTAAAAAAGTACGTCACATTATTTTGTTCCTGCGATTCCGCTACAAACCCGATATTGATCGGATAGTCCGAATCATATCCGTATTTGGCGTTATCGCTATATTCGGTCAGCAGATAATAATCCCCGCGAAGAATAGGGCGGGAAGCGGTTTCGTCTATATTTTTAATGGTCGATTTGGTGCTGATACAGGAAGAAACCGACAACGCCAGTAATAGCAGGGCAAAAGCTGTTTTTTTCATAATTAATTTCGGTTTTTGGTCTGAATAAAATAAGCGGCAATTGCCGATAGTATAATTCCTAAAGACAGGATGTTTAAAAATCCTTGTGAAATAAAGCTCTGAAGGTTAAAATAACCCGTTGCAAATTCCTTATTACCCGGTTTGGTTTTGATCACATTCGCGATAGCATTGTCGAAAAAATCCGGAGAAATCACCTCATGGAAAAACGTTTGTACCAGCGGACTTATTGCAGCGATGAGTAACGTCAGAATAGCCCCCGAAATAAACGCCTGTTTGTAGGTGATGGTACCGTTGTAAAAAGTTGTCTTTTTTTCTTTTAATGCCAGCGTATAAACAATAATGTATACGATTCCGAACAGCAAACTGATATAGAAATAACTACTGATCTTTTCGTCGTGAAAGCCGGCAATTTTCTCTAAAAACAGCCATAAAACAGTGGCTACGGAAAAAATAATACTCCATTTTATTTCGGTAAAAAACTTTTTCATCTGCGGGTAAATTTATGGTTTCAAAGGTAGCAGAATATTTTGTTTGCGGAAAATTATGTAATCAATGTTACACAAAATACTGGTCGAATAAGTACTTTTGCCCTAAATCAGTTTTTTATGGAAGTAATTTATGGAACCTGGCCCTGGTATATATCGGGCTTTTTGATCGGAATGGTGATGCTGGCGCTACTTTATTTTGGCAAAGCATTCGGAATGTCCTCTAATTTACGAACCTTATGCAGTATTGCCGGAGCGGGTCGTTTTGCCGATTTTTTCCGATTTGACTGGAAAGCGCAACGTTGGAATCTGGCGGTGGTTTTTGGAGCCATGCTGGGCGGTTTTGTAGCGGTTCACTTTTTAAGTGACGGAAGTGGCGTAAACCTGAATCCGACAACAATAGAACAATTGGCAACGATGCATATCGAAGCACCGGAAGGGAAACTGGCTCCGGATTCGTTAATGGGTTTTGAAGCCTTAAAAAATCCGAAAACCTTTATCATTTTATTAGCCGGAGGGTTGCTGATTGGATTTGGAACGCGTTATGCCGGCGGATGTACGTCCGGACACGCTATTTCCGGGTTAAGTAATTTACAGTTGCCTTCGCTGATCGCCGTAATCGGTTTTTTTATCGGCGGATTGATCATGTCCCATTTTCTATTACCTTTAATTTTCAGATAAGATGAAATATATCAAATTTATACTGGTTGGTTTTGTATTCGGAATCGTGCTAACCAAATCAGAGGCGGTATCCTGGTATCGTATTTACGAAATGTTCCAGTTCCAGTCGTTCCATATGTTCGGGATTATTATGGTTGCGGTGATGACCGGCTTGATTGGTGTTCAGTTGATCAAACGTAAAAACCTAAAAGATTATACCGGTGCGCCCATTGCGATCGAACCCAAAGAAAAAGGATTTGCCCGTTATATTATTGGCGGTACGTTGTTTGGATTGGGCTGGGCGATGGTTGGTTCGTGTCCGGGACCGATTTTTATTTTGTTAGGAGCCGGATTTTGGGGTGCCGGTGTGATTTTACTCGGTGCGCTTTTAGGAACTTATATCTACGGATTGTTAAAAGATATACTGCCGCATTAAGAGCGGGTTTGTAAATAAAAAAGTCCCGATTTATCGGGACTTTTTTTATTGAATTTCAGCGCTTAAACCGGCATCCAGCAATGACGAACACTGCGGTTTCAGGTCGGTATACGAACCGGTTTTTACCGTACATTTTCCGGTATAATGCACCAAAATGGCACATTGCTCGGCTTGTTCGGAGGTATGGTCGCAAACGCGGATTAAAGTGTCTATTACGTGATCGAAAGTGTTTACATCGTCGTTAAACAGTACAATTTCATTATTTAATGAAATCAGCTCTTCAACCGATACGCTTTCTAAAACTTTTTCCTGGGTACTCATAATCAGAAGCTTAGTTTAATTTTTTAGCTAATTTACATATTTTAGAGATACCCAATTGTTCTTTTGGAACTTTTTAACATACGTCAGTCCTTTTTCGGTACAGGATGCATCGATAAACGGAATATCCTCTTCATAAAAACCACTTAACAATAGAATACCGCCTTTATTCAGACGGTTTACATAAGCCTGCATATCGTTTAGTAAAATATTACGGTTAATATTCGCGATGATCAAATCGTATTGCTGATCCACCAATAAAGCAGCATCGCCTTCGTAAACCGTGATATGCTTACAATTATTTCGTTCGGCATTCTCGATCGAATTCAGATAACACCAGTTGTCGATATCAATAGCATCGATGGGTTGTGCGCCACGCATTTCGGCTAAAATCGCCAAAATTGCCGTACCACATCCCATATCAAGGGTTTTCATGCCGGTTACATCGGTTTCCAATAAGTGTTGTGCCATCATAAAAGTCGTCTCGTGATGACCGGTTCCAAAACTCATTTTTGGCTCGATTACGATATCGTATTGTGCCTCATTTTTTTCGTGGAAAGGGGCGCGAATCTGGCAAATACCGTCAATGTCGATCGGCTCAAAATTCTTTTCCCATTCTTCATTCCAGTTTACCTGTTCGATCTCTTCTATGGTATAAGAAATAGTAAATTCCTCAGAATGTAAAATCTGTATATCATCCAGGATATTTTCATTCCACAGCTCTTTTTGAACGTAAGCGGACAGCCCGTTTTCGGTTTCGATAAAACTTTCGAAAGCCGTTTCTCCCAGTTCAGCGATTAAAATTTCAGAACCTAACTCTTTGGGTTCCACAGAGAAGTGGTATCCTATATAATTATTTTGCATAACATTAATTTTTCGCAAAGGTAACATTATCTTAATATCGTCAGCGGATAAATAACATTAGTTTTGCTCTCAGATAACACAACACTAACATGAGAATACAACTAACTTTTGTTTTACTGTTCGTCGCAGCTGTATTACAGGCGCAGGACATTAAGATTAGCACCAAAGATAACGATTTAAAATTAGCGGCATTACCCTATTACAGCTACGGTAAGGGGCTTGGAATTACTTCTGCCGACAGTCTTTTCCAGTTAAATATTCGTTTCCGGATGCAAAACCGTATCGGATTTATCAAAAATGAAGGTGAAGACGATGCGTATGACGGACAGATTCGTCGTTTGCGTTTGCGTTTCGACGGTTATGTCGGAAACCCGCATTTTCTGTATGTGTTGCAATTATCATTTGCACCGGGCGATGTAGGCGAAATCCACGATGGGGAAAACATCAATATTATCCGGGATGCGGCGGTTATTTACCGACCAAACCGAAACTGGAGTTTTACTTTCGGACAAACAAAATTACCGGGGAACCGTCAACGGGTCAATTCATCGGGAGCGTTACAGTTAACTGATCGTTCGATTAACAATGCCAAGTTTAATATCGACCGTGATTTTGGACTTCAGGCGTATTATCTGAATGAGCAAAAAGACCGGTTTTCCTATAATTTAAAAGCGGCTGTTACTACTGGTGAAGGTCGTAACTGGACCAAAAGCCCGGATAATGGTGTGGCTTTAACCGGTAAGATCGAATTATTTCCATTAGGATCGTTCACGAAAGACGGATCGAATTTTGAAGGCGATCTTGCCCGCGAAAAAACACCCAAATTATTGTTTTCGGGTGCTTATCATCAAAACAATAACGCCAGACGAACCCAAGGTCAGTTAGGAGACGATTTGTACCAGCAAAAAACCTTGCGTTCCTTTTTTGCGGATGCGATGTTTAAATACAACGGTTGGGCTGCTATGGCGACCTATATGTCCCGTGCATCACACAATCCGGTGGCTGTTGATCCGTTGGATCCGACCTTAACAAATTATGCTTATGTTGGTCACGGAATGGACTATCAGTTGAGTTATACGTTTCCAACGAATTATGAAATTATCGGACGTTTTTCAACGCAAAAAGCGAATAAAGATATCGCTGCGTTTACACCAAATACGAACGAATACACTCTTGGTGTAACGAAATACCTTTGGGAGCATGCCTTTAAATTGCAAACGGAGTTTACCTACGATCGTCTGAGTTTTAACGACGGATCGACAAAAAATAACTGGTATGTTCGCTTCCAGATTGAAATAGGTATTTAAAAAGAATACTCATATGAAGAGACACCTGACAGGTTTTGAAAACCTGTCAGGTGTTTTCTTTTAGGGTGTATTTTTACTTTGAAGAATAAAACAGATAAGGAAGGTGTTTCTATTTGCTATCAGATTGAAAATATGCATTTAAAAAAGAATATTCTTTGGATAGACACCTGACAGGTTTCGAAAACCTGTCAGGTGTTTTAGTATGTTAATTCAGCCTGTCGAATCAGTTCCCGGAAAATTGCGGCACAATCCGGTAAATGGATTTTAGGGGCGGATTGTCCCGACCATAGATTGGTAAAATCACCTTTGTTTTGTTGTTGGGCTTTTTGGCGCAATGCGGTCGTCAGACTATTTTGTATCGGATAGGGAAGTGGTGTGAAACCGGAATGCTCCACTTCGGTCATAAATTGATTTTGCAAACCACGAGCCCATCGTCCGGAAAATGCACGGGTAAGTTGACTATCGGTATCTTTTGCTGCCAAAACCGCCTGCTGATAAGCCGGTATCGCCAGACTTTCGGTTGTGGCAATAAAAGCCGTTCCAATTTGCACTGCGGAAGCGCCCATAGCAAAAGCCGCTTTAATGGTTTTTCTATCGTTGATCGCTCCGGATGCTAAAACCGGTTTACCGATACGATTTACAATTTGCGGAACCAATGCCAGTACACCAACTTGTGGTAACGGAATATCCTCGAGGAAAGTACCGCGATGACCGCCGGCTTCAATACCCTGAGCGGTAATCATATCAATGCCTTTTTTGTCTAATAGAAGTGCCTCTTCCAAACAGGTTGCCGTTCCGATTAAAACCGTACCGTTGGCTTTTAATTTTTGCAGACTTTCATCATCCGGAATCCCGAACGTAAAACTAACAATAGGGATTTGTTCCGCAATCAGAATATCGATTTGTGCTTTGTAGGAATAAAAAGTGAGTGTGTCCAAAGCTAACTCCGGGAATTCCAACCCGTTTTTTTGGCCAAGTCCGATCAGGAAATCCTGCATTTGCGCAGCCTGATCCCGATTTACTTCCGGGATTGTATGCGCAAACAGATTGACGGCAAACGGACGTTGGGAGAGTTGTTTGGTTCTTCGGATTAATTCGGTTGTTTTTTCAGGCGATAAACCGCCAACGGGAAGTGATCCCAATCCGCCTTCATTGGCAATTGCGGCAACCATCTCGGGAGTGGTTACGCCTAACATCGGAGCCTGAACGATTGGATATTGAATGTGTAACTTTTCGGTAATGGAATGGAACCGGTTCATGGTAAATGTTTTCTCAAATTTATGAAAATGCTTACCGTAAAACCGGGTTTGGGATATATTTAACGCCCAAAAATCAAAAACCGGATTGGAGGCGAATCCAACCCGGCTTTCTTCCTAAAAATATAATAAACTACTTAACAACCAGTTTTTGAGTAAGGCCTTCATCCGTCTTGATCAGATAAATACCTGCCGTCAGTTTTGATGTGTTGATCAACAGTGCATTTTTCTCCGACTGGATTAATTTTCCAGTCAAATCATATAGCGAATAGCTGGCCATACGGTTAAAATAAACCACACCTTTGGTAGATGGATTCGGGAAAACAGCAAAGGTTTTTGGAGCCTGTACATAATCATCGTTGGTTAGATTTGCGGTATTGACTTCATACATACTAATCGTACCACTGATTTCGTTAGCAACGGCTACATAATTTTTATTGTTCGGACTATCGGCAGCTTTGATAAAGGTAACGCCTTCCGGACCAAAATCTCCGGAATAAGCCGATGTGCTACGACTGTTTTTATAGTCTACGAATTTTACATCGTTCGGATTGGTCACATCATAAACCATCACACCACCAACGCGCTCCAGCGTGATAAAAGCGAAGGTTTTCCCGGCAATTTGCGTTAGCGTAACACCTTCCGGCTCCGGACCTTTGGCACGGCTTCTTCCTTTTTTAACGTTATCACCGTGGTCGGCATTAAAAATCGGACTGATAGATGGTGTCATAGCGGTATACATCTCGAAATCGTCGCCACTGTCAAATACGATCGCTTTCGTATCGGCATTAAAGATGGAGAACGAACGGGAACCTAAAATTTTGATTTCTTCAAAATCGGCATCCGCATCGGTATTTCCGTTAAGATTGGTTACACGTAGTCTTCCGGCGTTGTGGTTTTGTTTTAAAACCGAGGCATTCGGGAAAATAGCAGGATCTAAAGTGTAGGTATTGGCACCAACCGTAGTTCTTTCGGTTAAACCGGCATATTCTTTTTCATCACCTTCGTTGGCCATAACCAGGTAGGTTGTTCCGTTTACGGTGTAGTTTGCTACGGCATCCGGAATATAATACGCCTGGATTGGCCAGTTGGCAATCAATACTTCGTTGTTATTATCGGAAATATCCATACCGTTACCCGGCAGACTGATATCTTTTGTGCCTAAAGCCCAAATGTCGGAAATGGTTTTAGTTACCAAATCAATTTCGGCAATGGCGTTATTTTCCTGAAGGGTTACCCATGCTTTTTGAGAATCGGGACGAATGGTGATGTATTCCGGTTCCAAATCCTGCGCCAGTGTACTGGTACTTTTAGTTTTACGTACACCTGAAGCGATAAGAGCAGCTTCCTGCGCATTAAAAGCGGTAAATGAAGCCGTAGTGACATTAGCTTGCGTTAAAGAAGCGATTCCACCGGAAA
The DNA here is from genome assembly GCF_030146175.1 of Flavobacterium sp. GTDB lineage: Bacteria > Bacteroidota > Bacteroidia > Flavobacteriales > Flavobacteriaceae > Flavobacterium. The sequence goes on along the minus strand of NZ_JASLCE010000024.1, from coordinate 6,944 downwards.
TATCGATAATGGAAACCGAACCTTCCGGATCTACGGTATAGGCATCATTCGGTTGTCCTTCGTTGGCGGTTAGCACTTTTGTTCCGTCCGGTGTAAACGTTACCATATCGGGTAGCGCCCCTACGGTTACTTGTTTTAAGAACGTCCCATTGGTGTCGAAAAATACCACCGATCCGTTTAGTTGTTCGTTGGCATTTGGCGAAGCAACGGCTACCACTCCGTTTTTAACAGCTACACTGGTAATACCACCATACGAAGCCATATTGATGGAGTTGATTACCGTTAAATTGGCCGGATTCGAAAAGTCGATGATTTCCAGCTTGTCGGAAATAGCACTGATGGTAAAAAGACGTTGCGTAGCCGGATCGTGTACGATGATCTCGCAAGAACTGGTACTTGCTCCGGAAGGATCGAAACTTCCGATATAGTCCAGTTGGATATCGTGATTCGGACTAGGCGCCTGGCGGTCGTTATCCTTGATATATACGGTAGCCATTGGATTTCCGTTGATCGTTAAACCAACCGGGTTTTCAAGGCTTAGTACAAAATATTCGGCATGCTGTTCTTCCTGTGTATCGTCGATAATCGGAATCGAAATGGTTTGAGTTGCGTTACTACCCGCTGTAAAATGTAAGGTTTGGGTTTGTAATGTAAAGTCATTTTGATCGGCTGTACTGAACGGAGCCGCCTTTACTACTAAATCAACCGATGCATTAGCAGGATTGGTTAGATTTAGGTTGAATGATAGCGTACCGTGATTTTCGTTTACCGTTACAAAATTGGAAGCCATCGCAATTTTAGTATCGAAAGCTACCGTCGAAAACTGAACTGCAGAACTATATGTTATGGCATTATCATGCATATCTTCGATCAGATTCGGTAATAAGAATACAAAATAGGTAGTACTGTTATTAAACGGCTGTGTCGGGTTGATCGTAATCGTGTTGTTGTTAAAAGTAGCGTCAAATGGTACAGTAGCCCCTGTAATACTCCCTTGGCGTACTTGTACTAAAGCATCCACATTGGTATTGGTAATAGGCGAATTGTCAATCAGACGGACATCTTCATTAAACGAAATTGTAGGCTGTGTATTGATGGCTACGTTAGTCGCATTATGCGTTGGATTAAAAGACGCTAGCGGAGGCGTTGTGTCATTACCGCCGGCAGTAGAACCGGTAATGGTAAGATTATCAAAACGGTTATTTCCGCTTGAACCGGCAGCTGTGCTACCTCCGAATTCAATTTTCAGGGCAAAATTAGGGTTGTTGGCGGCACCTGCGATTCCGGAGAAATCAAGGGTTACCACTTCATAGGTAGGTTCGGTTTGAGGAGAATAGGTGGTTACGGCCAATCCGGTAGTGATAAAATCGGTTCCGTTTAACGTATACGAATAGTTTTGAGACGAAGCACCTTGTGTGGTACGAGTCGTCGCAAATTTAATGATGATATTCTGATATCCGGTAGTGGGTGCGGCAACCAGTAGTGCGCGGGTGTTACTCGGATTTCTCGGACGTAAACCCAATCCGGCTGCATCACCGTTTTGCGCGTTCAATGCCGATCCGGCCACATTGTCCATATATCCGGCACCGGTTCCGGGATAGGTAATCTGCGTTCCGGTTGGAATTAATGAAGCATCGGGAGCTACGGTTGTTAACGTTCCGGATGGAAGTGCATTAAAATTCCAGTAGTGAATTTGCTGTGTCTGTCCCCAGGTAAAGGTCGATCCCATAAAAAGGAACAGGCGTAACAGGTTCTTTTTAGAAGTGTAAAATTGTGTCATGTATGTTGTTTTGGTTGGGTACAAAAGTGAAGGTTTCAGGTTAGGGTAGTATTAACTTAAAAATAAATCGGTGTAACAGAATGTTTAAGAATAGGTTAGGAAGGTAAACCAATACACAACCGGATGTTAACTTAACTTTTCCGCAGGACGGTCACCGATATAAAAAAAAAAGGACAAAAATGCCCGTTTTAAGAAAGGTTTATCAATTTTAACAGCTGTTAAATATTACGTTAAAAAGCGTTAATAGGAGTTTGTTTTTAAGTACTTTTGCGACAATTTATAAAAAAACAAATCCAATCACCATGGGTAAAAAAATAGTCTCATTTTTGTTCTCCACGCGTTTAATGGCTTTCCTGTTTATTTTCTTTGCAGCAGCGATGGCCGTAGGAACGTTTATCGAAAACGATTATAATACCACGACAGCCCGTATTCTGATTTACAATACGAAATGGTTCGAAGGTATTATGGCGATCTTCCTGATCAACTTTTTTGGAAATATCAAACGCTACCAATTGCATAAAAAAGAGAAATGGGCTACGCTATTGCTGCATTTGTCTTTTATTTTTATCATTTTGGGAGCCTTTATCACCCGTTATATCAGTTATGAAGGTGTGATGCCAATCCGCGAAGGCGAAAGTTCCAATCAGATTTTTTCAGACAGAACGTATCTGACTGTTTTTGTAGATGGTGATTACCAAGGCGAAATGCGTAGAAGAACCTTTGAACAAAGAGCTTTGTTCTCACCGGTGACGAATAACGACTTTACCATTTCCAAAAAGTTTAATGAAACGCCATTTGAAATCCGTTATAAAGACTTTGTAATGGGCGCCAAAGAGGTGATCAAACCAAGTGAAAAAGGGACATTGTTTTTAAAACTCGTGGAATCCGGCGACGGAACCCGTCACGAGCATTACCTGAAAGAAGGGGAAGTACAAAACATCCACAACGTATTGTTTGCGTTTAACAAACCAACCGACGGTGCGATTAATATCATCAAAGAAGGCGATAAATATTCGATAAAATCACCATTTGAAGGAAACTTTATGCGAATGGCCGACCAGATGAAAGGCGATGTTGCGAAAGATATGGTTCAGGACTTGATGTTCCGTTCCCTGTATAATATGGGCGGTACGCAATTTGTACTACCGGAACCGGCCATAAAAGGTGTTGTGGCCTTCGAATCGAACAACGATTTTAAAGACGATAAATCCGACGATGCTTTGGTGTTAACCGTAACCGTTGGAGGCGAAGAACATGAAGTAACCCTATTGGGTGCCAGAGGAAAAATGGGTGTGCCGAATTCCTTTAAACTGGGGAATCTGGAGTTTACCATGATGTACGGAAGTAAAGTTTATGAAACGCCATTTAAAATCCGTTTAAATGATTTCGTAGCCGAAAAATACCCGGGAACGGAAAAAAGCTACTCGTCTTTTGAAAGTAAAGTAACCGTACTCGATGGTGCGGAACAACGCGATGAACGTATTTATATGAATCACATTTTGGACTATAAAGGATTCCGCTTCTTCCAGTCGTCATTCGATCCGGACGAAAAGGGAACCGTGTTATCGGTAAACCACGATTCGTGGGGAACCAATATGACCTATTTGGGTTATTTCTTATTGTATGTTGGACTTATAGCGATCTTATTTGATAAAAACAGCCGATTTGGCGATCTGAAAAAGAAACTGGAAAAAGTGCGTACGAAAAAAGCAAAATTACTACCGGTTATTGCGCTATTGCTATCGTTTAGCGGTTTTGCGCAAAACAACCACCAACATCAGATGCCAACGCCAAAACAAATCGACTCTTTACTAACCAAATATAAGGTAAGCGACGAAGAAGCAGCAAAATTTGGCCGATTGGTAATTCAGGATCAGGGTGGACGTATGAAGCCTATCAATACGTTTTCATCCGAACTATTGCGAAAAGTAAGCAAACAGGATCATTATAAAGGAATGAACTCCGATCAGGCGTTCCTGTCGATGACACAATTCCCGCAGGTATGGTATAATGTTCCGTTGATCTATATGAAAAAAGACAACGACAGTATCCATAAATTAATCGGAGTGTCGTTGGGCGAAAAATATGCTCCGTTGGTAAGTTTCTTCGATGAAAGAGGGAATTACAAACTGGCTGGTGTTTTGGACGAAGCCTATAAAGCTGCGGTTCCAAACCAATTCCAGAAAGATTTTATCGAAGCGGATAAAAAAGTAAACCTGTTGTATTCGGCGTTAAGCGGTCAGATTTTAAAAGTATTCCCGGTTCCGAACGATCCGAATAACAAATGGGTATCGTTCCTGGAAGTGAACGAGCAAACGCATACCGCTTTGGATTCTATTAAAAACGTTATTCCGTATTATTTGAGTAGTATCGATAAAGCTGCTATTTCGGGCGATTATAAACTGTCGGACAGCTTGCTTAAAGGATTGGAAAATTACCAAATCAAATACGGATCGAAAGTACGTCCAAGCGACAAAAAAATTGATACGGAAATCCTGTACAACAAATACGACATTTTCAAAAAGCTATTCTCCTGGTATATGTATGCCGGAGTATTGATGTTCCTTTTTGTGATCATCAAAATTTTCAAAACCAATAAAACGGTTAATATACTGGTAAAAATCAGCCATGCGATTATTGCGGTACTATTTGTATTGCATACCGCCGGATTGATCTTCCGTTGGTACATTTCCGGTCACGCACCGTGGAGTGATGCCTACGAGTCGATGATTTACGTTGGATGGGCGACCATGCTATTCGGATTGGTATTCGGCCGAAAATCGGAATTAACGGTAGCGTCTACAGCCTTTGTTGCGGCCATGATCTTGATGGTAGCACACTGGAGTTGGATGGATCCTGCGATCGCCAATTTACAACCGGTATTAAACTCGTATTGGTTGATGATCCACGTGGCGGTTATCGTAGGTAGTTACGGTCCGTTTACACTGGGAATGATTCTGGGAATTGTAGCGTTATTGCTAATGGTGTTCACGAACGAAAAGAACAAAGAAAAAATGAACCTGAACATTCAGGAGATTACCTATATCAACGAAATGGCACTTACTGTCGGATTGGTGATGTTAACGATTGGTAACTTCCTGGGTGGACAATGGGCTAATGAAAGCTGGGGACGTTATTGGGGATGGGATCCGAAAGAAACCTGGGCATTGATCAGTATTATGGTATACGCTTTTGTAATCCACATGCGTTTGGTTCCGGCTATGCGTGGTAAATGGATTTATAATGCAGTTAGTGTTTATGCCTTCTATTCCATTTTGATGACCTATTTTGGAGTAAACTTCTACTTATCCGGTTTGCATTCGTATGCCAAAGGAGATAAAGTGGTAACACCAAACTTCGTGTATTATTCAATGGCTTTGATAACGCTGTTGGTGGCATTGGCCTACTACAAAAACAAAAAATACCTGCATAAAAAGAAATAATTGCAAAATAATAAAACAATGAAAGCTATCTTCGGGTAGCTTTTTTTTATTTATGAGTATTAAATAATTTAATTTTTAATATTTTTTTAACAAAAATACCTATTACATTTATACTCGTTAATCAATAAAAACAAACAGTATGAAAAAAGTAGTTTATTTAGGAATGGCATTATTATTTACCATGGCAATGTCGGCTCAGGAAGTGAAAAAAGAAGTAAAAAAAGAGACTGATGCTGCTAAAAAAGAAATGAAGCACGAAGGCAAAAAAGCGAAAGCGGAAATGAAATCCGAAGGCAAAGAAGCGAAAGCTGAGATGAAAGCTGAAGGTAAAAAAGCGAAAGCCGAAGTCAAAGACGAAATGAAAAAAAAGTAACAAAATGAAAAGCGCCTCTTCCGGGCGCTTTTTTATTCAGTATAATCCAAATCTTTATTATGGGTTTCGGCGATCGTAAGCGTCGAATAAATAGCCAAAGCAAATACAATCAATCCGACTATAGAAGCGGAAACAATTACCCCGTTATGCACTTTTAAATGATCAAAAGCGATTAACATCACCGGAAGCAAACCGCGAACCATATTCGGGATCGTTGTAGCGGCCGTACTGCGGATATTGGTTCCGAACTGCTCGGCACCCACCGTTACAAACATCGCCCAATAGCCGGTTCCCAATCCGAGCCAGGCACAATAAAAGTAATACATAGTCTCCGACCGTGTTCCGCCGTATAGCATCAATACAATTCCTACAATCGTAAAGAGCATCATATATAAAATGGCCTTTTTCCGCGAACGCAATAATTGCGAAATCAACCCGCTGGCAAAATCGCCTACGGAAATCCCAACATACGCCCACATAATCGCTTTACCAGGGTCAATTTCTCCAATCCCGAAGGATGGTGCAAACTGATTCCCCATTACCGCCAGAATCCCCACGCAAAACCAGGTGGGCAATCCAATGGAAATACACTTTACATATTTTATAAAACGCTTGCGATTGGTAAAAAAGCCAAGAAAATTTCCTTTTTGAATATCGGTATCCCGAAGGTCTTTATATAGGCCGGATTCCATCACACCTACGCGTAAAAAAAGCAGAAACAGTCCTAACGAACCACCGATAAAATAGGCATAGGTCCAGTCACCGGCCAATTCTACCGTAAGCTGCGCCACTACGGCACCTAAAAGGCCGAAGCCAGCCACAATGGAAGTTCCGATCGCCCGTAATTCTTTGGGTAATGATTCCGAAACCAGCGTGATTCCGGCGCCCAATTCGCCCGCCAGTCCGACACCCGCAATAAAACGCAGAATGGCATAGGTCATCGCTTTGTCGTTAAAGGGTAGAAATGGAAGGAAACCGCACAAAATATTAGCCACGGAATAGACAAGTATGGAACCGAAAAGTACCGAAAGCCGTCCTTTTTTGTCGCCTAACATGCCCCAGAGTATACCACCTAACAACAGTCCGACCATCTGGAAATTCAGAATCATCGTACCGTCGGTATCGACATCAAGACCAAGGGTTTTTAAACTGGGAATACGAACAATGCCGAAAAGGAGTAAATCGTAAATGTCGACAAAATAGCCTAAAGCTGCTACAATTACAGGAAAGGATAATAAATGTTTAATTTTTTGGGATTCCATTTGTATTTTAGGTTAAGTATTGCCAAAAATATAAATAATTGTCTTCTGTGTTCTTTTTTTGTCAGGATATTTTTAAGGCGATTAAT
>NZ_JASLCE010000008.1 GCF_030146175.1 Flavobacterium sp. | reverse complement strand
TTGCGATCACGGTTTCGATGGCCGACAGACGTTGCTCGATTAGAGTACTGACTTTGTTTAATGAAGCCTTATACATATCGTTTTCGGCTTCCAGGCGTTCGGAAATATTGATCAGACCTTCTTTGTATTGTTTGATCGCCAGATTCAAATTGTTTCGGGCTACTTTTTCCTGTTGATCGGCGATTTCCGTTTTCTGATTCAACACGGTATAATTGGCATAATTGTTTTCGAGCAACAATTGTAATTTTTCTTTGGTATCGTCAATCTGATTTTGAACCTGTTCGATATTGATTTTGGCTTCGTGAACCTTGTGTTTGCGTTCGAAACCGCTAAAAATTTCCCATTTTAACGCCGCACCAATAATCCAGTTCTGACTAATGGTGAGTTCATTCAGTCCTAAATTCAACGGTTGACCGAATATCGGAAGAGGTGGTGTAGTGGCATTTGCATCAAATAAACTGGAATAGGTAACGCCTCCAAAAGCACCCAAGGTAGGAAGATAGGTTCCTTTTTCTTTTTTCAAAGCATATTGGTAAGCCGATTTAAACGATTCGAGTGCTTTGATTTCCTGTTTGTTATCGGTTGTTAGATTCTGACTGATCAAATACGGAGCCAGTTCGTATTGTACGTTTTTGATTTCTTCGTTTGAATAACCGGTCAGGTAACTTATTTTTTTAAATACCACCTTGCGTTTTCCTTCCATTTCGATTCTTTTGGACGTAAGTTCCAGTGTCGCCAGTTTTATTTTATCGCGGTCATATGGAATCGCCAGTCCTTGTTCGATGGCTTTGGTTACACGTAAAGTCTCGGCATTTAAGCGTTTTTGGCTGTCGTTGATCAGGCGTTCTACTTCGTCCAGAAGCGCTAGTTGATCAAATGTATTGATAACGTCTTTTACGATACCGTCTTTTTCCGATTCGGTTAAGTAGGCCGTTCCGATGGCTTTTTGTTCGATCGCTTTGGCTCCGTTTGGTATCTGAAGTCCACTAAAGAGTACTGTTTTGGCCATAACACCGCCATGGAAAATATTTCCATAGTTGTCAAATGACGTTTTGCCGTCCAGTAACGGATAATTGAGAACCGTAACCGTGGGCAAATCTATCGTCATCCGATTGTCGAAATACATATACATGGCCGTGGCTTCCACCGTTGGGATGTATTTATTCCGGATGCTCTTTTTTTGCAGATTGAGTTTTTCGATTTCCAGTTCTTTGTTTTTTACCGAACTGCTCTTTGCCAATGCTTTTTGTATCGCATCGTCCAGTGAAGCCGAAACCGCTATCTGCGAATAGCCTTCCGCCAGACAAAAGAGTGAAATCAAAGTGAGTAGTACGTGTTTTTTCATTTTATTTTTTTGTTTCCAGGTTATTGTAAATCCGAATAAAAGTGTCTCTTACCAATTGAATGATTTCCGGATCGATATCGCGCACGGCTGTATTCACAGTTTGATCAACTACTTTCATCGCGCCTTCTTCGAGTGATTTGCCTTGTTCGGTTAGGTAAATAAGGTTCAGGCGACGATCTTTTTTATCCGGACGACGTTCGGCTAAGCCTTCTTTTTCCAAATGATCGATTAAACGGGTGATACTGGGTTTGTCGCGATAGGTTTCGTCGGCCAGTACTTGTTGGGAACAACCGTCTTTTTTCCATAGAACGGCCAAAATAGACCATTGTTCTTTGGTTAAGTTGATGCCGTTGGCTTTAAACTGGTTTAATAAAGCGCGATTAAAGGCCGACGGAATGCGACCCGATAATAAGTTATATAAATTCTCCGTAGTAAAAATGGTTTCCATAACAATAGTTGTTTAAACAACTACAAAAATAAGGACTCCAATGCGGATGACCCTGCTTTTTGTTGAGATTAACAAATTTTTATCAGAAAGAGTTCCTTATAAATGTAAGAATTATTTTTGTAAATAGCTGTATTCCAAGATTAATTTTTGTTTATACTGTTAGCAGATTACAAAAAAAATATCCGTTGACAACAACGGATATTGGTATAGTATAATGATTAAAGGCTTATTTTTTTAAACGCAAACGATAGATATCCGCTTGCAGTTTTTCGGTATCATTGTCTTCGCATAATAAAAAGGAAATTTCTGCTTCAGAATCGGAATACAAGGTTAGTCCTTCAAATTTATGAGTGTCTGTTATCGTTCGGGTAAAATCAATTTTCATTTTTTTGATATCAATTCGTCCGATTACACTTCCCAAAACCGCTCCGTCGTTATAGGTAGAATTGGTATCTTCGGCCGCGGCCAAAAAATAAAGTTTGTCCTGAACCAACGTGGCATCGGTAAAACCGGTACGCACACCTTTGATTTTCGGTAGTTTTAATTCGCTGAAAATAATATTAAAATCATCCACCAGATTTTTACCTTCTATCGTAAAAACAATATTTTTTCCGGTTGTACCATTACCACGGTTAAAAAAGTACCAGCTTTTGCCGTTATAGGCCACACCTTCGATATTAAAATTTTCGGGACTAAGCTCGGCAAAGGTTTGCATGGCGGCATACAGGTCGGAAATATCGACCACCGAAACGACTTCTTTGGTTTTCGCGTTTACTTTGATCATTTTGTTTCGGTTTGCCGTAGACCCGGATCCGAAAAGATATAAGGTGTCGGCATATGAAGTAATCGCGTCAAAATCGGGTTTGATTTTTTTTGCGATGTTTTCAGCCGGATTTTCCAGTAACGGATGGCGTTTGAGCGTAGCCGATTTGGTTTCGTATTCGTATAAATAGGAGCTGTTATCGCTGATTATATTCAAAACGGAATGGTCGAAAATAAGCCCGGAAGCCGATCCGACACCGATGATCTGAAATAATAATTCCAAAGTAAATCGATTCATGATTTTGCGCTTAATTAGTACTATCAAAGTACCGCATTATTTTTGAAAGTTGGGGAAAAAGCCACGGAAAATTCTTCCGAATGCGTCAAAATATTCTTATTTTTATAGAAACATCTAATTCCCCAGGCGTATGAAAACTATTAAGTGCGATGATTTTAGAGTGGACGGTACCATTAAATTATCCGATTGGTCTACTGCTTTAAATATAGATACTTCCGAAAAAAAGAAATCGAAAGCATTGGAAAAAACCAGAGAAAAACTGAGTAAACTTCAGGACAAAATGTATGCGCACAATCGCTATGGCGTACTGATTTGTTTGCAGGGAATGGATACCGCCGGAAAAGATAGTTTGATTCGGGAAGTTTTTAAGGAATTTAATTCCCGTGGAGTAGTGGTACATAGTTTTAAAACGCCCAATTCATCCGAACTGGAACACGATTATTTATGGCGCCATTATATGGCGTTGCCGGAAAAAGGAAAGTTTTCCGTTTTTAACCGTACGCAATATGAAAATGTACTGGTCACTCGTGTACATCCGGAGTATATACTGAATGAAAATTTACCCGGAATTGAATCGGTAGACGATATTCCGGCCGATTTCTGGCAAAAGCGCTACGAACAGATTAATAATTTTGAAAAGCATATCGCCCAAAATGGCACCATTGTTTTAAAGTTTTTTCTGCATTTGAGTAAGGAAGAGCAGCGTCAGCGTTTGTTACGACGTCTGGACAAAGAGGAGCACAACTGGAAGTTTTCACCCGGAGATTTAAAAGAGCGTGCGCATTGGGACGAATACCAGCAGTATTATGAAGAAGCTATTAATAATACATCCAAAAAACATGCGCCCTGGTATGTGGTTCCAGCTGATAATAAAGAGACGTGTCGTTATATCGTAGCGAAGACTATTTTGGACGAACTGGAAAAATATACGGACATTAAAGAACCGGAATTGGATCCGGAAATTAAAAAGCATATCGCATCTTATCGCGATGCCTTGCAAAAGGAATAAGTACAAAAAAAAACGCCCGGAGGCGTTTTTTTATTTTACAGCTTCAAATTTCGCCAGTGGCGCCATTCGGGCTTTATTCAGATATAACGTTTTACCGTTATGGTTGTAATTATCCACGGTGTTTAGAACCTTTAAAAAGGCAGTTTCGGTATCCATATCCGGACAAGCCATTAGAGTACCCATCAATTGTGAAAGTTCGATACGGCTGCCTTCTTTAAGGGTATAGGTACCGCCAAAACCATTACAACCACTAAAACCTGAAATGCGATGGTCTTTGGTGTCCAGTTGCAGGTAAACATCCTTACCCATTTGGGTTTGTGAAACCGGTTTTCCATTTAATTCGACCAATTTCCATTTGGTTCCTTCCAATGAAGCGGTTGCGGTTGTTTTTTTAGCAGTGTTACATCCTATGGAAACGAAAGCCAGGGTTAGTAATGATAAAGTTACTTTTTTCATATTCATTTAATTTTCTGGGGCATTCATTTCTTTGTTTAATACATATTTCTTTGCAAGTGCCCCGGTTATTTTTTTTCCTTCCATATCCAGCATGGTTAACTGATTGGCACCTACCAAAAACTGATTTGGGCCGTCTTTGATATTGTCCAGTTTGACCGTACTGCCATCATCACTCCAGCTGAAGGATCCTGTTACCTGGAGGATGTCGTTCCCTTTGCCCTGATATTTGGTCGTCATCACATAGGTTTTATCCCGATTAAGGGTAAGGGTGGTTTCGATACCGTCACAGTCGGCACAAGGGGTTACACCTTTATAAGTTCCGTCCCAATCCAATACATTTTCACTACTTTTTGCCAATGACGTGCTGCTTTTTTCAGTGTTTGCTCCGTCACTATCGGCTTTGTTTTCTTTTTTACATGAAGTCATCGCAAAAGCGATACAAGCTACAGCTAGAATTACTTTTTTCATAAGAAGTGATTTATAAGTTGTTGATTATCCAGAGAATTCACTTATAAAGATAGTGATATTTTCCTAACATTTTTGGAATTAATGCTAAAAAAATATCACCATTTTCCTATTATAATTTAAAGCCGTAGGCCAGGCGGAGCGACACCTGTCCGGTATTAAAATGGTTGTAATCTTCATAGCGCAGACTAATGTCGATGTTTTTGGTTGCAATACCAATTCCGGGCGCCCAAAGGAAAGAAGTTCCCATACCGTCTTTGACACCAATACCGGCACCGACTTCACCCAAAACATAAATCTGGTTTCCTAAAAAGGATTTAAAGCCCAGTTTGGCCGGAATAAAACCACCGTCTGCTTCCTTGCTGAACAAATGGGTATACCCTGTTGTGGCGGCCAATGACGTTTTTTGCGTTAAATCGTATTGCAATCGCGCATCTGCTCCTAAACTGAAGTCGTACGAACTGTTTATCGGAATCCCTCCGTTTAGTCCGAACCCTACACGCCATCCTTTTTCATATCCCTGTGTCTGAGCCTGGGAATCTGTCGAGAAGAATAGTGCTGAAGCTATCGCAGTCAGTCCTAAAAGCTTTTTAACATTTTTCATATTTAATACGTTTTATGTTTAACAATATGGATTTTAACAACAATCAGGCCATTTTGTTATTTTTTAAAGCCTAATTTTATGTTAATTTAATATAAAATATTGTATTAAATCAGTGTAAAATATTGATTTTAAGTTGTTTGATAGTGTTTTTGAATGGGGCTTAAAATTACCATTTTTAATGATACTATGGCGTCGCAAGTTCTTACCTTTGCCGAAAAATGGAGTAAAATGAGATTGTCGGTATACACAAAAGAGTTTGGTTATAACCTGCGATTGGCCTACCCGATTATTTTGGGAATGCTGGGGCATACCCTGGTGGCTATCGTGGATAATATCATGGTGGGAAAGCTCGGGCCAACCGAATTGGCGGCCGTTTCTTTGGGGAATAGTTTTGTATTTATTGCCATGTCGCTGGGCGTAGGGTTTTCTACGGCCATAACGCCATTAATCGCGGAAGCCGACGGTGAAAAAAGCCTCGAAAAGGGGAGAAGTGTTTTCCATCACGGACTGGTATTGTGTACGATATTGGGAATTTCATTGTTTACGCTAATCTATTTTTCAAAACCGATCATCCGTTTTATGGGACAACCGGAAGAAGTGGTGGAAATGGCGCGACCGTTTCTGGATATTGTCGCTTTTTCGTTGATTCCGCTTATTATTTTCCAGGGCTATAAACAGTTTGCCGATGGGAAATCGGAAACCAAATATGCCATGTGGGCTACGGTGATTTGTAATGTAGTTCACCTGATCATTAATTATTTCCTGATCTACGGAATCTGGATTTTCCCCAAAATGGGAATTGTCGGAGCGGCTATTGGTACCGTATCGTCCCGTTTTGTAATGCTCATTTATATGCATTATGCCCTAAAAACAAAAGAAAAGTTCAAACCGTATTTTGAAGGATTCAGTTTAGCATCGATCCAAAAATCGATGAGTAAAAAAATTATTGCGTTGGGATTGCCGTCTTCGATGCAGATGTTTTTCGAAGTAGCTTTGTTTACCGGTGCCGTATGGCTTTCCGGCCGATTGGGAACAACCAGTCAGGCGGCCAATCAGATCGCGTTGAGTATGGCTTCGTTTACCTTTATGTTTGCCTCGGGCTTAAGTGTAGCCGGAATGGTGCGCGTTGGAAATTACAAAGGAATGCAGGATTATAAAAAATTGCAGGTAGTGGCACGTTCCATTTTCCTGTTGGCGATTATCATTGAAACAATTTTTGCCTTATTGTTTGTAGGCTTACACCAGATATTACCGGCCCTTTTTGTCAATGCGAATAGTGCTGCCCATATAGCCGATACCGCCGAAGTGATCCATATTGCTTCCCGATTGTTGATTGTAGCGGCAGTTTTCCAGATTTCGGATGGTGTACAGGTAGCGGTTTTAGGAGCTTTACGTGGCATTCAGGATGTGAAAATCCCGATGTATATTACTTTTGTCGCGTATTGGGTAATCGGATTTCCAATTTCGATTTATCTGGGCTTGTATACAAAATTAGGAGGCGAAGGAATCTGGATCGGATTATTAGCCGGATTAACCACTGCAGCAATATTTTTGTATATTCGCTTTAGCCGTCTGACGCGAAAATTGCTTCTGGATGATGCGAAAGCAGTTACCAAAATTATAAATTAAGAGAATTAAATAAGAACCATATGGAATTACCAAAATTTGTACTGGCCGATAACACCGATTTTCCGGATGATATTTTTATTATCCACCTGGAATACCCTCGTTTTTTGATCAACCTTAAAGATGACTCGATTGAGTTTTTGGAAGAACTGGACGATGAGGATGAGGAAGATATGGAAGCCGAAATGGAAAAATTAATCCAGCTTGCCGGTGAGTTTTACGACCGTGAGATGGAGCGTTACGAAGAGTAAGCCTATTTAAAATAGTTGTCAAGTAATAACTGAGCGGCTGCAAACGGTGATATTTCATTGTTTTGCACCGCTTTTTTGTTTTCTTCCAGTAAGATCTGAATGTCGGGATGGTTATAGAAGTGTTGTTTTAATTGCTCATTAATCGTTTCCAATAACCAGTATTGGTTTTGTTCTTTTCGTTTCTGATGAAAATAACCGTTTTCACGGGTGAGTTTAAAATAGTCTTCAATCGTATTCCAAACGTCCGGAATACCTTCCTGAGTTAAAGCACTACAGGTGGTTACTTTTGGTGACCATCCGGAGTTTTTCATCGGAAATAAATGCAATGCCCGATTGTATTCGGTTTTCGCCAGTCGGGCGCGTTTGATGTTGTCTCCGTCCGCTTTGTTGATCACAATCGCATCGGCCATTTCCATAATCCCGCGTTTGATACCTTGTAGTTCGTCTCCGGCTCCGGCCAGATTTAGTAACAGGAAGAAATCGACCATACTGTGTACCGCTGTTTCACTCTGACCTACGCCAACGGTTTCGATTAGGATGGTATCAAATCCGCAGGCTTCGCAAAGAATGATCGTTTCCCGGGTTTTGCGCGCTACACCGCCAAGGCTTTCTCCGGATGCCGACGGTCGGATATAGGCATTTACGTCTTTTACCAATTCTTCCATTCGGGTTTTATCGCCCAGAATACTACCGTGGGAAATCGAACTACTGGGATCAACAGCCAATACAGCTACTTTTTTACCCAATCCGGTCAGGTATTTTCCAAAAGCTTCTATAAAGGTACTTTTTCCAACACCCGGTACACCGGTGATTCCAACACGTACCGATTTATTGGCATGTGGCAAACAGGCTTTGATGACTTCATTGGCTTTTTCCAGATGCGTGGTACTCGTACTTTCGATCAGTGTAATGGCACGACTCAAGGCAATTTTATCCCCGCTCAAAATCCCGGCGATCAGTTGTTCCGATGTCGGTTGTTGCCGGCGGTATTGCCGGATCTGGGCTACTGAAGCCGAACTGACAATTTCCGGTTGTTCAATACCGTCTTTTTCATGTAGAGCCGTAGGATGCGATTTCTTGTGTGCCACTGGAATAATTTTGAACTGTAAAATTAAAGAAAAAGTGCACAATCTTCAAGTTGAATTGAATATTGTGCACCCTGGGTTATATTAGATGGAAAATTAGTAAGCGGCTGTAAAGCGTACCTGATGGTGTTTTGGATTTTCGGTTTCATCGGCAATAACTACGGCCAAATCCTGAACCGATAAGATACTACGCTGATTGTCATCAAATACGGGATTGTCCAGACCTAAACGATAGTTACCGGTTCTTCCGGTGGTAATACCCGGATGCATTTCGAATGCCGGACTAAAAAAGGCCCAATCCAATTCTTTTTCGTCTTTTAAAAAGTTCAGGTAATCGCGTGCGGCAGAAGCTCCGGCATGGTATTCTTTTGGGAAATCCGGTGTGTCTACAGCTTGTAAACCAGGAGCCACAAATAAACTTCCGGCTCCGCCAATCACAATATAGCGTTTTACACCCGATTGTTTTACGGCTTCTTGGATGGCTTTTGAACCGTTGATAAAATCATCGTAAATATTCGGATTGGTCCATCCGGAATTATAAGCGCTGATCACTACGTCATGACCGGCTAATACGTTGGCAAGTTCCGAAACATTAAAAATGTCGGCTTTTACCCAGTTTACGTTGGTATGGGTTGTGGTTTTCGGATTTCGGGCAATGGCGGTAATCTGATGGCTGCGGTTGCTGATTTCGTCTAAAAGGGTAGAACCTACAAATCCTGTGGCTCCGATAATGGCTATTTTCATATTTTTATATATAATAAAATTTGTTACAGTTTTGGGTAAAAAAATATCAGAACCGCTCACTGAATTCTTCAAGCGAGATGGACTTCAATTTGTTGACAATCGCGATGTTGATGTCGTCATATAAAGCAGTCAGATTACTGTTGATTTGTTTGCCAACCGGACATTCCGGATTCGGATCGTTTTTCGAAAAACCAAAGCTCATCTTTTCGAAAGTCATGTTAAACACTTCTTCCATTGAGATTGTTGCTGCCGATTTGATCAGTTTCGTTCCGCCATTTTTTCCCTCTTTGCTTTCTACCAAATGGTGTTTTTTAAGGTTGGCAATTTCTTTGCGAACCAACACCGGATGAATGTTCAGGCTGCCGGCGATATAGTCCGAAGCCATGTATTCGTCTGGGAATTTTGCTAAGAGCGTTAGTATATGTGTGGTGATGGCAAACTTACCGGTAATCATAACTGTAATAAAATGTATTACAAATGTATGTCGCTTTGTTGAAATAAAAAATATTTTGGCTTTTTTTTAAGAAAAATTATTGCCGCGGATTGTCGAAATTTGCACCTTGATACTGCGAATATAATGACGTTTAAACAAAAATACACCCTTCTTTTTATCCTCGCAGGTTTATCGGCTCTGGCTCCTTTCAGCATCGATATGTACCTGCCTGCATTTCCGGCCATAGCCAAAGGACTGCATACGGATATCGCACAGGTTACCCTGTCGCTTACCAGTTATTTTATAGGAATTAGCATCGGTCAGCTTTTTTACGGACCGATTATTGATAAATTCGGACGAAAGAAACCCTTATTGTTTGGGTTGTTATTGTTTATCGCAGCTTCGATCGGTTGTGCGCTTTCACCTTCTATTTATTGGTTGATCACCATGCGGGTTGTGTTGGCATTAGGCGGATGCGTCGGTATGGTCGTTAGCCGGGCTGTAGTACGCGATTTGTTTCCGGTTTCGGAAATTGCCAAAATCTTTTCCATCCTGATGCTAATCGTAGGTGTGGCTCCGATTCTGGCACCGTCAATCGGTGGTTGGGTGGTGTCGGTTTCCGACTGGCGGTCTATTTTTTATGTGCTGGCGATAATCGGATTATTGCTGACCCTGGCGGTGTATTTTTATCTGCCGGAAAGTATAAAAGAAAGGACTACGGAACCGCTTAATTTTAACAACAGTATTCGCGACTATAAAGCCGTATTTTTTGAAAAGACCTTCTTATTCTACGCTTTTGCCGGTAGTGCGGCCATGGCGGGAATGTTTGCCTATATCAGCGGATCGCCGTTTGCATTTATGAAGTATTTCGGATTAACGGAGGCACAATATGGCTGGGTTTTCGGAATTAATGCGATGGGCTTTATCGCCGGAAGTCAGCTAAACCGTTTGCTGTTAAAACGATTTACTTCGTTGCAAATTGTTACCCTGTCCGGAGGAACCTTATTGATCGTAGCTTTGTCGTTGATCACATTATTACAACTGCAATTGTTTACCCCTGTAATCCTGATTCTGCACTTGTTTACCTTCCTGTTTTGCCTCGGAATATTGGTACCGAACAGTACGGCGATGGCCTTGGCACCGTTTTCGGAAAATGCAGGGAGTGCTTCGGCATTGATCGGATTTTTGCAGATGGTATGCGGAGCGATTTTGTCGGCGGTTGTAAGTGCTTTACACGACGAAACCTTGTTTCCAATGGTGGGCGGAATGGCTGCCGCGGGTATAGTGGCTTTTGTTATTATTCTGCGTTTGAATATCAATACTAAAAAAGGAAAAATTAACCCGGAACCTATACCGGTGCCGGTTGCGACTAAAAAGTTATAGCTTACCATGAAAACCAATGAAATTGCTTTAGAAGCAAACCAGTCACAGGAACTGGTACAAAAAACGGCGTATTCGATCCTGTTTTCGATCAGTTTTGCGCATTTATTAAATGATTTATTGCAGGCGGTTATCCCGGCTGCTTATCCTATATTAAAAGATAATTTTCAGTTGTCGTTTACGCAGATCGGATTGATCACTTTTTCGTATCAGATGGCGGCTTCTATCTTACAACCGTTTGTCGGCTTTTATACCGACAAACATCCGAAACCCTTTTCGCAATTATACGGAATGTTGTTTACGTCTGTCGGGATTATTGCCCTTTCGTATGCAACCAGTTTTTATATGATATTGCTGGCTGTGATTTTAGTCGGAATCGGATCGTCTATCTTTCATCCGGAATCGTCCCGGGTTTCGTATTTGGCATCCGGCGGTAAGCGAGGATTGGCGCAATCCATTTTTCAAATCGGTGGAAATGCCGGAACAGCTATCGGGCCTTTATTAGTAGCATTATTTGTAGTGCCAAACTCACAACAGTATATTTTGTGGTTCCTGATTTTTGCAATCGTGGCAATGGCAGTGCTGAGTAAGATTGCTTTCTGGTACCGTGATCATTTGAGCTTGCGAAAATCAAAAAAGACAGAACCGGAAATTCTGCACAACCTTTCGAAAGGAAAAGTAAATCTATCGATCGCGATTCTGCTGTTGCTGATCTTTTCAAAGTTTTTCTATACGGCGAGTATGTCGAGTTATTTTACATTTTACCTGATGGACAAATTCCATGTATCGGTTCAGGATGCGCAGTTTCACTTGTTTTTGTTCCTGATGTCGGTGGCGGCCGGAACACTTTTAGGCGGACCGTTAGGGGATAAGTTCGGGCGTAAATATGTGATCTGGTTTTCGGTTTTAGGTGTGGCACCGTTTACGTTGTTGTTGCCTTTTGCCGATTTATTTTGGACCGGTGTATTATCGATGATCATTGGTGTGATACTATCGTCGGCTTTCCCGGCAATCTTAGTATATGCGCAGGAATTATTACCTAAAAAACTCGGAATGGTTTCCGGGTTATTCTATGGTTTTGCCTTCGGAATGGGTGGTTTGGGATCGGCACTGTTGGGCTATCTGGCCGATCATACGAGTATCACGTTTGTGTATCATATTTGTGCTTTTTTACCTTTGATCGGACTTATTGCGTATTTCCTTCCAAATATTAAGAAGAAATAGTAATTTCACTGTAAAATTAGAAAGATGAATCCGGAAATTATAGAGAAGCTTCAGGGAATTGTAGGTGTTTCTTATGTTTTTACCGACGAAGAAACCCGGAATAGTTATGGACATGATGAAACGGAAGATCTGGTATTTCCGCCTCAGGTGGTGGTAAAACCGGCTTCGGCTGCTGAAATTTCGGCTATAGTTATATTGGCGAATGAATATACCATTCCGGTGGTTCCCATTGGTGGACGTACGGGTTTAAGTGGTGGCGCTTTAAGTATCCACGGTGGTATCGCACTTTCGACCGAACGACTGAATCGTATTCTTGAAATTGACGAAAAAAATCTACAGGTAATCACCGAACCGGCTGTTATTACACAGATCTTGCAGGATACGGTACTGGAAAAAGCTTTGTTTTATCCGGTGGATCCGAGTAGTCGCGGCAGTTGTTTTATCGGTGGAAATGTAGCCGAAAATGCCGGTGGCGCCCGAGCGGTAAAATATGGGGTGACCAAAGATTATGTTCTGAATCTGGAAGTGGTGTTGCCAACCGGTGAAATTATCTGGACGGGAGCGAATACACTGAAAAATTCCACGGGATATAACCTGACACAATTGATGGTTGGGAGCGAAGGTACGTTGGGAATCATTACTAAAATTGTATTAAAATTACTACCGAAAAACAATCATAATGTATTGATGCTCGTACCGTTTTTTAAAGCGGGGGAAGCCTGTGAAGCGGTTTCGGCGATTTTCCGGGCGGGAATTGTACCGAGTGCGTTGGAATTTATGGAGCGCGATGCGATTGACTGGACGTTGCGGTTTATCGACGGAATTAATGTTCCGGTAAAAGAGGCAATTCAGGCGCATTTACTAATTGAAGTCGACGGAAATTATCCGGATATTTTGTTTGCCGAAGCCGAAAAAATCATGCAGGTATTGGAATCGTTTGAAATTGATGAAATTCTTTTTGCCGATTCCGACGATCAGAAAAATGCCTTGTGGAAAATGAGAAGGGGCGTAGCCGAAGCGGTAAAAGCGAATTCGGTTTACAAAGAAGAAGATACCGTAGTGCCGCGTTATGAATTACCGCGCCTTTTGGAGGGAATCAAAAGTATCGGAGCAAAATATGGCTTCCAGTCGGTTTGTTATGGTCATGCCGGCGATGGTAATTTACATGTGAATATCATCAAAGGAACGATGACCGACGAAAACTGGAAAACGGAAGTGCCAAAAGGAATCCGTGAAATTTTCGAACTCACGGTTGCTTTAAAAGGAACGCTTTCCGGGGAACATGGCATTGGTTTTGTACAGAAAAACTATATGGATATTGCTTTTAGCGACAAACAGCTTCTGCTGATGAAAGGTATTAAAGCACTATTTGATCCGAACAACATTCTTAATCCGGGGAAAATATTTCCCGATACACTATAAACAAAAAAGCTGTCTTATTTAAGACAGCTTTTTATTTATATGGGTTACACCTGACAGGTTTCAAAAACCTATCAGGTGTGAAAAGATTTGAAACGTTAAACTTCTTTTGGTAATACTTTATTAGCCAGTTTTCCAATACTTAAGCCTTGTACTACGATGGAAAATACCACTACAAAATAGGTAATCGCAAGGATCATTTGTTTGTGTGGGCCTTCTTCAATTGATAGTGCTAAAGCAATTGATACACCACCACGTAAACCACCCCAAACCAGGATTTTGATTGTTCCACGGTTGAATTTTTCTTTAAATGGAATAACCAACGTTGGAATCCAGATGGAAAGAAAACGGGAAAATAGCACCAGTAGTATACAGATTAAACCGATTTGCCAGTAGCCCAAAATATTCGGAATCAATAGTAATTCAAATCCGATAAACAGGAACAGAATGGCGTTCATAATTTCATCGATCAGTTCCCAGAATTTATTTAGGTAATCTTTGGTAATGGGAGACATCGCGGTTTTTTTACCATAGTTTCCAATAATAAGACCGGCAGCCACCATGGTTAACGGACCGGAAATATGCATCGCATGAGCGATTAAATAACCACCCATAACAACGGATAATGTAATTAAAACGGACACTTTATAATCGTCGATTTTACGCATCGCTTTCGATGCGGTTACACCCAATACCATTCCCAATAGGAATCCGCCGAGTGCTTCTTTGATGATTAGCCAAGAAATATGACTAAAGGATAAATCGATGTTGCGACCTTGCGCCAATTGTAGGATTACGGCAAAAACCACTACCGCCACACCGTCGTTAAACAACGATTCACCGGCAACTTTGGTTTCAAGCGATTTGGGTACATTGGCATTTTTCAGGATTCCCAATACGGCAATCGGATCGGTTGGCGAGATAAGCGCTCCAAACAACAAACAGTAAATAAACGGAATCTCGAGTGATAATAAGATCAGGATATTATAAAGCAGCACACCAACAATAAAGGTTGATAAAATAACGCTCAGTGTTGAAAAGACGATAATGGGCCAGCGTTGTTCTTTTAGATCCAACATGTTAATATGGATCGCTCCGGCAAAAAGCAGGAAGTTTAACATAGCGCCCATCAGGACTTCCGTAAAGTCAAATTCGGCGATAAGTTTGGAAAACCGGGTTAGGGTATCCGGGAAAATGTGTCCGAAAACAACCAGAATAATCGAAGTGATCATTGCGATGATCATTACTCCAATAGTCGAGGGAAGCTTTAGGAAACGAAGGTTTAAATAGGCGAAAAATGAGGCTAAAACGAGTAAAATAGAAAAAGAATAGTATAACTCCATACTAATAATTTAAAGGATTAGAAATAATTTTTATATCGGAAAAAAAGATAAGAAAAAAATAGAAAAAAGATGTTAAGCCTATTATAAAAATAAAAATCCCCCTGTAAAACAGAGGGATTTTTAATATTTGTGAGGATTATGTTATTCGTTAACGATAACCCATTCGCCTGATGCTAATAATGCTTCGGCTTTTTTAAACTTCATTGTTTCGGATTTACCGGACATTACGTGTTTGATGGTCACGTTGTCGTTACGGTTAATCTTCGGAGCGTCGCGAACGATTGTTTCCGTTACCGGTTGCTGTTGCGCTTGTTGTTGCATTGCAGCCTGGTGGTTACGCTCGGCAATTTCTTCCGAGTTTAGAACCTCTTCTTTTGAAATGGTGTAGTCTTCCTGTAATACCGGAACTTCTTCCGCTTCGTGGATGTTGTTCGGGTTTTGTGATGGAAGATCCCCTTTAAATAAGAATGAAATTACTTCTTTATTTACGTTATCCAACATGTTTTTAAACAGGTTGAATGCTTCGAATTTATAGATAAGCAATGGATCTTTTTGTTCGTGTACGGCTAACTGAACGGATTGTTTTAACTCGTCCATTTTGCGTAAGTGTTTTTTCCAGGCTTCGTCTACAATTGCTAACGTAATGTTCTTTTCGAAATCAGTCAGTAATGATTTTCCTTCTGTTTCGTAAGCTTTTTGTAAGTCGGTGAAAACATTTAACGATTTGATACCGTCTGTAAACGGAACCACGATACGCTCAAATTGTCCGTTGTTGTTTTCGAATACGTTTTTAATTACCGGGAAAGCTTCTTTAGCACTTCTTTCGGATTTTTCCGTATAGTGTTGTAATACGGCTTTGTATAATTTTCCAACTAGTTCACGATCGGATAAACGAGTGAAATCACTTTCTGAAATTGCACCACTGATAGCGAAATAACGGATCAAATCAAATTCGAAGTTTTTGAAATCTCCGGATGGTTTGTTGTGTTCCACTACCAATTCGCAAACGTCGTACATCATATTGGCTAAATCCACTTTTAGACGTTCTCCGTGTAGCGCGTGTTTTCTACGTTTGTAAACTACTTCACGTTGTGCGTTCATTACGTCGTCATATTCTAACAAACGTTTACGAACACCGAAGTTGTTTTCTTCTACTTTTTTCTGTGCTCTTTCGATCGATTTGGTCATCATCGAGTGTTGAATCACTTCGCCTTCTTTTAGTCCCATACGGTCCATAATTTTGGCAACTCGTTCCGATCCGAACAAACGCATCAGGTTGTCTTCCAACGATACATAGAACTGAGAACTTCCCGGATCTCCCTGACGTCCGGCACGACCTCTTAACTGACGGTCAACACGACGCGAATCGTGACGCTCGGTACCGATGATCGCTAAACCTCCGGCTGCTTTTACTTCGTCTGTTAATTTAATATCGGTACCACGACCAGCCATGTTGGTTGCGATGGTTACCACGCCCGGTTTACCGGCTTCAGCAACGATTTGCGCTTCCTGTTTGTGTAATTTCGCGTTCAATACGTTGTGATTTACACCACGCATTTTCAACATTCGGCTTAATAACTCGGAGATTTCTACCGATGTTGTACCGATCAATACCGGTCTTCCGGATTCGGATAACTGAACAACATCTTCGATTACGGCGTTGAATTTTTCACGTACCGTTCTGTAGATTAAATCTTCTTTATCTTTTCGGGCAATTCCTCTGTTGGTTGGAATTTCCACTACGTCTAATTTATAGATTTCCCATAACTCACCCGCTTCTGTAACTGCAGTACCGGTCATACCCGATAGTTTGCTGTACATTCTGAAGTAGTTCTGTAACGTAATGGTCGCAAACGTTTGTGTAGCCGCTTCAATTTTTACGTTTTCTTTGGCTTCGATCGCCTGGTGTAAACCGTCGGAATAACGACGTCCGTCCATGATACGACCGGTTTGCTCATCAACGATAAGGATTTTGTTATCCATGATAACATATTCCGTATCTTTTTCGAACAAAGTATAGGCTTTTAAAAGCTGCGTTAACGTGTGAATACGCTCGCTTTTTACTCCGAAGTCTTGGAATAGTCTTTCTTTGGCTTCAGCTTCGTCTTCTTTTGAAAGATGTTGTTTTTCGATTGCGGCGATTTCGGTTCCGATATCCGGTAAGATAAAGAACGTATCATCCGTATCTTTTGATAGGAATTTGATACCGTTATCGGTCAATTCCACCTGATTGTTTTTTTCTTCGATTACAAAGTATAAGGCTTCGTCCACTTTTGGCATCTCACGATTGTTGTCGGCCATATAGTGGTTTTCCGTTTTCTGAAGGATTTGTTTTACACCTTCTTCACTCAGGAATTTAATTAAAGCTTTGTTTTTAGGTAGAGCACGGTGTGCGCGTAATAACTGGAATCCACCGTCTTTGGTGTTTCCTTCTTTTAGCAAACGTTTGGCTTCGGTTAGGAATCCGTTTGCCAATTGGCGCTGAAGGCCATATAAGTTTTCTACTTTCGGTTTTAATTCGTTGAATTCGTGACGGTCACCTTGTGGAACCGGACCAGAAATGATCAATGGCGTACGGGCGTCATCCACTAAAACGGAATCCACCTCATCGACAATCGCATAATTGTGTTTGCGTTGTACCAATTCTGCCGGCGAATGTGCCATGTTATCTCTTAGGTAGTCAAAACCGAATTCGTTATTTGTACCGTAGGTAATATCGGCTTCGTATGCTTTTCTACGTCCTTCGGTATTGGGCTGGTGATTGTCGATACAGTCAACTGTTAATCCGTGGAATTCGAATAAAGGCGCTTTCCACGAGCTATCACGCTTGGCAAGGTAGTCGTTCACCGTTACCAGGTGTACACCGTTTCCGGTTAAAGCATTCAGGTAAATTGGTAGGGTTGCTACTAATGTTTTACCTTCACCCGTTTGCATTTCGGCAATTTTACCCTGGTGTAATACCACACCACCAATCAACTGTACGTCGTAGTGGATCATATCCCAGGTAATTTCTTTTCCGGCAGCATTCCAGGAATTGGCCCAAACGGAATTATCGCCTTCAATTACGATATACGGTTTGGAAGCCGATAACTCGCGATCTTTTGGCGTAGCGGTTACCGTGATATGGGTGTTTTCTTTAAAACGACGTGCGGTTTCTTTTACAACAGCAAAGGCTTCCGGTAGAATGTCCAATAAGGCTTTCTCAGTAAGGTCGTAAGCTTCTTTTTCTATAGCATCAATCGAAGCGTATAGATCTTCTCTTTTATCAATATCTTCCGTTTGTTCAACTTCCTGTTTTAAAGCCTCAATTTTCGCGTCTTTTTCAGCGCGGGCTTTTTTGATGATGTCTTTAAAATAGACTGTTTTCTCCCGTAACTCATCATTTGATAATGCCGCTAGTGGCCCTTCAAATGACTTGATTTTATTGATAAGGGGTTGGATTGCTTTTACGTCTTTTTGAGACTTGTCTCCTACAAAAGCTTTTAATATGCTGTTTATGAAACTCATAATTTTTAGTTTTCTAATAAAAGTGTGCAAATTTAAGCAAAAAAAAAGCCTCATAAGGAGACTTTTCATTGCTTTTTATTTTTTAGTATTCATCCTCGTTCCAAAGATAATCTTCGTCGGTTGGATAATCGGGCCAAATCTCTTCCATGGATTCATAAATCTCTCCTTCGTCTTCTATAGATTGCAGGTTCTCTACCACTTCCAATGGCGCACCAGTTCTAATAGCGTAGTCGATAAGTTCGTCTTTTGTGGCTGGCCACGGCGCATCGCTCAAATAGGATGCTAATTCTAATGTCCAATACATCTTGTTATCGATTTATAGTTTTATGCAAAAATAAATTTTCTACTGAAATAGTCAAGTAAAATTTTGTTTATTTTAAAAAAAGTTAAGAACGTGTGTCTGAAATCCGGTCAAATAAGCTGTTTTTGCCGGATTTCCGGAGTTATTCGCTAGTAAGATTTCAAACGACCGATTTACGATTTCCGTGGAATCCACTTTACTTCATCGGCTTGAAGGTCAAATGACAACTTTCGTGCCAAGACAAAAAGGTAGTCAGAAAGTCGGTTCAAATAGGTTAAAACCAATGGATCGACAGGTTCCAGTTCATGTAAATGTGTCGCTAAACGCTCCGCACGACGACAAACACAGCGCGCAATATGACAATATGACACGGTAGTGTGACCTCCGGGCAATACGAAATGTGTCATTGGCGGTAAAGTCGTATCCATCTGATCGATCTCATTTTCGAGATACGCTATGTCTTCCGGCGAAATCCGATTGATATTGAGTCGCTGCTGACCATTTTTTAGGACTTCTTTTTCCGGTGGCGTGGCCAGGATAGCGCCTAATGTAAACAACCGATCCTGTACTTCAATCAATACGTTTTTATATAAGGTATTCATCTCCTGATCGCGGATTAGTCCGATATGAGAGTTTAATTCGTCTACGGTTCCGTAACTTTCAATACGGATATGGTGTTTCGGTACGCGGGTTCCGCCAAAAAGGGCAGTGGTTCCTTTGTCTCCGGTTTTGGTATATACTTTCATGATATTGCAATTTTTTGCTCACGGTTGTGAAGCAGGGTTGGGGTTATTTGTTTCTATTGTCGCTTTCGATAACACCATCGCGTAAACGAATGATACGGTGTGCGTGTTCGGCGATATCTTCTTCGTGCGTTACCAGAATAACGGTATTTCCATTGGCATGGATCTCATTAAAAAGATTCATGATTTCTACGGAAGTCTTACTGTCAAGGTTACCGGTTGGTTCATCGGCAAGAATAATCGAAGGACGGTTAACCAGAGCACGGGCTACGGCTACACGTTGACGTTGTCCACCCGATAGCTGGTTTGGTTTGTGATCCATACGATCGCCCAAACCTACCTGATTGAGTACTTCGGTGGCCCGTTCGATACGTTCACTTTTGGAATAACCGGCATAGACCATAGGAAGGGCAACATTGTCTAATGCGGTCGTACGCGGTAACAGGTTAAACGTCTGGAAAACGAATCCGATTTCTTTGTTTCGGATTTCGGCCAGTTCGTCATCGCCCATTTTACTAACGTCTTTTCCGTTTAGGATATAATCGCCGGCAGTAGGTGTGTCCAGACATCCTAAAATATTCATCAGGGTGGATTTTCCGGAACCGGAAGGTCCCATTAAGGCTACATATTCCCCTTTGTTGATCGTTAAATCGATTCCTTTTAATACGTATACGGTTTCGTTACCCAAAGGGAAGTCTCTCGTAATTTCTTTAATTTCTATGATTGGTTTAGCCATTGCCTTTATATCGATGGTTGATTTTCGTTTTTAAAAATACTAAAAAGGTTTTTTTAATACCCTATAAGTGCACTAAACTTTAGAAATGTTACAGGAAATGATCAAACGCGTATGATGAAATGTTCTTTTTCCTGTTCGCGTCGGAAAAAAACAAATCCCCATTGAAAGGTGTCGATCGTAACGGTTACCTGCGGATGTTCTTTGATTTTTTGCCAGGCTTCTTCCATATCGACCGACCAATGGATGTCGTCGAATATCCAAAGCGTGTCATTGGTTATCGTGGGAAGCAAGGTGTCGAAATACCGTAGCGTGGCTTCTTTTTGATGGTTGCCGTCAAAATAAATCAGATCGTAGGTTGTGTTCCGATTGGTAGTATTATCCAGATACGCCTGAAATTCGGAAACAACCGAATGGATGTTGTGATAACCGAATGTAGTCATGTTTTCGCGGGCGATACGAGCCGTTTCCGGACAACCTTCTATAGTGGTTATGTTGGCTTTGGAGTTTCCTGAAGCCAGCGAAGCGGTGGCCAATCCGAGCGAGGTACCAATCTCTAAAATGTTTTCCGGTTGGAAATAACGGACTAATCGGAACAACAAACGGGCTCTTTTTTTTGAAATCCCGGCATTTTTCGCAATACGGGCAACAGATCGGTTGTTGGATTTAAAAACCCGGGAACCGGCTCCAAAGTCGGTTACCGAAATCGTGGTGTTATTTTGTAAAAGTGCGTTTCTGTAATTTCCTAATGTGGTATATTCCGGCTTACCTTTTTTATCGTAAAAACATTTGGTAACCAGACTAAATACAAAAGGCGAATGTACACCATGTTGGTTTTTGGAATGCCAAAGGAATTTTAGATAGGCGGCTATTTGATGGTACATCGGTTAAAAATTAAACAGCAAAGATACACAGTACGGCTTGTGTATCGATGCTGTTGGTTGTATTCTAAAGATTATTTTATTCGACTTCGGATTTCCTGTAAGCTATCGTCAATTATTAAAACACCGTCGCGGAAGACTTCCTTTAGTTCGCCTTTGGTTTCTTCTTCCCAGGTACAATTGTCTTTTAGTTGGAAATGACCGTCCGGATCTTTGTAAATCTGTATCAGTCCTCTGGCAGATTTTTTGGTACCGTCGTCTGTAATCGGGTCTTTGTAAATGGCGCGTCCGTTACCGTTAACCTCACCATAGGTCGCTTTCATGGCAAAGCCAAAAGTGTCGCGGGTGTTATATTGGTAGGTATAGGATCCGATTCCCAATACGACATTGGTCGAAGCAAATCCCTTTTGTTTTAATTGTTCGCAGATTTCCGTTGCTCTGGCTACGGTAATACTGTCTCCGTAAATGGCACCGATTTGCGGAATTAGTTCTTTATAGCCTTTTGAATTCACCGTTCCGCCGAAAATATCCCAGAGAATTTCGATCACTCCTTTTTGTTCTTCCAATGTTTTCCCATTTTTATTTCCGCAGATAATAGCTACCGGATCACCGGAATCAGGACGAATTACGACTTTGCCTTCGCGGGTGATAATACTGTCTTTTAATCGGGGTAGGTAATCAGTTAGTACTTTCCATAAATCCCAGGTGTCAGATACAATCGATACAATACCTTTTGGATATATTTCTGTGGTTAATCTTTTAAAAGTTTCAAATTCACCTTCATTGGTTCCCATGCACATTACACTGTGTTCGGTTGCAGCAACAGAACCTCCAATAAGTTCGGAATCGGAATTGGCATTGTAGTATTGTTCCAGGAATTCTATTGCTGGGATGGTATCGGTTCCGGTAAAGCTTAATAAATGACCGGCACCGGAAAGGGTAGCGGCCTCTATTCCGGCCATTCCGCGCATCGAAAAATCATGTGCCTGCCAGTCGACAAATTCCGGAAGGGATGATGTTTCGGCAGCATAACGATCTAAAACTTTCCGGTACTGACGTGCTATTGTGGCCGATGTACACGGCACCCAGATTACAGCTGATAACAGGGTTTCGAAATAATTGGTAAGCCAGAAAAACTCCGGTAAGGTATTGTACATGGTAAACATCGGAATTCGGATCGGTACGGAACTGCCTTCCGGAAGGGCTTTAAATACCATTGGAATATAACCCAGATCGTGTAAATCTTCAATATGTTTGGTGCCTACCTGATTTTCACCCAGATAATTATTGATTCTTCGGGCATATTTTTGTACCACTTCCGTTTTTGGCTGCTGAAAAAAGTCCTTTTCAAAACTTTCAATAATATATTTTTTTATAAAGTACTGTAAACCAAAAAATACAACTTCATTAACACCTTCGATTCTGCTTTTTCTGGGTGTCCAGTTGGAATATACCAGGCTTGTCTGATCCGGATACTGGCGTCTGTGGTCTACTTTATAGCCGTCGGTTAATAGTAATGGGTTCATAATGTGAGTGTATTATATTGTGAATGGTTTTGTTTTATTTATTTCTGCCTTTTTCATTTGGATAAAGATCGATTAGTTTATCGCTTTGCCAATATTCTTTTGTTGCGATATCCATTACCGATAGTCTTCCGGTAAATGCGGCACCGGTATCGATATTCCATACATTGCAACCTTGCATTGGAGTTGTTACATCGTATACCAAAGTTGGAGTATGACCTATAAAAATCTCATGGAATAGTAACAATCGCTTAGGATATATTTTTATGTTATCAACAACTCTGTAGTTCATGGTTAAAGCCATTTCCCATAAAGTTCGATCCCAGTTGTAATTGGAAGTATGAAATTCTTTTTCCGGTCCATGCATGGAGGTAAAGCCAGCATGTATAAACAAACGATTTTTACTGTCAACATAATAATTGTGCATGTTGTCAAAAAATACAAGATGCTCATTTCTTGTGGTTTCATCTACTTTTTCATAACTATCAAAAGTAGATTGACCTCCGTGTTGAAGCCAGGTTTTGTTTACTGTCCCGGTTTTAAGCCATTCTTCACACCAAAAATCATGATTCCCTTTTATAAAAATGCAGTTGTATTGTTGTGAAAATTGTATAAGATAACTAACAGTTGCAGCCGAATCACTCCAGCCGTCAACAAGATCTCCTAAAAAGATAAAAGTATCGTTTTGAGTCGGTGCTGTTTTGGCTAAAACTTGTTCAAGGCCTTTTAAACCTCCGTGTATGTCACCTATAACGAGTGTTCGTGTTGTCATTTTGAAATATATTTCGGGTCAACAAAATCCGTAAGCCACACACCGTTTTCAGATTGGTAGAATGCGATACCTTCATTGTGCATTTGTCCGGATAGTATTGTAAGAATAACCGGTTTGCCATGTCGGGAACCGACTTTATGTGCCGTTTCCTGATTCTGACTAAGATGTACATGCTGCCGATTCATTTTTTTTATACCTTCTGTACGGATAGCTCTTTCAAATTTTTCGGCTGTTCCGTGGAAAAGAAATTCAGGAGGAATTTGTGTTTCCAACGCTAGTTCTATGTCTAATGAATGTCCCTGACTGGCTCTTATTTTTGATTGATCAGTATTAAAAGCAAATCTTTTTTTATCATTTGTTGCGACAATTTCTTCCAATTCTTCATTTGTGAAAATGTAATTTTTAGCCGCCGATTTTTCGATAAGTTCCTCCACGTTTGCCCAACCGTTTTCATCCAGTTGTAATCCGATTTTTTCGGGTTGGTGGCGTAATAATAAGCTTAAAAATTTGCTTATTCTTTTTTTATGTTCTTCTGTCATGATTAATGTTCCAAATGTTCTAATTTAATTTGTACGACATTTTCGTGATGGATAGCTTTAAACGAATCGGTCGTAAATATTTTAGTAAAGTAACCGGATAATCCGTCAAATCCTTTATTAAAGATGCCATGACTGATGGCAAGGTAAAGATTACCGGCATTTTTCTGTTTTAGTTCTTCCGCAAGACCTAAAAAAGTACCACCTCCGTCGCAAATATCATCTACGATCAGACAATCTTTGCCTTCCAGGTCGGTATCGTATACTTTAAAACCGGATAGTTTGCCCGTTTTGACATCACGGCTTTTGGAGCATTCCACCACTTCAATTCCGCCTAATGCCTCCGAAACTTTATAGATTTTTTTTAATGCCCCGCCATCCGGAGAAATCAGTTTTAGATCGGTGTTAAGATATTCGGTTACTTTTTTGATAAAGGCATGATTGTCCAGTACTTCGCAATTGTTTAAAAGTGCAGGAGTAACTTCTGAATGCGGATCAAATACGGTAATCTTTTGTAATTGTAGATTGTTGATGATATCTGCATATACTTTTACCGAAAGCGATTCCCCTTTAATCATAACCCGATCCTGGCGAGCCGCCGGAAAATACGGAATAAAGGCTTCGATTGTTTTTACGCCCATTCGCTTTAAGGCATCTACAGCAATACAAAACAGTCCAAGGTCGTTAAAAGAATTGATGCGTTGTGTTATGGTGATCATTTGATTGGGATCAAAGTCTGGATTAATTTTTATATGCGGTTCACCACCGGAAAAAACAAACGATTGATACAGTAGTGCGTTTGCTGTTCCGTATGGGGTAAAGTCCGGTGTTAGATTAAGTGTTGTCATATTTGTGTTATTTTTACGCAAAGTTAAAGTAAAATTCTGATCTGAAAAAGAAATATGTGTAAAAAATACGCAAATTAATAATGTATTATTCTTTTTAATGGGTTATTTGCTTTGTAATTAGTGTTTTAGTTGAATTTTATTTCGAAATGAAATCCATTTAATTCCAGCTCACGGTATTTTTTTTCATTGAATTTAAAAAGTTTAGCCGGACGGCCACTTTTTACCGAAATAATTTTATCGGTTTCGTCAATGATACCAAATCCCAGTATTTTTTTTCGAAAATTACGACGATCGATGTTTTTTTCGAGTAGGGTAGTGTATAGATTTTCCAATTCGGAAAAAAGAAATTCGGTTCCCAATAGGTCAAATCCTATAGGCTGATAGGTAAGTTTGTTTTTTAAACGGGCAAAAGCGGTGTCGATAATTTCACGATGATCATAGGCCAGATCCGGAAGTTTATCAATCGGAAACCATTTGGCCTTTTCTGCATCGGTATTGGTAATGGTTGTTAAGGTCAGTTTGGAAGGATCGACCAAAGCAAAATAAGCAACAGAAACCACACGAAATCGTGGGTCACGATCAATTTTGTCGCCAAACGTATAAAGTTGTTCCAGATAGTTTACGGTAATTCCGGTTTCTTCCCTCAGTTCACGGGTTACAGCAGCGGTAAGAGATTCGTTGTTTAAAACAAAGCCTCCTGGTAAACACCATAAGTTTTTGGTATCGCCAAATTTTTGTTTGACCAAAAGAACAAAAAGCTGGTTTTTCTCATAACCAAACACAATGGCATCCACTGCAATTTTTATATTTTGAATAATTGACATTTTGTTCTTTTAGTAATTATGTAAAAATAGGCTATTTATGTGAATCTTAAGTTTTATTCCATTTTAGCACTCAGTTCAAACCAGCGTTCTTCTTTTTCCTCCAATTGCGTGATGATTTGCTGTAATTCGTTGGCTTTTGCGGAAATAGCATCATCGGCTACTTTACCATCGGAAAAGAGTTTTTCAATCTCAGCTTTTTTGAATTCCAGATCTTTGATTTCGCGTTCTACTTTCTGAAATTCTTTTTGTTCGTTAAACGTAAGACCTTGTTTTACCTGGTTTTGTTTCCAGTTGACTTTTTCTTTGGCTTCTTCTTTTTCGGGTTCGGCACTATCTTCGTACGATCGGAAATCAGAATAATTTCCAGGGAAATCTTCGATCACACCCTGACCACGGAATACAAACAAGTGATCCACGATTTTATCCATAAAGTAACGGTCGTGCGAAACCACCAGTAAACAGCCCGGATAATCCAACAGGAAGTTTTCGAGTACGTTTAAGGTTACGATATCCAAATCATTCGTAGGCTCATCCAGAATCAGGAAGTTTGGGTTTTGAATTAAAACGGTACATAAATACAGACGTTTTAGTTCGCCACCACTTAGTTTTTCAACATAATCGTGTTGTTTTTTACGGTCAAACAGGAAACGTTCCAGTAATTGACCGGCCGAAATGGTACGTCCTTTCGTTAGTGGAATGTATTCGCCGTATTCTTTAATGATGTCGATAACTTTTTGTTCCGGTTTCGGATTGATACCGCTTTGGGTGTAATAGCCCACTTTTATCGTTTCGCCAATAACCACTTTCCCGTTGTCCGGTTGGATGGTTTGGGTTAATATATTTAAAAAAGTCGATTTACCGGTTCCGTTTTTTCCGATAATTCCAATTCGTTCTCCGCGGTTAAACGTATAGTCAAAACCGTCGAGGATGACGCGATCGTTGAATTTTTTGTAAACCTTATGGAGTTCGATAATCTTACTTCCCATACGTTCCATATTGATTTCCAGTTCGACCTGGTTTTCCTTACGGCGACTTTGGGCTTTTTCTTTGATCACGTAAAAGTCATCGATCCTCGATTTGGATTTAGTAGTACGGGCTTTTGGCTGGCGACGCATCCAGTCGAGTTCTTTTACAAAAAGATTCTGAGCTTTGTCAATACTGGCATTTTCGGAGGCAATACGTTCCTCTTTTTTAGCCAGATAATACGAATAATTACCTTTGTATTGGTATAGTTTTCCGTTGTCGAGTTCGATGATTTCGTTACAAACGCGTTCCAAAAAGAAACGGTCGTGCGTTACCATAAACAGGGTTATGTTTTCTTTTGCAAAATAATTTTCAAGCCATTCAATCATTTCCAGATCCAAATGGTTGGTTGGCTCATCCAGAATTAATAAATCAGGTTTATTGATCAGAATAATGGCCAAAGCCAGACGTTTTTTCTGTCCTCCGGAAAGGTTTTTGACTTTAAGTTTGAGATCCTCCAGTTTTAGCTTAAACAGAATTTGCTTATACTGGGTTTCAAAATCCCAGGCATTGTGCAACTCCATTTTTTCGAAAGCTTTCTGATAGGCTTCTTCGTCTTCCGGATTTTCAAGTGCCTTTTCGTATTGCTCGATTACCTTTAGTATTTCATTGTCGGAAGCGAAAATGCTTTCTTCGATCGTTAGTTCCTGTTGTAAACTCGGTTCCTGCGATAAGAAAGCCATTTTGATTTCTTTTCGCATTACAATCTGACCGCTGTCGGGCGTGTCTTCACCGGTAATGATTTTTAAGATCGAAGTCTTTCCGGTTCCGTTTTTGGCCACAAAAGCAATTTTCTGGTCTTTGTTGATTCCAAAGGAAAGGTTTTCAAATAAAACACGTTCTCCAAACGACTTGGAAATATTTTCTACTGATAGGTAATTCACAACGTTACTTTTTTGCAAAAGTAAGCTTTATTTATAATTTTCGTTTTGAGAAAATTTTTAGAATGATAAAATAAGAAAAGGGCTACTTTTGGGCTCGTTTTAAAGAAAGAGAATAATGAAGCTAAGACTGATAAAGATTTTTACGATCGTAAGCGGATCGTTACTACTACATTCGTGTAGCTATGGTACCCATATACATGAGACATTTACGCCATTAACAGAGACAATAGAGGCCTGTGCTACACCGCCGGAACAGGTGGATTTGTTTTTCGAGGGTGAAAAAATCGATTTTGATTATGTTAAAATCGGACTTATTCAGGTAGAAGGGGCTATAGATACATCACAGAAAGAATTGATCATTAAATTGAAAAAAGGCGCGCAAAGTAAGTGTGCCGATGCGATTATCGGAATTAAAAAAGTATACCAAACCAGGGAAAAGGGGTTGCTGTTTACCGATGTAAAACCGGAGGCATATTCCTCTGAGGTTTTTTATGGAGTGGCCGTACGCAAACGTTAAAAAATATTCCAAGGTAAACATCTCCTGTCATTTTGAACTTTTACTGTTTATATTTGTAGCATGCAGTTATCGGTTATTATTCTGAATTACAACGTTCGCTATTTTTTGGAACAATGCGTTTTGAGTGTGCAAAAGGCATTGCAAAATATTGACGCTGAGATTATTGTTGTGGATAACGCTTCCGCAGATGATAGTTGTGCGATGATGCGCGAACGTTTTCCGGAGGTGAAGCTTATTGCAAATCAGGAGAATCTGGGATTTCCGAAAGGGAATAATATAGGTGTCGCTCAGGCAAAAGGCGACTATGTTTGTATTCTGAATCCGGATACGGTAGTGGCCGAAGATACGTTTGAAAAGGTGATTGCTTTTGCACAAAAACAAACCGATTCGGGGATTATCGGTTGTAAATTGATCGATGGTACCGGAAATTTTCTGCCGGAATCCAAAAGAGGCGTGCCAACACCCTGGGTGGCTTTTACTAAAATTACAAGTCTGTATAAATTTTTTCCGAAAACAGGATTATTCAATCAATATTATGCACAGGATCTGAATGAAAATCAGACCGGAAAGGTGGCAATTCTTGTAGGGGCTTTTATGGTGCTGAAACGCGAACTTTATCTCGAAGTTGGCGGATTTGATGAAAATTGTTTTATGTATTCCGATGATATCGATTTGTCGTATCTGGTACTGAAAACAGGAAAATCCAACTATTATTTTCACGAAACGACGGTGATCCATTATAAAGGAGAAAGCACCGTAAAAGACGGAACCTATATGAAGCGTTTCCGGGAAGCGATGCAGTTTTTTTATCGGAAACATTTTAAAGTCTCGTTTTTCTTTACGGTATTTATGGAAATCGGAACTTTTGCTTTTGCATTGTTTAAGAAAAAGCAGACCGGTGCTAAAAAACCGATTGAAACGGAAGCCTATTGTTTGTTTTCCAACGATGTGGAAGTAAAAGAAAAATTAGCAAAGCAGTTGCAAAAAAAGCTTTATTGGAATAAAGATATTAATGAAAATGCGTTATTTTCGCAATCGGATTTAAAAGGGGAACAAATTGAAGTCCTGTTGGATAATAATAGTTTTAGTTTCCGTGAAATCATTGCTTTTTTAGAGCGTAATAAAGCGGCGAAGTTTCGCTATAGAATCATCCCGGAAGGTAGTGCGTTCTGGATCGGAAGTGATAGTAGTAACGATCGCGGTGAGGTCGTAAAAATTAAATAATAATTGCGTTTTGTGGAATAATAAATCGAAATAAATACTAATTTTGCAAAGCGAATAAAGAAAAACAACTTTAGTTTAAAGATATGGCAAGGTTTGAATTAAAACTGCCCAAAATGGGAGAAAGTGTTGCTGAGGCAACGATAACCAACTGGTTGAAAAACGTAGGTGAGACTATCGAAGCGGATGAAGCGGTTTTGGAAATCGCTACCGATAAGGTAGATAGTGAAGTACCATCGGAGGTTTCCGGTACATTAACGGAAATCCTTTTTAATGTAGACGATGTGGTAAAAGTTGGTCAGACAATAGCCATTATCGAGACTGAAGGTGGTGCGGTAGCAGCTCCAAAAGCGGAAGCGGCTCCTGCTGTTGTGGCAGAAGTAGCGAAAACCGTGGAAGTAGCGGCTGCAGTTTCGGCTCCTGCTGATTTTTCCGGATCGGATAAATTTTTCTCGCCATTAGTGAAAAATATCGCTAAAGAAGAAGGAGTATCGGTTGCTGAATTGGAAGCAATTAACGGTACCGGAAAAGACGGACGCGTTACGAAAAACGATATCCTGGAATATGTTAAAAATAGAGGTAGTCAGCCAGTAGCGGCTCCTGCAGCGGTAGAAGCGCCTAAAGCAGCGGCTCCGCAACCGGTAGCAACGGCAACAAAAGCAGTTCCGGTTTCTGTAAACGGTGGTGATGAAATCGTAGAAATGGACAGAATGCGTAAACTGATCTCCGGTTATATGGTACAATCCAAACAAACTTCGGCTCACGTACAATCGTTTATCGAAGTGGATGTAACCAATATCGTAAAATGGAGAGATAAAGTTAAAAATGCTTTCGAAAAACGTGAAGGTGAAAAATTAACGTTTACACCAATCTTTATGGAAGCGGTAGCAAAAGCGTTACGTGACTTCCCGGGAATGAACATTTCGGTAGAGGGTGACTATATCATCAAAAAGAAAAATATTAACCTGGGTATGGCAGCAGCCTTACCAAATGGGAACCTTATTGTTCCGGTTATCAAAAATGCCGATCAGTTAAATCTGGTTGGAATGGCGAAGGCGGTAAACGATCTAGGAAACCGTGCAAAAGCAGGTAAATTAAAACCAGACGATACACAAGGCGGAACTTATACAGTAACGAATGTGGGAACTTTTGGAAGTGTTTTCGGAACACCAATTATCAACCAGCCGCAAGTAGGTATCTTAGCATTAGGTGCGATCCGAAAAGTACCGGCGGTTATCGAAACTCCGGCAGGTGATTTTATCGGAATCCGTCAGAAAATGTTCTTGTCACACAGTTATGACCACCGTGTAGTAGATGGTGCCTTAGGTGGAAGCTTCGTAAAACGCGTTGCCGATTACCTGGAAGCATGGGATATCAACAGAGATATTTAATAAAAACGATTATATTAGAAAGCCCCGAAATTTAGTTTCGGGGCTTTTTTTATGGCTCGTAGCGTAGGTTGGCTTTTTCCAGTCGGCGTTTGATTGTTCGTGCCAGCATTTTTGGTGCCAGTACTTTTACGTTTTCTCCGAAACCTAATATTTCCCGTTCCAATTCAAAATTCAGAACAACATCAATACGGATTAATAATCCTTTTTCGTCTTCACTAAGGATTTGCTGTGAAGAATGCAGCGGTTTGGTTTTTACATAAGGTCCATTGTAAGGATCAAATTGTAAAATTACCCGATGCGCCCTGTCTTTCCGGGTTTTGGTTACACCGATAGCGTCTTCAAAATAGCGTTCAAAATCAACGCCTTCATAAGGGATGTATAAATCTTTGGATAAGGTATAAAAAGCCTCGATACGATCCAGTGCCAGTGTAACTAACGTGGTTCCTTTTTTGGGTTTGGTAATTAAAAACCACCGGTTCCGGTATTCTTTTAAAAGATACGGATGGTAAATATCCTGTCGGGATTCTTTAGCTCTAAATGAGCGGTATTCAATTAATAATGGCGTCTGATTTAGAATAGCCTGATATAAAGGTGTTAGATGTTCAATTCCTTTTAGTTGGGTATTGCTCTCAAATTGGATGTAATTCTTTGTTTTGCCGGACGACTTGTATAGGTTGTTCTCCAGGCGGGCAATCATTCCACTCATTTCGTCAAAATAGTTAAACCCGTTAAATTGTTTTAGCAGGGCAACAATTTCTTTCATTTTATCCATATCCGCATCATTAATCGGTGAGTTGGTAATGCTGTATTGCTCGTCTTCATACGAATAAAATTTCCGATCGGTTACTATAATAGGTGCATTGTAGCCCAAACGGTCGCTACGCATCATCTGAATATCCCCCTGAATGGTTCTTTTGCTAATACCGGTACTGATTCCTTCATATTCGTATAGGGCATCGGCTACTTTTTCGATCAGATCGTCTAAAGTCCATTTCCGAAATCGGTTGCGTAAACAATTATCGATGGTTTTATAGCGGATTAAAGCGAGTTTATTTGTTGCCATTTTTAATTAGAAATTAAGGATAAGATCAAATAATGACCGGATTAGCTTACGATTGTAAAGCAAAGATACTATTTGTTACGCAATCTATTTGCGTAGTGTTTTATTTTTGATGTTAAATGTTACTTTTTTTAGTGTTTAATTGTTTTAAAATAAGCTGTTTGTAAAATAATTTGTAAAAATATTTTTACTGCGTATTTATGCTGCGTACTAAGGTGGTCATCTTTGCAATGTCAGGATAACACAACAGTCCGGCAGTTAAAACGAAGTGTAACAACAAAAAGTAAAACGATGAAATTCAACTTATTAAAAAGAGAAAGTAAAAGGATCATCAATCATGAAAGAGCAACGGCATACGTAATGTCGCCTGAAGAAGAATTGTATACCGCAGTTGTTACAACCGGATTAAGTGATTCTTTTTACGAAAAACAGGATGATCGATTGCAGCGAATTCAGAAATTAATGACTGTATGCGATCCGGAATTTGTTGCGAAACTGGCGGCGTATGCCCGAAATGAAATGAACTTGCGTTCCGTTCCGATGGTATTGATAGTGGAATTAGCGAAAATAACATCCGGAAATGCAACGGTAAGTAAAGCGGTTACCAATGTAGTGAAAAGAGCAGATGAGATTACCGAATTGCTAGCCTATTATCAGTTAGCTAACGAACGAAAAGAAACTAAAAAATTAAACCGACTTTCAAAACAGATTCAAAAAGGTTTGGCGGTATCGTTCAATACGTTCGACGAATATCAGTTTGCCAAATACAACCGGAAAGCGGAAGTGACCTTAAAAGATGCTTTGTTTTTGGTACATCCGAAAGCAAAAGATGCGAACCAGCAGGAGTTATTTAATAAAATAGTAAACAATACGTTGGCAATACCATACACATGGGAAACGGAGCTTTCGGTTTTGGGGATGGTAAAATTTGAAAATACAACTGTCCGTAATATGGCTTTTCGCTTAAAATGGGAAGAGTTGATAGAAAGTCGTAAAGTCGGTTATATGGCTTTGATGCGAAACCTTCGGAATATACTTGAAGCTAATGTATCGGCACAACATATCGCTATGGTTTCAGATTATCTGACGAATGAAAAAGCGGTTGTCGGTTCCAAACAATTACCATTTCGGTTTTTGGCGGCCTATCGGGAAGTGAAACAAATCAATTCGCCGTTTACGTCCAGTATTTTGAAGGCTTTGGAAAAAGCGGTTGCGATAAGTGCGCAAAATATTCGCGGGTTTGGTTACGATACATCTGTAGTGATTGCTTGCGATGTTTCGGGGTCGATGCAAAAACCGGTTTCCGCAAGAAGTAAGATATTACTGTATGATATCGGTTTGATG
Source organism: Flavobacterium sp. (assembly GCF_030146175.1). Taxonomy (GTDB): domain Bacteria; phylum Bacteroidota; class Bacteroidia; order Flavobacteriales; family Flavobacteriaceae; genus Flavobacterium. The sequence goes on along the minus strand of NZ_JASLCE010000008.1, from coordinate 32,493 downwards.
TTGGGAATGTTGTTGCAATCCCGTTGTAAAAATGTAATCAGCGGAATGTTTGGCGATACCTGGAAAGTGATCAATATGTCAAGAAGCGCGGTACTGGCCAATGTAGAAGAATATTACAGGAGAGAAGGCGAAGTAGGATATGCTACTAACGGACATTTGGTGTTGGAAGATCTGATTCGTAAAAACCAGCAGGTGGATAAAGTGATGTTGTTTACCGATGCCCAGATGTGGAACAGTACCATGACTTTTAACTCGTTTGCCGGTTCCTGGAAAAAGTACAAACGAATTGCGCCACAGGCAAAATTGTATTTGTTCGATTTGGCAGGATACGGTCAGCAACCGATAGATATACGAGAAAATGATGTGTATTTGTTGGCCGGTTGGTCCGATAAGATATTTGATCTTTTAGATGCTTTGGAAAACAAAGAAACAGCCCTGGATAAAATCAATGCGATTGGGTTGTAGGTAGTACTCCCGTGGTTAAGAACATCGCGGGAGTTATAAAAAGAAATAAAAAACAAGTGTCGTAAAAAAGAGTTACTTCGTATTTAAAGTATTTGGGACGCGGGTTCAAGTCCCGCCATCGGTAAGATGTAGCTCAGTTGGTAGAGCAAAATAAATACTCTTTTTGATAGGTTACCTTGTTTAAAAATAAAAACAGAATGTCGTAGAAAAAAGTTACTTCGTCACCATTTGGGGGAGGAATAGCGAAGTTGTAAAAACAGCAAGGTTATCCGGTTCGACTCCGGCAACGATGTGCCCCTGTACTTTTTTCGAATGTTGCTTCTGTTTCGTAAGTTGTCGTAAACAAATGTTACTTCGTTGGTAGATTAAATTGGGTTCGAGTCCCGAAAGTCATTTGTTGCTTGTTACGCTTGCTAAAAGAGTGCCGTACTAAAGTGTTACTTCGTACAATTAAAAGGACCGATCACTTTACAAATGTTGCCTCTTTACAATTAAAACATAAATACCGGTGTCGTAAAAAGGAGTTACTTCGATTAGGGCTCGGGTAGTGTTGGTTCGATTCCGACGCTGTACCGTTAGTACAGTTAGTGTAAGGTCGCACGCCATGTACTCTTTTTGCTTGTTGCCCGGTTTATAAAAAAGCTTAAAAATGAAAACAATAATAGCAGAAAAATTAAAAGAAATAGAAAAGGCAAACGGTATAAAAATAGTATTTGCCTGTGAATCCGGAAGCCGTGCCTGGGGATTTCCTTCTCCGGATAGTGATTATGATGTACGGTTTGTATACATACGAAATAGTAGTGCGTATTTATCGGTAAAAGAAGTAGATGGACATCTGAGTTTTCCGATAACGGATGAATTGGATGTGTATGGATGGGATTTGAAGAAAGTATTGCAGCTCATGAATAAATCCAATACAACAATATTTGAATGGCTGCAATCGCCGGAAGTCTATTATGAAGAAAAAGGATTCCGCGAAGCACTATGGCAATTGTCGCAATGTTTTTTTAGCGAAAGAAGTAATACGTTTCATTATCTTGGAATCGCAAAAAGCGCGCTGTTGACTATGGAAGAGGGTAATGAAATAAAAATCAAAAAGCTGTTTTACATCCTTCGCCCTTTATTGGCCGCCAAATGGTGTGTCGAAAAACAAACCATAGCGCCCATGACAATCGGAGAATTGCTAACCGTACTACCGGATGAGGCTAAAGTGAAAACAATAATATTGCAGTTGATCAAGCAAAAAGAAACCGCAAAAGAATCCGATTGGGTTGTAGTAACCGGGGAACTCAGTGATTTTATAAAAACAACTTTTGAAAAAACAACAGAAGCCGTAAAATCGGTTGGAAAAGAGGTATTTGAAACCGAAAGTCTGGATGTCTTTTTTCAAACCATGCTAAAACGTTATGACAATACAGGAAATAAAAGAAAAAGGGCTGTTGCTGTTTGAGTGTGTCAGCGGTAGTAAAGCCTACGGTTTGGATACGCCGGAATCGGATACAGATCTTAAAGGAGTGTTTTATCTTCCTAAAGAACAGTTCTTCGGATTGGAGTATGTAGCGCAGGTTCAAAATGAAACCAACGATGAGGTTTATTATGAACTGGGTAGGTTTATGGAATTGCTTTTAAAAAGTAACCCGAACATGCTCGAATTACTGGCAACACCCGAAGATTGTGTGTTGCTTAAGCATCCGATAATGGAACGACTCACAATGGAAATGTTTCTGTCCAAACAAACAAAGGATACTTTTGCCGGTTATGCGGTTACGCAGATCCGGAAGGCTAAAGGACTTAAAAAGAAAATTGTTAATCCTTTTCCCAAGGAGAAAAAAGAAGTATTGGATTTTTGTTTTGTTTTACAAAATTACGATGTGGTTCCGTTTCGAGATTGGATTAAAGCACAACGATATGATGAGGAACGCTGCGGATTGATAAAATTACCGCATTCAAAAGGATTATATGCTTTGTTTTACGATCAAATGGGAACGAAGGGGTATAAAGGAGTGCAGAAAAACAGTCATTCCAACGAAGTGAGTTTGTCGTCGGTGGAAGAAGGCGAAAAGGTACACGTATATCTGTGTTTTAATGCAGAAAGCTACTCGTCCTATTGTAAAGATTATAATGCGTATTGGGAATGGGTTGAAAAACGCAATCAGGAGCGTTATGCGGTGAATGAAAAACATCAGGGCGGATACGATTCCAAAAATATGATGCACACGATACGCTTACTGCAGGTAGCTGAAGAACTCATGGAAACCGGAAAACTCAATATCAGACGTCAAAACCGGGAAGATTTGCTGGCAATTAAAGCTGGGAATAAAAGTTATGAAGAACTGCTGCTGCTGGCGGAAAATATATTGGAGCGTATTGAATTTGGGGCTAAAGAGAGTGATTTAAAAGATTTTCCCGATATCGAAAAAGCAGAAAAGCTTTTGATAGAAATGCGGGAAGAATTATACAGTAGATACTAATGGAAACAAAAATTACAGGAACCGATTTGATTTCGGTTGGATATAACGAAAATGCAGTCTTGGGATTGGCATTAAAAATTGCAGCGAAACAGAATGTTGGTCAGGATAAGATCGCGATGTTGGAGTTGTTGAAAAATATAAAAGAGAAACCGGAACACTATTTGGACGATGCAATATGGGAAGCATTGGCAACAAAGTTAATCGAAGAAGCCAATACGCCTGTTGATCAAACGATCCCGTTGTTGGAAACCGGAAAAGAATACCGGGTATTTGGAGCCGAACATATTGATGAGGGTGCTCAGGATCAGATGCGGGTGGCAATGCAGTTACCGGTTACGGTTGCAGGAGCTTTAATGCCGGATGCACATCAGGGGTATGGATTGCCGATTGGAGGCGTTCTGGCAACTAAAAATGCGATTATCCCGTATGGTGTCGGAGTCGATATCGGCTGTCGTATGGCTTTGTCAATCTATGATATTCCGGAAATGCATTTCTATGAAAATCAGGCGAAATACAAAAGAGAGCTGATTGCCAATACAAAATTCGGAGCCGGACACGGGTATCACGGACAACATAAAACACAACACGATATTCTTGACCGAGACGAGTTTAACCTGACGCCGTTTATTAAAAAGTTACAGGATAAAGCCTGGTCGCAATTGGGAACATCCGGTGGCGGAAATCACTTTGTGGAATTCGGAATCATTGAATTTGAACAGCGCGATGAGGTGTTAAATATTGATAAAGGACGTTATGTCGCGTTATTGACGCATTCCGGATCAAGAGGGATGGGAGCTACGATAGCCGGGTATTACACCCAACTGGCTAAAAAAATATGTAAGTTGCCACATGAAGCGGCCAACTTAGCGTATCTGAATATGGATTCACAGGAAGGAATGGAATATTGGTTGGCGATGAATCTCGCTGGCGATTATGCATCTGCCTGTCATCAGGTGATTCATGAAAAAATGCAGAAAGCTATTGGCGGGACATTGCTGGCACGGGTTGAAAACCATCATAATTTTGCATGGAAGGAAATTTGGAACGGCGAAGAGGTTATCGTGCATCGAAAAGGAGCTACACCAGCCGGAAAAGGGGTGATGGGAATCATTCCGGGTTCGATGACGGCTCCCGGTTTTTTGGTGCGGAGAAAAGGAGAATCGGAAGCGATTCATTCGGCTTCGCATGGCGCCGGAAGACAGATGAGCCGTAAACAGGCGGTGAAAAGTATTACCAAAGCCGATATGCGGGACGTGTTAAAAGAACACGGCGTGACGCTTGTTGGTGCCGGAAGAGATGAAGCGCCAATGGCCTATAAAGATATTACCGTGGTTATGGAAGCACAAAAAGAACTGATTGATGTTGTAGCGAAATTTACACCAAAATTGGTCCGAATGGCCGATGACGGAAGTCATGAAGATTAAAGTAAAAGCCCTGAAATTTAGTTTCGGGGCTTTTTATTGTTTTTTGCCCGGATTTTGGTACTTGAAAACTATTCGGATAGCAAAAAAGAGAAGTGTAAAATAGAATCGGTTTTTATAGGAATTGGGTGAAAAAAAACGATAATGAAATGGTTTTAAAATTATATTTGTGTCAGATATTTCAGTAGTTTTACTGACCTAATTTTATTATTTATGAAGAAAATTTATTTGCTTTTTTTATTGAGTATTACTACTGTCTTTTCTCAGAATGCTAAAAAGAACGAATTGTTGTTACCGTACCGGGATGGCAATCTTTGGGGACTTTGCGATACGTTAGGTAAGGTGAAAGTAAAACCTTTTACAACCGGTATGGTGGATTTTATGACAACGCCACCAAACTTTAAAGGGAAATATGTTATTAAGAAAAACGGAAAAATTTCAATTATTGATCAGCATAAGAGAACGTTGTTGGCAGAAATGAATTTGGATTCGGTCAAAATGTATCCTTTTTCAAAAGATATTTATGTGTATAAGAATAATAAAATCGGAGTTATCCGGAATTTCAAAATGCTTATTCCGGTTCAATATGATGAAATATCGCTTACTTCCAATCAAAGTTATGTGGTGGAAAAAGGAGGTAAACAAGGGTTGATCAATTCAAAAGGAAAACAGCTTATTCCCGTCGCATATACTACTATACATGAGTCCTGGGGAGAAAATGAAAATAGCAAGAAGTTTCACTGGGTTGCAGAAAATGAAAATAACGATGGGGAGGAAAATGAAGTTGGTTTTACCGACAGTGTCGTTTTGGTTGATGAAACACCGGAATGGTACGGCCCGCCTGTTATCGGTATGAAAATACAGGTAACAGAGGAAGAGGAAAACAGAAGTAAAAGTATAGGGGAAAAATACGGTGAGGTAGTTTCTTTTTCGATCAATAGGAATTCGGCCACTATCGATATGTATATTGTGAAAATGAACGACGGGTATGGTGTGTATAGTGTGGATCAGGATAAGATCATTTTGAAAAGTGACGAAAGTATCGAAGTTTGTGGGATGAATAATGGGTATACTACGTTCCTGATGAAAAAGAATAGTCAAATGGGATTAATTGACGAAACCGGTAAGGTGTTACTGGATTATGAATATGATACTATTGAAAAGGAGTGGATGGGAATTTGTATGCTTAAAAAGGACAATAAAAAAGGAATGTTTGTTTTAAATTCCATTTATAAACCGGTTAAACCAAAATATAAGGAAATAAAAATATTAGAAGCCATTCCGGTGAGTGAGAGTTGGCAGTTTGGTTTGTTTGAGGTGACTACCGAAGCCGGTAAAAAAGGATTGCTGGGTGAAAATGGAGTGGAGTATTTCAAAAATTAACCAAAAAGCTGACGACGAAGAAGGCACTTTTAGAACGATATTACCTCAAGTAAAAGTCCTGAAATTTATTTTTCGGGGCTTTTTTATTGTTTTAAAATCATATTTTACGTAAGATATTTCAGTAATTTCGCCGACCTAATATAATATTGATGAAAACGATTTATTTACTTTTTTTATTAAGTATTACGACTGTATTTTCCCAAAACACCAAAAAAAACGAATTGTTGTTGCCGTATCGGGATGGTAATCTTTGGGGACTTTGTGATACTTTGGGAACGGTGAAAGTAAAACCCTTTACAACTGGTATGGTCGATTTTGTAGCAACACCACCAAACTTTAATGGGAAATATGTGATTAAGAAAAATGGCAAAATTTCTATTATTGATCAATATAAGAAAGAGCGGTTTACAGAGATGGATTTGGATTCGGTAAAAATGTCCCTGTTTTCAAATGATATTTTTGCGTATAAGAATAATAAGATGGGTGTCATCAAGGATTTTAAAGTTTTTATTCCTGTTGAATATGATGAGGTGTCGTCTGTTTCCAATGAAAGTTATCAGGTGAGAAAAGGGAATAAAAAAGGATTGATCAACTCGAAAGGAAAATGCATTATACCCATTGAATATAGTGCTATAGATTGGTCTTGGGAACAAAATAAAGATGAAAATCAGGACAAATTTTACTGGATAGCCAAAGATGAAAAAAGTTATTGGGAGGGAAAAGGAGTCGATTTTGCCGATGACAGGGTTGTTGTGAAGGAACTACCAGAATGGTATAACGCACCTGTTATTCGTTCGATTCATACGACCGAAAGTGAGCGAGAGGCAAAGCAAAATAATTATAATAGAATAAAAAGAGAATATGGTGAAATAGTTTCGATTTCCGATAATCTAGTCATCGTAAAAATGAACGAGGGGTATGGAATATATGCCATGGATAAAGATAAAATTATTTTTAAAAGTGATAATAAAATTGAATTTTTCCGATCGAATCATGGATATGCTACGTTTTCGACGAAAAAGAATGGTCAAATGGGATTACTAGACGAAACGGGCAAAGTACTGTTGGAGTATGAATATGATGCTATTAAAGAGCGATGGGATGGAATTTGTATTCTTGAAAAGGATACTAAAAAAGGACTATTTGTTTTAAATTCTATTTACAAACCCGTTAAGCCAAAATATAAGGAGATCAAAATCTTAAATGCTGTTCCGGTAAATAATCATTGGCAGTTTGGCTTGTTTGAAGTGACAACCCAAGCCGGTAAAAAAGGATTGCTGGGTGAAAATGGAGTGGAATATTTCAAAAATTAAAGAAAAAATAAGGCGATACAATTTATATCAAAACGGCGAACTTGCATAGGCTCGAAGCGTAAAATAAAAGACCGGCAAAATTTATTTTGAGCCGGTCTTTTTTGTTATAATACTTTTGGTGTCTTTCCAAAACCGTTATATTTGTAGCTATTCAAATCAATAAAATGGAACTTAAATTAAACAGACCTATTTGCTTTTTTGACCTTGAAACGACTGGAATTGATGTGGCAAAAGACCGAATAGTGGAAATATCGATATTTAAAGTATATCCGAACGGAAATAAAGAAAGTAAAACCTGGCTGGTAAATCCGGAAATGCCTATTCCGCCGCATTCGACTGCGATTCACGGGATTTCGGATGAAAAAGTAGCCAATGAGCCTACGTTTAAACAGTTGTCGACACAGATTCACAATATGATCAAAGATTCTGACCTGGCCGGTTTTAATTCCGATCGTTTTGATATTCCATTGCTGGCAGAAGAATTGCTTCGTGCCGAAGTGGATTTTGATATGAAAAACAGAGTGTCAGTCGACGTACAAACGATTTTTCATAAAATGGAAGAACGGACGTTAAGCGCGGCCTATAAATTCTATTGTGGTCAGACATTGGACAATGCACATAGTGCAGAAGCTGATACGATGGCAACATACGAGATCTTAAAAGCCCAGTTGGATCGTTATCCGGAATTGGAAAACGATATGAAAACGCTTTCGGAATTTACAACCCGTAAAAAATCAGTGGATTTCGCCGGTTTTATCGCATTAAATGCAGAAGGACAGGAAATCTTTACTTTTGGAAAACACAAAGGGGTGTTGGTAGATGAGGTATTCGATAAAGAACCGGGCTATTTTGGCTGGATTCAAAATGCCGATTTCCCGTTGTATACCAAAAAAGTACTGACCGGGATTAAGTTGAGAAAACTCAATAATAAATTAAGTTAAACCTACGCAGCGCTACTTATGAAGATTATCTGTATTGGCAGAAATTATACCGAGCATATCGCAGAATTGCAAAATGAACGCCCGGACGAACCGGTGATTTTCCTAAAACCGGATACCGCCATTTTACCAAAACAATTCCCGTTTGTAATCCCTGAGTTTTCAAATGACGTACATCACGAAGTGGAAATTCTTGTAAAAATCAATAAAGTCGGAAAGTATATCGAACCCAAATTTGCACATAAATATTATGAGGAAATCGGATTGGGAATTGACTTTACGGCACGAGATGTACAATCCCGATTAAAAGAAAAGGGACTGCCATGGGAAAAAGCAAAAGCATTCGACGGCTCGGCAGTGATCGGTGAATTTTTACCAAAAACTGAATTTAATTCACCGGAAAATATTACATTTGAATTAACCAGCAACGGTCAGACGGTGCAAAAGGGAAACACAAGTCATATGCTATGGAAAATCGATGAGTTGATTGCTTATGTATCCCAATATTTTACACTTAAAAAAGGTGACATTATTTTTACAGGTACGCCGGCCGGTGTAGCGAAGGTGAATCCGAATGACGTGCTGGAAGGATTTATAGAAGGAAAACAATTGTTTAGAATACAGGTAAAATAATGGCAATACATTATAACTTATCTAAAGTTTACGAGATTTCGGATAATGATGCCGAGTTTGCGCAACAGATTATCCAGCTATTTGTGTCGGAAATTCCAAATGAAATCCGACTCATAAAAGAAGGAATCGAGGAAAAAGACTTTGACAAAACCTACAGTGCTTCCCATAAGATAAAGCCAACGCTGGATCTGATGGGAATGGATTTGGCTTATGACGAAAACCTCCATATCATGGAGTGGACCAAGTCACAAGGAAAAAAGAAAGAGATAAAAGAAGTATTCAAAAGTTTAAAAGAACACGTTGATAATACTTTAAAAGAAATTAAAAAAGACTATAATCTATAGGCATCGTCCGGAAAAAGGCAAACCAGAGCGAAATGGTTTGCCTTTGTTCTTTTACAGCAAAAAAAATGAAAGCCAGCATTATTACCATCGGAGACGAAATCCTTATCGGTCAGATTGTGGATACCAATTCGTCCTTTATTGCCAAGACACTCGAAAAAATCGGAATTAAAGTACACGAAATGCAATCCGTTTCGGACGACCGACAACATATTCTGGATACGCTTTCGGAACAGGAAAGTAAAGTCGATGTGGTGATCATTACCGGCGGTTTGGGACCAACCAAAGATGATATTACCAAAAAGACACTTTGCGACTATTTCGCCGACGAATTGGTGGTCAATGAAACCGTATTGGCTCATGTGGTGGAAATAATCGAAAAAGCATTTAACCGACCGGCTTCACAGATCAATAAAGATCAGGCGTTGGTACCGTCCAAAAGTACCGTACTTTTTAATAAAGTAGGAACCGCGCCGGGAATGTGGATGGAACGTAACGGAACCGTGTTTGTATCACTACCGGGAGTTCCGTATGAAATGAAATACCTGATGGAAAACGAAGTGATCCCAAGGTTGATCGCCCGTTTTGACAGACCGTATATCGTTCATAAAACAATTCTTACCTATGGTGTTGGGGAAAGTCTTCTGGCGGAGCGAATCGAAAACTGGGAAAATGCACTTCCGGAATTTATCAAACTGGCCTATCTTCCAAGTCCGGGACGGGTTCGCCTACGACTTTCGGCTATGGGGATCGATGAGTTTGTATTGCATCGGGAAATTAAAATTCAGGTAGAAAAACTGGAATTTATTATCAAAAACGATATTGTCGGTTACGACGACGAGGAAACACTGGAGGTTGTATTAGGGCAACTGCTCACGGAAAAAGGACTAACTATCGGGACAGCCGAGAGTTGTACCGGTGGAAGTGTAGCGGCAACGATTACATCGGTTCCGGGTTCGTCGGCCTATTTTAAAGGTAGTATTGTAAGCTATGCAACCGAAACTAAAATAAACCTGTTGGGAATTCCACCGGAGATTATCGAAAAGCACTCGGTTGTAAGTACCGAAGTGGCCGAAGAAATGGCGTCACGCGTGCAAAAAATACTCGGTGTGGATTATGCTATTGCAACTACAGGAAATGCCGGTCCGGCCAAAGGAGATTCCGATGCCGATGTCGGTACGGTTTTTATCGCGATTGCTACTCCTAAAGGGATTTATAGTGAAGAATTTAACTTTGGTCAACCGCGGGAAAAGGTTATAGACAGGGCGGTAAACAAAGCTCTGGAAAAAATTTATAAAGAAATTTTAAAAAACTAATCAAAATAGTTTGTGAAATAGGTTTCTTTTTTGTTACTTTTCACCCTGATTTTGAATAACGAATATAAAGATAAGTATAATGTCAAGAGTTTGTGAACTTACAGGTAAGAGAGCGATGGTAGGAAACAATGTTTCTCACGCTATGAATAAAACCAAAAGAAAATTTAGCGTTAACTTAGTTAAGAAACGTTTCTACATTCCTGAAGAAGACAGATGGGTTACTTTACGAGTATCTACTGCTGCTTTAAAAACAATTAATAAAAATGGTATTGCTGCGGTTTTGAAACAAGCCAAAGCTAACGGATTTGTAAAATAATCCCACCTAAATAATATAGATCAAGATGGCAAAGAAAGGTAATAGAATTCAGGTAATTTTAGAATGTACCGAACATAAGACTTCTGGTGTTCCAGGAACTTCAAGATACATTACTACTAAAAACAAAAAAAATACTCCAGACAGATTAGAGATTAAAAAGTTCAATCCAATTTTGAAGCGAGTAACTGTTCATAAAGAAATTAAATAATCGTAAGTCATGGCAAAGAAAACCGTAGCAACTTTACAAACAGCTTCAAAAAGATTAACTAAGGCTATCAAGATGGTAAAATCACCTAAAACTGGTGCTTATACTTTCGTTGAGTCTGTAATGTCTCCTGAAGAAGTGGATGAATTCTTAAAAAAGAAATAATTCCCGTATACAATTTATAGAAAAGCTACTTTCGTATGGAAGTAGCTTTTTTATTTTTATATTTGTCGTAAGAATTGTAAGAAGGATCGTTTTTTCGGAACGATCGGATTTGCGTTTCTAAATCGTAATTTAATTGTAAAATAGCCGAATGAATTTTTTTAAAAAAATATTTTCATCAGAGAAAAAAGAAACCCTGGATAAAGGATTGGAAAAAACGAAAACTTCGTTCTTTTCCAAACTGACCAAAGCCGTAGCCGGAAAATCAAAAGTGGATGATGAGGTTTTGGACAACCTGGAAGAAATCCTGGTTTCGTCTGATGTGGGTGTGAATACGACGCTAAAGATCATCGAACGAATCGAAGCCCGCGTATCGCGCGACAAATACCTTGGGACGGACGAATTAAACGGAATTCTGCGCGAAGAAATCGCCGGACTGTTATCGGAAACCAATTCCGGTGAAGCCAGTGAATTCGAAATCCCGGCCAACAAAAAACCGTATGTAATTATGGTGGTGGGGGTGAATGGTGTTGGTAAAACAACAACCATCGGTAAACTGGCCTATCAGTTTAAAAAAGCCGGACATAAAGTGGTATTAGGTGCAGCGGATACGTTCCGTGCAGCAGCCATCGACCAGCTTCAAATCTGGGCCGACCGTGTAGGGGTGCCAATCGTTAGACAACAAATGGGAAGTGATCCGGCATCGGTAGCTTTTGATACATTACAGTCGGCGGTTTCACAAGGTGCCGATGTAGTAATCATCGATACGGCGGGTCGTTTGCATAATAAAGTCGGTTTAATGAATGAGCTGACAAAAGTAAAACGCGTCATGCAGAAAGTACAGGAAGATGCGCCACACGACGTATTATTAGTGTTGGATGGTTCGACCGGGCAAAATGCATTCGAGCAAGCCAAACAATTTACAGCAGCTACGGAAGTTTCCTGTTTGGCGGTGACCAAACTTGACGGTACGGCTAAAGGTGGTGTGGTGATTGGAATTTCCGATCAGTTCCAGATTCCGGTAAAATATATCGGAGTAGGAGAAGGCATCGAAGATCTTCAGGTCTTCAATAAATTTGAATTTGTAGATTCATTTTTCAAATAAAAGCTAATGAACAACGTAATCGCTTTTTTTAAAAACCTGTCACCGTTAAAAATGGTGATCATAAGTGTTGTTTTGGGAATCCTGGCTATCTTTTTAGAAAAACCGTTTCCCGGTATTTTTCTGGCATTGCGATTAACAAGTTTTGTATTGCTGATTGTAGCAATTATCAGATACTTCAATAAAAAATAAAAATAAAGGCGTTATTCATATAACGCCTTTATTTTTTGCCAGAGTACTTCGTCAAAATCCGATAAAGCCATATTGCTGCCATCGGCGGCATCACCCATTCGGATGATTACCATTTTCATACTCGGTATAACATAGATTTTCTGATCATTCTTTCCAAGTGCCATATACATATCCGACGGTGCCGAAGGAATAATACTTCCGGAAAATTGATACTGACTTTGCGGTAAATGGTAACTCGTTTTTCCGTTTAACCACCATAGATACCCATAGGCCAGATTGATATTCTGCGAAGTGGTTGTGGCTTCATTCCAGTAGCTTTCGTTTAGAATCTGTTGGTTATCCCATTTTCCTTTGTTTAGGATTAGCAATCCGAAACGCGCCATACTTCTGGAATTGCTGGAATAAACGCTTAAACCATCAGAAGTATTGGTCCATATACCATTCATCCCGATTTTATCCCGTAGCCGACTATTAAAGTAATTGGAGAAAGATGTTAGTGTTGCAGTAGCGATTACATCCTGAAGTTTTACATAAACATTATCGTAAGCCCAACGGGTACCGGCATCGGAGAGATAGGTCAAACAGGCCGGTGTCACACAATCGCCATTACTGGCATCATCCAGTCCGGAAGTCATTGTTAGCAGGTTTTTACACTTGATCAGGTTTTCCTTGGCTAAGGGTGCGCTCGTCCATCCGTTCCCAAGATAATCGGAAACTTTGTTGTTTATGTTGAGATAACCTTCCTGTTGTGCAATCCCGGTCATGGTCGAAGTTAGCGTTTTTCCGGCACTGGCCCAATACCAATAACTATTGGCCGTATGTCCGTTAAAATAATTTTCCATGACAATCCTTCCGTTTACCAGTACGATAAAAGACTTACTGTGCTTTTGCTCCAGATAATCCAGTAAGGGTTGTACGGCATTGGCATGCCATCCCAAATCGGAAATACTACGTGTTTCCCAGGTGGTATTCCCGGAACTGATCGGTGGGAAATACATACTTTCCGTAGGTGTTACGGGAGTGGAACCGCTGGAAGTTTCGCTTTCGGAACTGCAACTGGCTATTGCTAAAAGGGTTATTGCCGACAGGAATATTCGTTTCATAAGGGATCGCGTTTCTATTTGGACTAGCGCTTTGTTAAATGGTTTAAAGCTACAGGTTTTTTTGTTCTAAAGTTTCGTTTGTGCCGTTTTAAAAGGTAAATTTGTAAAAATGTTTGTGCCATGAAAAAAATAATTGCGGTAGTACTGTTTAGCCTTGCTTTTACGGCTTGTCATAAAAAAATTGATGATGCGGCAATCGCCAAAATCAACGGATATTGGGAAATTGAAAAAGCCATTATGCCAGACGGAAGCAGTAAGGAGTATTCGATCAATCCGACTATCGATTATTTTGAAATCAAAGACAACAAAGGATTCCGTAAAAAAGTAATGCCACAACTGGATGGAACCTATCTGGTGAGCGAACTGGACGAAAAAGTTGCCGTGATCAAACAAGACGACCATGTCTATCTGAAATATACTACGGCCTACGCCAAATGGAAGGAAGAATTGATCAAAGTAACCGATGATGAACTGGTGCTCAAAAACGAGCACGATATGGAATACCACTACAAAAAAGCGACTTCATTTTCTATAAAATAAAAGCATGGCGAAACGATTTAATGAAGAATCTCCGATATCCGACGTACTAAAACAGTTTATCCAGGATCATAAATTGCAGGCCGGAATGGACAAGATCGATGTTCGTGATGCCTGGAAAAACCTGATGGGTAACGGGGTGAATAATTATACAACCGAGATCATGCTAAAAGGAACTACGCTTTATGTGGCCTTGTCTTCTGCCGTATTGCGCGAAGAATTAAGCTATGGTAAAGAAAAGATCGTTAAGATGATCAACGAAGAGTTGCGCCGCGATCTGGTTAAGGATATTGTGTTGCGGTAGAATTTTTACGTTATGAGTATTGTCGGAAGTGGTATAATTTAAAGCCTTTTTTGACTTTTGATAGTAAGCAGTTGACTATTATATACTGGGGTAAAATTTGTATATTTAAACTTTATGGAAGAATTCTATTTTATATTTTAAAATTGATAATGATGGCAACAACGATTAAAATTACTCCAGTGATAAAAGGTGAAGAATCTAAAAGATTTAATAATGTTATAGCTAAGAGTAAAGTAAATAAAATTTCTGAAACGAAAAAAAACAGAATATTTGATTTGGTATGTAAAGTGATGTCCAAAAAAGCATAATCATGGATCTGTCTGATTTTACTTTTTCGGTATTAAGAAATGAAGAAGTATTGGACTATTTTGATTGTAACGATTCGGAAATAAATATTTTTTTACTGGAAGATTCTAAAAAATTCCAAAACGAAAAAATAACAAATACCTATTTATTTAAAACAGATAATGATATAGTGGCTTTTTTTTCATTGTCGAATGATTGTTTAAATGATTTAGGGTATGAAAATTCTATTTGGAATAAGCTTCATAGAAAAATTAAACTCCCTAATAAAAAAAGAATTCGTCAATACCCGGCTGTTAAAATTACAAGGTTGGGAATTCATAAAAACTACCAGGGCTGCGGATTAGCACATCAGTTATTAGACTTTATTAAAGGCTGGACATTTATTGAACACAAACCTGCATGCCGGTTATTAATTTTAGATGCCTACAACAAACCTCAACAGTTAGCATTATACGAAAAGAATGATTTTATATTTCTTTTAGAATCGGATAAAGAGAAGAAACATCGATTTATGTATTTTGATCTGATGCGATTGGATTAAAAAGTTATAGAAACATAAAAAGCAGGACGAATGTCCTGCTTTTCCACTTTTTAAAATGTTATACCGTTTCGGGAACAACAATATCGGTGTTTGTATACACTTTTACGCCACCTTTCCAGGTTTCCAGAACCGGAACCTTACGCAGTTCTTTATAGTACTCTTTCATCGTTAGTGGATCCTGTTCCAGAATCACGAAATCGGCAAAATAACCATCCTGTAACGAACCCGTCCACTGCTCGGCATGACATTGCCACGCCGCGTCATAGGTTACCGAAAGTAACGCCTGTTCCGGAGTAAGGCATTCTTTTTCGTTTAATACTTTGTCCGGGTAATCGTCCGGTGCAGCTTCCATCATACGGGTAATGGCTTGTTCCATCATGCGCAATGGTCCGATCGGACTTACGGAATAATCGGTATGTAGCGAAATACGTAATCCGGCGTCAAGTGAAGAACGACACAAATCCAGTTTTTCTACTTTTTCTTCAAAAATGGCTTCCTTAAACGGATACCCGTAATAACCCACATGCCCGATTAGAAAACTCGGAACAATACCAAGATCTTTCATTTGCTGGATTTGTGACTGTTCCAAAATTGAGCAGTGTTCGATACGGTGACGACGGTCTGCTACTTTTTTCGCTTTAAAAGCGGCATCGTAAACTTCTATCGCAAATTTTACAGCCATATCACCATTGGCA
Organism: Flavobacterium sp.; assembly: GCF_030146175.1. GTDB lineage: Bacteria > Bacteroidota > Bacteroidia > Flavobacteriales > Flavobacteriaceae > Flavobacterium. The sequence continues at coordinate 16,749 of NZ_JASLCE010000008.1, read as the reverse complement.
TGGATCATTAAAGGCCATTCTTTTTCTGCAACAACCGTTTTTACAATGTCGAGATAGGTTTGCGTTGGCTCGTCCGGATGCGGATGCTCTTTGTCTTCCGGGAAATTAAACACCCCAAGATTATCGGCCGGATAACAACAATAAGGTTTCGACTGATAACCGGTTAATCCCTGATTCGAACCGTCGGAAATGATTTTAACGCTACCCGAATACAGGTCTTTGTACTCTTTTATCGGAGTAAAAGTCGGTAGTTTTTTAGCATCATCCAACGTTAAACAGGTTTGTGCCACACCAATGCGCACTTTCTTTTGATGGAAATCCAGATATAATTTTAAGATAAGCTCTTGTACGGATGTCATTCCGGCGTCATACATAAAAGTAACGCCACGTTTCACAGCGGTATCAAACAAATCGTCCAGATTTTTAAACGAAGCAAGCGCAAATTCAGCGACCTGGCGAATCGGCATACATTTTAAAGCCGGTCCGATTTCTTCGGTTTCCTGTAATTGCCCGTTTGTGGTTTGCTGATAATTTTCGAACGTTTTGTATTGATCGCGTATACTTTTATTCAGATCGAAAATAATACGAAGTGTCAACGAGTTTACATAGGCCGTATGCATCGAAGCGCTCATGATAAATACCGGATAGTCAGGTACGATGTTATCCAGAAATTGATAATCGAACGTAACCAGCTTGTTTAATGTGTCCGGCGTATGACTTTTTTCAAAAGGCATAAAGGCCGGATCAAGATTACAACCTAAAATCCAATAATTATTTTTGTTAAGCTTTTCTTTGTTTTTAGGATCATTTTGATAGTCATCAAGCTGCTTTTTAAGCCATTCGGTGTTGTAACCTTTCTTTAAAAACTGTTCGTCATAAGGACTCAAATCCAACCAACTGCCCAATATGGCAGAAGGTACCAGGTGAACGTGCGGTTCGATTAGTCCCGGAAGCAAGGTATGACCTTTGTCCAGTTTTCGGGTTTGAAAAAGATGTCCCGTTTTGATCATGGCCTCCGTTACGTGCAACATAGAACCGGAAGCAACGACTTTTCCTTTGTGGAATCCGATAGCTTCAACCGTATGTGTTTTCCCGTCTATCAACGGACGAATTGTACCGCCGTGAAACAATACCGATTCTTCTGTTGGATTAACAAAAGGGGTTTTGTTTTCCGATAATTGGGTGATAATTTCCGAAGAGGAAAGTTCCTTTTCCAGAATTTTTAAAACCGGATTGTTACAACCGCAATGGGTACATCCGTGGTGAATATGTTCGTGATCATGTATCATACTTTAGCGATTTAGGGATTACTATTGATGATTATTTATTAGCGTTGATATTACTCTGAACCGACCAGGCAAAATCCAGTAATACCTGATTGCGGAAACGACTCATGTCTTTCATATCGATATACTGATCGGTAGTGTATACGCTTCCTGTAACCGATGCCAAAGCGTGACAACTCATACAGTTGGTTTGTACACCATATTGGAAACTTGGGTTTAGCTGGTTGTTGTCACCACTAAATACGCTTGGACCAAAAGAGCCTTCCAAATAAGGGTTAAACGAGATGATACTTCGTACACCTTTGTTGGTTCCACCGGTAATCGGCTGGTTAGGCCATACCATCGCATAAGAGGTTGAAACGGCATAATTGGCAGCCGCACCTTTGATAATGCTTGGACGTAATTTTGCATTGAACGCCGAACTTGGGAAAAACGGATTGTCGCGGTCATAGCTCCAGAAAAAGGTCTGCCAGGTCCAGTTGCTGATTTCTTTGGTTCCTACGTGCATGGCTACCAATAAGATATAATCGCCGGCTTTGTATTTGCGTTTGCTGCTTTTTTGGTTGTTATTCAGATAGGCAGCCATACGACCGTCGATCTGATCATTGATAAATTCGTTCAGGTTACAAGTGGCTGCTGCAATTTGAGCCGGTGTCGGATTGGAACCGGTAACCGGTACGATGGTTTTGTCTTTTGCTTGTTTGTTGTTGGTGTCCACATAAACGTAGGTTTGCCAGTCTTTATAACCAAATACCTTAGCTGGTTTTGGATCGCCCGGCCAAATCGGAACGCGGATCAAACCGTTCGCATCAACACCACCGGCAAAATAGGTAGGTTTGGTTGTAATACCAGCTGATGGAAATGGAGGAATGTTACCGATACCGTTAGTAACTTTGTATTTGTCGAGTGTTGATTGGTTGAAAATAAGATTTTGTGTCGAATAACAGGCTGCTGCCGGATTGTAGGAAACCGTTTCGAAAACATTAGAAACCGTATCAAGCACCGCATTTCTTTTACCAAACAATTGGCCGTGGATTAACTGTTTTGGTACTTCCAGAGCACTGCGTTCTTTTTTGATCTGAAAGCATCCGCCTTCTTTGTTTCCGTCGGCTGCCATTTGCGCCAGTTCTTTTACGCTCATCCAGGTTTCAAATACCAATAGCGAATCACCGTTAAAAACCTGACCGGATTTTGCCGTCAAACCGGCCCAGATACCCCAGGCATGTTGGGTAATACTAGCGGAATCCTGTTTGTTAAGCCAACCGTAAATTGCGGTAGAATCTTGAGGGAATTTAAAACCGGGAAGATTTAAGTCGTCCGGAAATTCCTGTGGTTTGATAATAGGAGCTGCGCCTAATAATCCGGCATCCGGTGTCGTGTTTTTCTTGCAGGAAATAGCCAGACTGGTAGCTGTTAGCGCAACCAGAATACCAAACGAAATGGTCTTAAGGGGTAGTAGTCGTTTCATGTTTGTTGTAGATTTGGTTTGTATTTATATGCTGTTTTTGTTTGATTACCTTATTCTATATTAGTCCCGAATTGCAATTTTTTTAGGATTTTAAATTTGCAATTTGTGTTGAACTCGATTTATATGTAAGGCGTTTTGTAAAGTTAATGGCTTGGTAAAACCTATAATAGCGTATAATTACGCGTTTTTATAATCAGATAGAAATACTGAAAAAGGAAAGATACGGGTACAAAAAAAGCCGTTCCTTTTGGAACGGCTTTTCGAAAATAATATAGTATTTTATTAGAATTCTTCTCTTCCTGCGAAGTGGAAAGCGCTTTCGATAGCAGCATTCTCATCACTGTCAGATCCGTGAACAGCATTCTCCCCGATAGAAGTTGCATATTTTTTACGGATAGTTCCTTCTGCAGCATCAGCAGGGTTTGTAGCTCCGATTAAAGTACGGAAAGCTTCTACAGCGTTATCTTTTTCAAGGATTGCAGCTACGATAGGACCTCTTGACATGAATTCTACCAATTCTCCGTAGAATGGTCTTTCACTGTGAACAGCGTAGAATTTTTGAGCATCCGCTACTGTTAATTGTGTTAATTTCATTGATACGATTCTGAAACCAGCTTCAGTAATCATGTTAATAATTCCTCCGATGTGTCCTTTTTCAACAGCATCAGGCTTAATCATAGTGAATGTTCTATTCGTTGCCATCTTGTTTTGTTTAAATTTTTTGCAAAAATAGTATTTTTAAGCAGAATAATAGGTTATCTTTTTTATTTGTATCGAAGAATTGTGATTCTTTTATACAATCAATACCGGAAAATCCTGTTCCAACGGCTGTAACTGGCGGAATAATTCGGTTAGTAAATTCGTGCCGTGTTCCAGATAAAATTCCGAAAAATTTGCCGTCCGTTCCTGAAGACTCAGGTTGGGGAACAATTCGTTTTGCAATGCCGTGATACGACTCAATTGCTCCTGATGGTTGCGTTTTTCGGCTTTTAACAATCGTTTTTCAAGATTATCCAATCCTTTTAGCTGTTTCTTTTCCTGAGCAGCTACGGCACCTATAAAAGAAGCATCGGTTTTGGCAGCCATTTCCCGCAATTTGGAAAATTGTTGTTCCAGATGTGTTTTCTGTTCCGAAAAGTCAAGCGTAAAGGCCGAAAGTGATTTGGTTTTCGCATCGATCAGATCGTGTTGCTTTTGAAATAAATCGGCCCAGGTTAGACCTAATTGGTCTGCTTTGTGCGCCTGTTTAGGTGTTGCCAGAACTACAGAATTTCGCAATACCAACATTGGAAACGGAACGTTGGAAGCCTCGAAAAAGGATTTTAATTCCAACCAGTACGCCAATTCTCCACCACCGCCAATATAGGCCAGATTGGGTAAAATCACTTCCTGATATAACGGACGCATGATCACATTGGGACTGAATTTTTCCGGGTAACGTTCCAGTTCATCCAGAATCTCTTCGGTGGTAAACCGGCGCGAAGTTCCGTTAACGATATAACCTCCGTTTTCAAAAACGATGCGTTCCCGCAATCCGTCCTCAATATAAAAAAGGTTAATTTCCCTAGGGTTAACCTGTATGTTGTAGGTTTTTAATAAAACCGACGTTTCCGTTACTTTCTGAAAAGCGACTTGTTCGAGTAATTCCCGTTTTACATACGGAATGAATTCCCGTTTTAACGCTTCAGAATCACCATCGATAATCACCAATCCTTGTTCTTTAAACAATTCATTGGCCAGAAAACGGGTCGCATCGGCCAGATTCGAATGTTTTAGATAGGCATTTTTAAATAACTGACGTAAATATTCGGCGTTATGACCAATTCCGAGTTCTTTCGAAAAAACATCAAAAACACTATCCAGTCCTTCGGTCGAAAGACGGCCAACCGGTCCGGAACTATCGCGGTTCCATTTTATTTTTTTATTTCTGAAATTAAAATAATTGATCTCTTCAAAATCGTGATCTTCCGTGGCCATCCAATATACCGGTACGAAATGATTCGTCGGATAAGCAGCTTTTAATTCTTTAGCCAGATTGATGGCCGAAACGATTTTGTATAAAAAATATAAAGGTCCTGTAAAAAGATTTAACTGGTGTCCGGTGGTTACGGTAAAAGTGTTCTCGTTTTTTAACAGGGCGATATTTTGAAGTGTCGCTTCCGAAACAGCTGTCGAGGCATACTGTTTTTCCAAAACGGTTGCCAGTGTATTTCGGTTCGCTGTACTAAAATGTGCCGCTTTTTCGTCAATTTGACTTCTGAAATTTTCCAGGGAAGGAAAACGATGGTATAAGGACTGTGTTTCTGTTTTTTTATCTAAATAATCGACAATTAACCGGGAAAAATAATTGGATTCTTGATAGCTGATACAGTCAGTAGGCATAATAGGATATAATTATATAAGTGTGTTTTTTTGAAAAATAAAGGTAGATATAATCGCTTTCGAATCTCCCAAGTTATTGTTAATTTTTTAAACCGTCAACTGATGGAGGCTTTGCTAATGGTTTGTTTCAGGTGATTTTTATCCGAAAAATCGAATTATCGTCTTGAAAATGAGTGTTTTTGAATTTGAATTTGAAAAATAGATTGAAATATTAGGAAATGTCAAAAACATTTTACAAACTTTGCATTGTGAAAAATTAATAACCTTTAAAAAACGAAGAAAAATGTTTGTATTGCAATCATCTACTATCAGTGTGACACCAAATTGTGGTGTAGCTGTTCTTCGTGGTTTTGTTCAGTCCTAGAAAATTACTTTCCAAGATAACAAAGCCCGAAGACAACAAGTTTCGGGCTTTTTTGTATACTTTTTACTTTAAAGCTCCCGGTTTAGCCCTTTAATTTATCCGAATACGGATAAAATGTTTCGCAAAACAAAACAGCATCCCAATCGGATTACTGAAGCTATTGTTTTGCGTTCCAAAAAAATCAAAGAATCAAACAATGGGAAATAAATTATCCGGGAAGGACCTGATCAAATTAGGCTTTCCTAAAAATAATAGCATCAATATTGCCTTGGGGCAAATTAACAGATATAGAAAAAGAGAGAAAAAAGAAGGCATTCTAACGGAGGCAAAAGAAGTATTACTGTTTCCGGAAAAATTCAAAAATCACGGTACCTGGGGAAAAGTGGCCGAAGGCTTGATTAACCCAGTTCAGGTGCGAATGCAACAACTCAATACCACTCGCGCACCGTTTTCGATTTTTGGTGAAAACGAAATCGATCAGCAGGCAAAATTCCAGTTGTACGATGCGCTAAAACTGCCGGTTTCCGTAGCGGGAGCTTTGATGCCCGACGCACATTCCGGTTATGGATTGCCGATTGGTGGCGTACTGGCCACTGAAAACGCGGTGATTCCCTATGGTGTAGGTGTTGATATTGGTTGTCGGATGAGTTTGTCGATTTTCGATTTACCGGCTTCTTTTCTAAAAGGAAGAGAGCAGCAACTGAAAGCAATCCTGGCGGAGCATACCAAATTCGGAATGTATGAAACGCATCAGATCAAAGCGGATCATGAAATTTTTTACCGACCGGAATTTCGGGATATTCCATTTGTAAAAGGTCTGTTAGACAAAGCCTATAAACAATTGGGAACCTCCGGTGGCGGAAATCATTTTGTAGAATTCGGAATTGTAAAAATCGATACACCGTTACCGGAATGGAAAATGTTGCCCGGTGAATATTTTGCGGTGTTATCGCATAGCGGATCCCGCGGGTTGGGTGCCAATATTGCGAAACAATATACCTATCTGGCGACCAAACAATGTCCGTTGCCTAAAAATGTACAACATCTGGCCTGGCTGGATCTCAATACGCACGACGGACAGGAGTATTGGATGGCCATGAACCTTGCCGGTGATTATGCCAAAGCCTGTCATGATGAAATTCACAGGCGGATTGCGAAACTACTGGGGAAAAGGGTGGTCGTAACCATAGAAAACCATCACAATTTTGCATGGAAAGAAATGCATAACGATAAGGAGTGTATTGTACATCGCAAAGGTGCTACGCCGGCAGCCGAAGGACAATTGGGAATTATTCCCGGTTCGATGACCGCTCCGGGTTATATCGTGATGGGGAAAGGAAACCCGGCGAGTCTTAATTCGGCGTCACATGGAGCCGGAAGGGCATTTTCGAGAGCCAAATGTAAAACGATGTTTACGCAAAGTGACATCAAAAAAGAACTTAAAAAGCACGAAGTAAGCCTGATTGGTGGCAATATTGATGAAGCGCCAATGGCCTATAAGGATATCACAAAAGTGATGGGAAACCAACAGGAATTGGTTACCGTTTTAGGGACGTTTACGCCTAAAATCGTGCGAATGGATAAATAACTGTAACTATGAAACGATTTCAGGACGAAAATAAAAGAGCCCATCATTTTGCCAATGAATTTCAGGTGAAATGTCCAAAATGCGGGACAAAAGCGACTATTAAAAGAACGTTTTCCGAAAAGGATCAATACGAGCGTTATCCGATTCGGATTTTAAAATGCCCGGGTTGTCATCTCTATCAGGAAGATACTATGATCAAATACAAAGCAACAGTAAATCAGTATTGTTGTAACAATGTTGAAAAAGTAAAATACGAGTCGCAGCTTTTGAATGAGAAACCGCAAAAAATAAAGGTAAAGTGCACGAGTTGTAACCAGATAAAAGAATTTGTGCCGAGAATTGAAGAAGTGCATATGTGTTTTAAAACAGATGAAAATAATGTCAGAGAGTGGCGTTTTAATACCGAATTATGGTATCAGAAAACCGTAAGGGGGAATGTATTCTGGGCGTATAATGAAGCACATATTGACTATTTGGAGGGCTATATCGCTGCCGGTTTACGGGAACGAAACAGTCAGTATAACGTTGGCAAAACAATGGTCGCCAGCCTTCCGAAGTTTGTAAAAGATGCCCGTAATCGGGATAAGCTATTAAAGGTGATTAAAGAATGGAAAAAATCATACAAATAACATCCGGAAGAGGTCCGGAAGAATGCAGCTGGGTTGTGGCTCAGGTGCTTAAAAAAATAATGGAAGAAGCGCGATCCGAAGGACTGGATACTCAGATAATTCATAGGGAACCGGGACAGGAAAACGGAACGGTGGCTACGGCAACGCTTATTGTTAAAGGAAAGGAAAGCGCTGTTTTTGTCGATTCCTGGATCGGAACCATACAATGGATTGGAACCAGTCAGTTTCGAAAAATGCACAAACGGAAAAACTGGTTTATCGGGATTTTTGAAATAGAACAATCTGCCGTACCGAAAATTTCGTATGTAGATATAAAGTATCAGGCGATGCGAAGTTCCGGAGCTGGCGGACAAAATGTAAATAAAGTCAGCTCGGCCGTTCGTGCGACACATACTCCAACAGGAATCAGTGTGGTAGCGATGGATAGTCGTTCGCAGCATCAGAATAAAAAAACGGCAACCGAACGTCTTGTTCGAAAACTGGAAGAAGCAACATTAGAATTACTAAAAAAGGAGGTCGATAAAAAATGGGAAAACCAACTGAATATTGTAAGAGGAAATCCCAAACGCGTGTTCACCGGAACCGATTTTAAAAAACAAAACGTGGCGAAAAATTATAGCGCCACACGACAACAACTAAAGAATAACTTGAAAAACTACATCGAATGAAAACAGATAAATTAGATAAGTTTTTGTTTCAGGCTATGGACGCCTATCCATCTTATCTGGAAGAAACCGTGGAATCGTTGGGATACGCTTTGTCGTATGACGCCAAAAATACCATGGCACTCTGCCTTTTAGGAAGGCTTCATGCGGAACAACTTTATGATTACGAAGGGGCGAAAACCTATTTCGAACAGGCATTGGCCGAAAATCTGCATGCTTTGGAAGTGTATCCGTATTTTATCGATACGCTATTGCAAAACGAAGATTTTGATCAGGCCGAAAAATTAATCGATTTCGCACTAACCATTAAAGGTTGTAATAAAGCCGAAATCCTTTTGAAAAAAGTGAGCCTGTTGGAGCGTAAAAAAGCTTTTGCAGAAGCAAAAGAAGTGCTGAAAGAGGTAAAATTAAACGCCTATAATTCGGATTTACATTATTATATTTCGGATACGGAAAAACGATTAAAAGAGAAAATTGAATTGTCCGAAGGTAAAAAGGAAAAGAAAGCGAAAGCGAAAAAGAAGAAAAAATAATTGTAAAAAAGCTCCCTATATAGGGAGCTTTTTTTTATGGTTTGAAAGGATCTATTTTAAAGAGCAATCAAAGCTGACGGCTACGTTTTTAGAGACTTTTTTGCTAACTACACTCGGGATTTCAATACCAAAATCGTCTACCGTTACCGTAAAGTTGGATTGAATGGCAATGTCGTTGCCCACTTTTTTGATTTTAGCCGGAATAACCACATCTTTTGTTTTACCGTGTATTTCCAGTTTTCCGCGGATGGTGTAGTCTTTGGCCGCATCCGTTAGCGAACTCATTTTAAAATCGTCGATTTTTCCTTTAAAAGTCGCTTTTGGATAACGATCACTTTCGATGTAATTTTCATTAAAATGCTCTTCCATTAAGGCAATTTTAAAGCGAAAACTTTTAACCAGTACCAAACTGGCGATTTCACCCGTATCGGTGTTCAGTACAAACGTAGCGTTGCGACTTTTGGCTTTTACTTCTTCAAAAGCGGGAACCGATGCCTCAAAGCTGATTTCTCCGGTTTTGGTGACCTTTTTATTTTGTGCCTGTAGTCCTGTAAAAGCACAGAGCATGGCGAGAAGGTATAAAATGCGTTTCATGATTCAGGGATTTATTATTCGACAAGACCGTTAGTATTCCATTCGATTATTTTGTTGATTGTGCTTTGCGGTAAACGCGTGCCACCCAATGGCATCATGCCATCTGCTCCCTGTGATCGGGATATTCTGTCAATCAATCCTCGGTTTAAAACCGCGTTTTTTACATCGGCATACGTGGTTAACGACATCGGTGCTCCGTTGGACGGTACCGTTCCGTGACACGAGATACAGTTGTTGGTAATAATGCTTTTCACAGTGTTGGTATAGGTAACCGGTTCGGTAGTACTACTGTTATCGATAAGGTCGGAATCAGTATCGTTCGTACAACCGGTCAGTACTAATAAACCGAGTGAAAGGGTGAATAGGTAGCTTTTTTTCATTTTACTTTATTATATGGTTAAAGTTATGATTAAAATTTAATTTATAAAATGAATTATCGTTAATTTTACATTTATTAAATTAAAAATTTATGAAAAGAAAACGAATAGTGTTAATTTTGATTGTACTGGTGTTGCTGGGCTTTGCCGGTTATTCTTATCTGTACAAAGGGCATCGCGATATTGCCTCGGAAAAAGAGAGTTATCTCGTAACGGCCAATTCTATTTTTGATGAATTTAAAGTCGATGAAGCCAAAGCCAATCAGAAATATCTGGATAAAACAATAGAAGTATATGGCAAAATCACTAGTGTTGATCTGGATGCCAATTCGGTTATTATCGATGAAAAACTATTTGCCGTTTTAAAAGATAAAATCAAAAACGGAGAGCTAATGGTTTTGTCCAATATCAAAGTGAAAGGGCGATTTATTGGCTACGATGATTTGTTGGGCGAACTGAAAATGGATCAATGTACACTAGTGAAATAGTGCTTTCCGGTTAAAAACAGGACTGTATAAATTATATAACGCAATCAATTAAGTACCTTATATGAAAAAAAGTTTACTCTCTTTACTCTTACTTCCTTTTTGTGCGTCGGCTCAAAATGACCTGTTGTCGGAAATCGACACGGTAAAAACAGATAACCGGGTCGAATCGGTATTTAAGTCCTTAAAAATCGTTAACCTCGAATCGACCAAACTGGCCGCAAAAGGGGATTTCTATTTTATAGTTGCCCATCGTTTTGGGTATGTCAAACATGGTTTTGAAGACTTTTTCGGAATGGACGATGCCAATACGCAAATCAAATTTTCATATGGGGTAACGAACTGGCTTACGGCTCATGTTTCCCGTAGTGGTTTTCAGAAAACCTACGAAATGGCTGTGAAATATCGGTTAATGTCTCAGGAAAAAGAAGGATTCCCGGTAACGCTGGTTGGGTTTAATAGTTTGGCAATCAATACTGAAATGAAAAAAGAAGATTTTCCAAACCTGAAATTTGACAACCGACTGAGTTATGTAACGCAATTATTAATTTCCAGAAAGTTTACCGAACGACTTTCGCTGGAATTGGCACCATCCTATTTCCATGAAAATACGATCCGGGATATATTGGATGAAAATAATAATGTGATCACGCCCAATCCGCAATCTAATGATCAGTTCGCTTTGGGTATGGGTGGCCGTTATAAACTCACCAAACGCTGGTCGGTTAATATGGATTATGCGGCTCATCTGAACCGGGCTAAAAATTCCGTATTTACGAATCCGCTATCCATTGGTGTGGATCTGGAAACCGGCGGACACGTTTTTCAGATGCATTTTACCAATGCCAGAGCGATGAACGAAGCTGGTTTTCTCGGACAAACCACAGGCGACTGGGGAAAAGGAGAGATCTCTTTCGGATTTAACCTGGTTCGGGTATTTTAAAAATAAAAACCTGTCGGAAATTATAACCGACAGGTTTCCAATAAAGAAAAGGGCTGTTGTAAAACAGCCCTTATTTTTTTAATTCTTGATGAATTTTGTACTGTATTTTTCTCCGGTATTGCTTTCAATAGATAGGATATAGGTTCCTTTTGCTAAAGTACGAACATCAATCTGATTGGATTCGATAGCGGTTGTTAGAGCAATACGTCCTGTGATATCATAGAAAATTGCTTTGTCGGCAGTAACACCTGTTGCATCCAGCTGTATTTTGATAAAATCATGAGATGGGTTTGGATACACCACAAAAGAGTCTTTGTTGTGATCTCCGGTGCTAAGCAGTGTATTGCCTTCAATAACGACAAGATGTTGGTTGGTATTAACATTGTTATAGGTGTCTACAATTCCTGAAGGCCATTTTACAATTACCTGAGTGACTTGTGTAGCCGTTCCCAGACCAAAATGAACATTTAAGGAACTCATATTGCGGAAACCGTCACCACTGCGTACATCGCGGATTTGTTTACCCCATGGACCGTAAATTTCAACGCGGGCGCCAATACCATTGGCATTACTTTGTAATCCTTTTAAGGATAATTTTAACCATTTGTTGGAGTTGGCATTATTTAGAAAAATATTGTCTCCGTTTTGGATGTCAAGGAAACCGTCGTTGTTTAAATCTCCGATAGGTCCGTTGGTGATACCACCTAACGGCTGACGCGTAAAGGTCATGTTACCGTTGTTAAACAGGATTGTATTTCCGGGCCCGAAAATATCAATATAGCCATCGTTGTTAAAATCGTGTGCTACATTTTCCTGCCCTAAATTGGTTAGAGTCGGTATTCCGGAACCAGCTGTAACATCGGTAAAAGTTCCGTCACCGTTATTGCGCATCAGTTTGTGCATACCATTTGTATTGGAACTGGCTCCTACAAAAACGTCCATATCGCCGTCATTGTCGAAATCGCCCCAAGCCGATGACCAGGTTTGAATTGGGTCGGATAAGCCGGCTTGTGCACTTACATTGGTAAAAACACCATTTCCGTCGTTGCGGTGTAATTCGTTAAGACTGGCCGAAATATTTCCGCCACGGCATTTGGCGATAAATAAATCCTGATCGCCATCATTATCATAATCAACCCAGATAGAACCGTAATTTCCACCTTGTGGATGATCACCAAGTCCTCCCTGATGATAGGTCAGGTTGTTGTTGCCATCGTTCATAAAATAAACATTCGGATTTACGTCGTGACAAACAAAAATATCCAGATTTCCGTCCTTGTTGATGTCTACAAAATTGGTTCGTTGACAGAAGATATACTGTGGAAAAGACTGAGCGGTATAAGCAGTGCCATTGCCATTGGCCTTAACAAACGTAGCACCGCTTCCGCCTCCGAAAATAAGGTCGTTATACCCGTTTTTATCCAGGTCACCGGCTGCGATACTCCACGACGGTTGGTTGTTTGCTCCGGTTAACGGGAAAGTGGTACCGGTAAAACTTCCGTTAGATGACTGATACAAAATGCGCATTTGGTTATTACCCACACCTACGATATCGTCAAGGTAGTCACCGTTCATATCGACTACACAATTTTTATAGGTAAAACCGGTAAGCGGTTGGGACATTTGTGAAAAGCTAATTAAATTGGTTCCCGGTGTCTCCTGTGTTAAGTAGAAATCAAAACCGATACTGTCCCATCTGTTATCAAAAACAATGAAATAAGTGTTGCCTTGTACCGCTTCGAAAACAACGGTTGAGGTATTCGCGCTACCGCTATCATCATCACTGGCTACACAAAGCATCGAATTACAGGTGCCCTTATATACGTTAATACGCGTGTCACGGCCTACGCTGCCCGGTAAATCGGTGGTTATCGTTACCGAATAATTAGCGGTAGGGGTGTAAGAATACCATTCGCAGGCTGTACCGAAAATTGGATTTCCCGGTAAACATTGTATGGTAGGGAGATTGGTGCCAGAAATAAACGGTACGGAATGTAGTCCGGGACCGATTGTCTGGGCATTATTACAAGTGGTTTGGGCATGTAGGTTTACATATCCCAACAATAAAAGCAATAAGGTAATTTTTTTCATGTCGTTGTAGTTTTTGGTTATTATATTAGATTTAGAGGTTAAGGGCAGTTTGGATTGAGCGAACTAATCCATTGTTCGATCATCAGTACGGCTTCTTCGTGTGCCATGGTACGGCCGAGTAACGGCATACGATTGGCTTCGTCGGTCGATTGTAATCGAAAGTGTAGCATTGAACGTTGAAACTTACCGCGGCTTACGATATGTGTCAGATCATTGTCGATAAATTCCTGTGGCTCGACACAAATTCCCAGATTGACCGGATTCGAGGTTTCACTAAAGGCAAAACGCATCGGACGGTAGTCGCAATGACTGTTTTCGGAATGACAGTGCGCACAGTTGATATCGAGATAAGAGCGTACGCGCAATTCCAATGGTTTTGAGGTGTCTTGCCAGTTGATGGTACTGGTAATATTGGCCGGATAACCGGCTTGTAACATCCCGCGTTCCATCCATTTTGTTAACTGATTTTTAGCGCCATCGGTATAGTTGTAAACAAAGTTGAGGTTTTGCGGTTTCGGTCCTATTGGAATCGCTTTTTCATCTTTTTTATGACAGGTAAGGCATTCTACGGATGATGGAATTCGGTAATTAGTTGACTTGGTTTGACCGTTTTCCGTCCAGGTTAGTGAACGGTAACTGCCGTTCATGTCAAGGAGAGCATCTGTTTGGGAGTCATTCCAGATATAATTGGCAAAGATCCACTGGTCGACACCTTCACTGTCGACACCTTTTTTGATCATTAATCGGGTTTCAATAATCTGCGTTTTATTTTCCGGTTGAACATTATCGTAATAAAAAGTTTTGATCAAAACTGTCCCAATCGGAAAGGTTACTACTTTTCCATCGCCATTATATACTGCTTTGGTATTTTCAGGCATCCATACAAAACGTTTTTTATGAGCATAATCTGTAAAAAGACCGCTGGCAATTTCATAGGGTAATACGCGATCATTTGGGGTATTATTTTTTAGTGCACCGGTAAAAAAATGATAGTCCGAGAGTTTTGGATAAGGCACTTGTGACAAATCAGCCGAAACAGGTGTACCTGTCGGAGTAGGTGTTGGGGTAATTTCTGTATAATCATCGTTGTCAGACTGACAGGAAAATAATACAAAAAGTCCCATTAATAGTAGTAGTGTAGGGGGAAAGTAGTTTTTTTTCATACAATTGTTAATCAAATGTTTATGTTTTGCCTAACAAATATAGCAGAATTAGCTATTTAATTTTTAATTAACAATAATTTTAAAAAATATTAATTTTTTTGTTAAAAATATTTTTTATTAGGTTGGCATGTTGTTTAATATATGGAATGTTTGTTTTTCTGTTTAGTCAAGAAGCGATACATTGTGATGTCTGTATATAATGCCATATTTATTTTTCAATGTTCGCTTTTTGTAATACTCTTTCATGGCTGATGAATAGGGCTGTGTTGTCTGTTTTGGTTATGGAATTGTCTCTTCTTGTGAGATTAGGTTTTTTTAACTTAGCCATGATTGATTTGTAAAATATTGAGTATGAGAAGAAAAATGATAATGAAAAAATACCTGTCACTACTGTTTTATGGTTTAACGATTATTTATGGACTGAAATGCCAGGGACAGGAAGTGCTATTTTCAACATTGGATGCGGTTAGGAAACCAGCGCCACTTGACCCAAACTTATCATCAATTACGAATACAGGGGAATTGATTATAATGGATGATTTTAAATTGTCAAAAAAGAGTCAGATCACCCGGTTTACTTTTATCGGACAACTCGGGAAACCAACGCCCGAAAACATAGCATTAATTAAAGGAGTACGGTTGTATATTCTTAGGGCATTTACGACGAGTCAGCCATTATCTGAAGCAACCAGTTTGAATTATTTTGAGCTGATACGGGAATACACTCCGGGATTGAAAATAACGCAGCAAGGAGATCAGATTACTATTGGTATCGATATAAAATTGCTTGGATTTGATATGATACTTGAAGTGGGAACATATGGAATTGCCTTTGCGCCAATAATTGCTACAGAGGAGATGCCGCCCGATAAAGTATGGTACTGGTATCAGGGAACCGATTACGGAGCCGAAGCAGTAATATGGGATAATGGCGGTTGGTCGTCAACAAGTTTTGGATCCGTAGCTTTTAGTATTGAAGGTAAAGAAGTAACGTTGGGAATTTCGAAATCGGATATACAAACCGTTACTGCAAAGGTGTGTCCCAATCCTTCGTATGATGTTTTTAAAATTAGTACACCAAAAGAGATTGTTTCTGTTGTGGTGTATAATGGAAACGGGCAGTTGGTGTTACAAAACAAATCGAAGACTATTGATCTGTCTGCTTTTCCAAAAGGGGTTTATTGGATAACAGTGATCTGTAACGATGGGGGGCAACTTCGTGAAAAATTAATTAAAACATAAAGTAAAATGAAAATAAAAAAAGTGAAAAATTGGGTAGTACTTTGTTGTAGTTTGTTTGTGGTAAATTTATTAAGTGCTCAGGAAGAGGTAATATTTTCAAGATTAGATGATGTGAGAAAATTAGATGATTTTGCCGCCAGTATCTCAACAGTTAGTAATACCCAAAAAAGAATACTGACGGATAATTTTGATATTGAACATAAAAGTAAAATCACCCGATTTAATTTTGTAGGACAAATTGGTTTAATTGCTCCAGGGGATATGTCGCAGATTAAAGGGGTACATGTATTTATTTTTAAAAATATATTTGAGGAGGTCGATGGGAAACATGAAGAAATTCCGTTTTCAGGAACTTCTTTAGCACATTTTTATTTGGATAATGCCAACGCAGGTTTATTAAAAAAAGTTGAGAGAGAGAAAGTTCTTATTTCGGTTGATTTGGATCTGGCTGGAAAAGAACTGATTTTGGAATCAGGTTCTTATTGGATAGCGTTTGCTCCGGTTATGGCTACCGATGGTTTGCCGGCTGATAGTGTCTGGTATTGGTATGAAGGAGATGGTGCTAGTTATTATGTTAGAAAATGGAATAATGGTGATACAGAATGGAGTCCTATTAGAAGTGGTAGCCCGAGGTCGATGGCTTTTAGTATCGAAGGTAAAGAAGTGGTATTAGGAATTTCTGAATTAGATATGCAAACAACTGTAATAACGGTATATCCCAATCCATCTTGCAATATCTTTAAAATTAATACACCAAAAGAGATTGTTTCTGTTGCGGTGTATAATGGAAACGGGCAATTGGTGTTGCAGAACCGGTTGGAAACTGTTGATTTGTCGGCTTCTCCTAAAGGGGTTTATTTATTGACTGTGAGTTGTAATGATGGTACACAGGTTTTTGAAAAATTAATTAAAGTCTAAAATAAAATGAAAAAGATAAGA
>NZ_JASLCE010000003.1 GCF_030146175.1 Flavobacterium sp. | reverse complement strand
ATTAAATATATCGATTCGTCGCGACGCATTTCTTCGCTCATCGCTTCACAAATCGCTTCTCTAAACTGTATCGTTCTCATTTATTTTGTTTTTCCTTGTTTATTCAATTGGCAAAAGTAAAAATTTTAAATCACTTAGCCGCGTTTCACGAACAATTATAACATTCTCTTGTTATAAAGACAAAAAAGTTTTGATTTCGCAAAAAAGCTTTTCTTTTCAGAACCTTTTTAAAATTATTAGGAATTTATCCTTTAGATCGTTGAAAAAAAGGTATTTATTATGCGCGCATAGCATTTTATTGAAATAAAATCACTACTTTCGTTGCTCAAAAATTAATCAACTTTAACTTTAATTAAAATGAAAATATTAGTTTGCATCAGTCATGTGCCTGATACTACTTCAAAAATTAACTTTGTTAATGGCGATTCAGAATTTGACACAAACGGTGTACAATTCGTAATTAATCCGAATGATGAGTTTGGTTTAACCAGAGCCATTTGGTTTAAAGAGCAACAAGGAGCAAATGTAACGGTGGTGAATGTTGGCGGACCTGATGCAGAAGCGACCTTACGTAAAGCATTGGCAATTGGTGCCGATGAAGCTATTCGTGTGAACGCTGTTCCTACCGATGGTTTCTTCGTAGCAAAACAATTGGCCGAAGTGGTTAAAAACGGAAACTACGATTTAGTAATTGCCGGAAAAGAATCATTAGACTACAACGGTGGAATGGTACCTGGAATGTTGGCTGCCTTAACCGGATCGGATTTTATCAACTCTTGTATCGGTATTGAAGTAAACGGAACCAGCGTAAAAGCGGTACGTGAAATCGACGGAGGAAAAGAAACCCTTAGCGCCACCCTACCTTTAGTAGTAGGAGGACAAAAAGGTATCGTTGAAGAGAAAGACCTACGTATTCCGAACATGAGAGGAATTATGACGGCTCGTACAAAAGCGTTGACTATTTTAGAACCTGTTGCAGCAGACAATAATACAAAAGCTGTAAAATTCGAAAAACCAGCTCCGAAAACAGCTGTAAAATTAGTAAGTCCTGATAATCTGGACGAACTGATCAACCTTTTACATAACGAAGCAAAAGTTATCTAATTTTTCATCCTTTAATTTTAAACAAAGAAAATCATGTCAATTTTAATATATGCTGAATCAGCAGAAGGAAAATTTAAAAAAGTAGCTTTCGAGTTGGCTTCTTATGCTAAGAAAGTTGCTGAGAAAATGGGAACGACTGTTACCGCTGTAACGGTAAACACAAGCGATGTTAGCGCCCTTTCCAAATACGGAGTAGACAAAGTATTAAAAGTAAACAACGATAAATTGGCTGCGTTTAACGCAAAGGCTTATGCTGATGTGATCAAACAAGCTGCACAAAAAGAAGGAACGAAAGTAGTGGTTTTATCATCGACTACCGACAGTTTGTATTTAGCGCCATTGGTAGCGGTAGGTTTAAATGCCGGATACGCTTCCAATGTAGTAGCATTACCGGAAAGCACTTCTCCTTTCACTGTAAAAAGAAATGCCTTCTCAAACAAAGCATTCAACATTACAGAAGTGGCTACCGATGTAAAAGTAATCGGATTAGCGAAAAACTCATTCGGTTTGGTAGAATCGGCTTCCCCTGCGACTGAAGAAGATTTCGCACCATCATTAAACGATGCGGATTTCTCAATCAAAGTTGAAAACGTAGAAAAAGTAACCGGAAAAGTAACCATTGCCGATGCGGAGATTGTAGTTTCTGCAGGACGTGGATTAAAAGGACCTGAAAACTGGGGAATGATCGAAGATCTTGCTACAGTTTTAGGAGCGGCAACGGCTTGTTCGAAACCGGTATCCGATTTAGGATGGAGACCTCATAGCGAACACGTAGGACAAACCGGAAAACCGGTAGCGGCCAACCTGTATATCGCGATTGGTATCTCGGGAGCGATCCAGCACATTGCCGGAATCAACTCATCAAAAGTAAAAGTAGTAATCAACCCGGATGCAGACGCACCATTCTTTAAAGTTGCCGATTACGGAGTAGTTGGTGACGCATTCGATGTTGTACCAAAATTAGTGGAGAAATTAAAAGAATTTAAAGCACACAATTCTTAATTTTCAAACAACCATACCAAACGGGCTTTCTAATCTAAAGATTTAGTATCTTTGTTAGTAAGCCCGTTTTTTTTTATTTTTAAAAGCGAAAATTTTAGGTTTACTTTGCAAACCTTTTTATGACACCCGGAGACCTTTTAAAATCCGTAGCCTCGTAAAAAGACGGCAAAGCCAAAGTACTGCCGTTCAAAAAGAATAATGTAGCAACCTCCAGATGAGCTTAGTAAAATTAACGATAAAAGGAATTTCATACAGTCAGACGCAAAACGGCGCATACGCTTTAATTTTGAACGAGGTAGACGGCGAGCGAAAATTACCGATCGTCATCGGTGCTTTTGAAGCCCAGTCGATCGCCATCGCTTTAGAAAAAGAGATCAAACCACCTCGTCCGTTAACCCATGATTTATTCAAAAATTTTGCCGACCGTTTTGACATTGTCGTAAAACAGGTGATCATCCACAAGCTAGTAGACGGTGTATTCTTTTCGAGCATTATCTGCGAAAGAGACCGCATTGAAGAAATTATCGATGCCCGTACTTCCGATGCAATTGCTCTGGCACTTCGTTTTAACGCTCCTATTTTTACCTATAAAAACATACTCGACAAAGCCGGTATTTATTTAAAAGTCAGCCCGATTGACGAAAACAGTAAAAAAGAAGAAGGCGACGATCCGTTGAGCAGTCCGGAGACATTCGGATTAACCGACGACGAAACTGTTTCCGGAGAAACCTACTCCCAATACAGTCTGGCCGAATTATACGATTTACTGGAAACTGCCGTTCAGAATGAAGATTATGAAAAGGCCGCCAAAATACGCGACGAAATTTCCAAAAAAGAATCCTAATCCCAAGCAATAGCCTACCCATCATGAGACAATATTTAGATTTAGTACAACACGTTTTAGACAACGGAAGTCAGAAAGGCGACCGAACCGGAACCGGAACCAAAAGTGTTTTCGGTTATCAGATGCGTTTTGATCTAAGCGAAGGTTTCCCGTTGGTAACCACCAAAAAAGTACACTTAAAATCTATTATTCACGAATTGCTTTGGTTTTTAAAAGGCGAAACCAACATTGCTTATCTAAAAGAAAACGGCGTTAAAATCTGGGACGAATGGGCCGATGAAAATGGCGATTTAGGTCCGATTTATGGCCATCAGTGGCGTAACTGGAATGACGAAGAGATTGATCAAATAACCGAGCTAATCGATACGCTTAAAAACAATCCGAATAGCCGACGTATGTTGATTTCAGCCTGGAATCCGAGTGTTCTACCCGATACCTCCAAATCGTTTGCCGAAAATGTAGCCAACCACAAAGCGGCTTTACCGCCTTGTCATGCTTTTTTCCAGTTTTACGTATCCGACGGTAAATTATCCTGTCAGTTATACCAGCGTAGTGCCGACGTATTCTTAGGCGTACCGTTTAACATTGCTTCCTATGCCTTGTTCACAATGATGATTGCACAGGTATGCGATTTAGCACCGGGTGATTTTATTCACACTTTCGGAGACGTACACATCTACAACAACCATATCGAACAAGTTCAATTACAATTGACGCGCGAGCCGCATGCCTTACCAAAAATGATTCTGAATCCGGCCGTTAAAAATATTTTCGATTTTACCTTTGAAGACTTTACTTTAACCGATTACGATCCGCATCCGGCCATTAAAGGAGCTGTTTCTATTTAATTTTTAAAAGAAATTACTTATCTTTATTTCCATAAAACAATTCTATATGGAAATAAACCAACACGAGCTGTATGAATATGCCAGACAACGCTTAAAACAAAAAAAGCGTCTCTATTTTCATTTTGTCCTGTTTTTCCTGGGAAGCATATTCTGTATTATAGCCAATAAGCTATTGAATGTTAAACCGGAAATGGACTGGTACTTATGGGTGATCACCATATGGTTTTTTATTTTTGTACTGCATTTTATCCGTGTGTTTATTACCGATAGTTTTATGAATAAAAAATGGGAACGGGCTCAGATTGACAAACTCATGTTACAACAGGAGCGCAAAATAGAACAACTTCAGAAAGACATCGACAAAAAGAACAACACGCCACAATAAACAACATGATTACGATTATCGCTGCTGCGGCAGAAAACAATGCATTGGGTAAAGACAACCAGATGATCTGGCATTTACCGGATGATTTTAAACGTTTCCGCCAATTAACAACCGGACATTATATCATTATGGGACGCAAGACTTTCGAAAGTCTACCGAAGCTACTTCCCAACCGTACGCATGTGATCATTACCCGGCAACAGGATTATCCGGTTCCCGAAGGTTGTATCCGCGTTAATTCCCTGGAAGACGCGATCAAAGCTTGTCCGCAAAATGAAACTATTTTTATTATCGGTGGCGGCGAAATTTACAGACAATCGCTATCCCTTTCCGATACTATCGAACTAACCCGTGTTTTCACCAATCCGGAAGCCGATGCTTATTTCCCGGAAATCCATCCAAGCGAATGGCAACTGATTTCGGAAGAATTCCATCCAAAAGACGAAAAACACGCTTTTGATTTTAGTTTTCAGACCTTTACAAAAATAAAATAGCACCATTGCTATAACCAAAAAAAATCGCCTACGTTTTTAGAGCAATTACAAAATGCGTGAAATTGCGAGATTATTCGATAAGCTCGCAATTTTTATTTTCATAGGCAAACCACATAAAAAAACATCCGGATGTTACCATCGGGATGTTTTATAAATAAACTTGCTATATCAAAAGTTATTCGGTTTTATTCGAGTGAAAGTACCTGATAACATAAAATAAAGATTGCCACCGTTAGCAATAATCCTGAGATAAAAATGATAACATTAGCAAACCGTTGAGAATACATCTCAAAAAAGCCTTTAATACCAAATACCACAAAAGTACTAAAGACAAAAAAAACTAAAATTTCCAAAAACAAATTTAACCCAAAGAACGTTTGCGGTACCCCATATTCAGCGGGGTTAAAGTTAAACCCACTGTTGATACTCTCTACCAGAATCAATGTGACGACCAGTACCAATAGCATCCATTTCAATTCCGAAAAAAATAATTTTGATAGCATAGTTCATTACTTTTATACACTGTAAATTTCCCAATAATAACAACGCCAGACAATCGCTAAATCTTTGTATTTTTCACCTCACTAAATTTAGTGAACCCTATCTAACCAAATATTGCCAATAACAAGGCTATTCTTTTCAAATACGGCACTTTTCTATTATCTTTGCTCCAAATTTCTCATAGAATGTCAAAAAATATCACGCCTTATAAAGATTCCGAACTCGGAAAAAAAGAACAAGTAACCCAAATGTTTGATACGATTTCCGGGAAGTACGACAATTTAAATCGTGTTATTTCTTTTGGTATCGATATTAAATGGCGCAATAAGGTTTTAAAAATTGTTTCCGACAAAAAGCCGCAAACCGTTTTGGATATTGCCACCGGAACCGGCGATTTGGCTATTTTGATGACCAAAACCAGTGCGACTAAAATTATCGGATTGGATATTTCATCCGGCATGCTTGAAGTTGGGAAACAAAAAATTGAACACCTCAACCTTACCGACAAAATCGAAATGGTTTTAGGTGATTCTGAAAACATTCCTTACGGCGACAATTATTTTGATGCGATCACCGTAGCATTTGGTGTACGAAATTTTGAAACATTGGAAAAAGGATTATCCGAGATTTTACGGGTATTAAAACCGGGCGGTGTTTTTGTGATCCTGGAGACTTCGGTACCTACCCGTTTCCCTTTTAAACAGGGCTATCACTTTTACACCAAAAACATTTTACCGTTAATCGGGAAACTGTTTTCCAAAGACAAAGTAGCCTATTCTTACCTATCCGAATCGGCTTCCGTTTTTCCACATGGCGAAGCGTTAAACAATATTTTGCGAAAAGTTGGGTTTATAGATGTGAAACATGCTCCTCAGACATTCGGAGCGGCAACGATATATTCAGCGTCAAAAAAATAACATGAGAAAATTCATCCTTATTTCCTTATTACTTCTGTCACTAAACAGCTTTTCACAGTCGATGTTTAGTAAAAATCCGGTTATTAACCTGGAAAACTTTGACAAACAACGCGTACACTGGGGCTATTTTTTAGGATTCAGTAGCTACGATTTTAAGTTTGATTATATCAAACCCGGCGTCGACATTGAAGTAAAAGGAACCACCGGATTTAACGTAGGTCTGGTTGGAAACTTAAGGATAATGGAACACCTCGATCTTCGTTTCGAACCCGGATTGTATTATACGCAACGGGATCTTACTTTTCACGATCCGAGTCTAACCCGACCGGTAGAACAATTACGCGAAGTAAAATCGACCTATATTCATTTCCCGTTATTGCTTAAATTCTCCTCACAGCGCTTTGGAAACGTACGACCGTATGTAGTTGGCGGATTCTCCAAGTCCTTGAATCTGGGCAGTAACCATGACGCAACAGACGATAACTACGCCTACCGTTTTCGTATGACCCGTTGGTCCACCAATTATGAATTGGGATTGGGTGTTGATTTCTATCTGGAATACTTTAAGTTTTCACCATCCATTCGCGGTGTATTCGGAATTAACGACGAGCTAATCCGCGATAACAATCCGAACAGTCCGTGGACCGGAAACGTAGAATCGATGAAAACCCGTGGGATTTTTATCAATTTTACTTTCCACTAAAAAGACCTCTTTTAAATTCGCTAAGGATTATAGCGGTAGCCGTGGCCACATTTAAGCTTTCGGTAACTTGTAAATTCCCAAAACGCGGAATTGCAATCCGTTCTGTAGTACGCTTTTCAATCGATGCCGAAATACCATTGGCTTCATTCCCCATAACAATGATTCCGTTTTCCGGAAGTTTTTGCTCATAAATATTGGCGCCATCCATAAACGTTCCGAAAACCGGTAATTCCGTTTTTTCCAGAAACGCTTCCAGATCGGTATATACTACATTCACCCGTGTAATCGAACCCATTGTTGCCTGTACCACCTTTGGATTGTAAATATCAACGGTTTCGTTCGAACATACCACATGTGAAATCCCAAACCAGTCGCTCAAACGCAAAATCGTTCCGAGATTCCCCGGATCGCGGATATCGTCCAAAGCCAGAATCAATCCGGTTTCGGCAATTGGCTTTTCCTCCGGAATACGAAACAACGCCAAACAGGTATTTGGTGTCGTTAACGCACTGATTTTTTTTAGCTCCGCCTCCGAGATAAGCGTTACTTTATTTTGCGGAAGCGTATCAAAAATAGCATCAACCGAATACAAATGGTAGAGCTCAAAATTGGAATTCAGTAATTCTTGAATTACCTTTATACCTTCAGCAAAAAATAATTCATGTTGTTTTCTATATTTTTTTTGCTGTAAACTCGTTATTAGTTTGATTTGGTTTTTACTAACCATAAAAAAATGTATTTTTGACTTACTATTGTAATCGATTTGAAAAAAAATTTATCAAAAATAGCACTATTTCTCTTATTAGGTGCAATTTTATATTCTTGTTCTCTTGTTAAAAGAGTACCCGAAGGACAGCATCTTTTAATCGAGAACACGGTAATGGTTGACGGTAAGAAAGAAAAAAGCGAGACTATTTTAAATCAGCTTTATCAAAAACCGAATAGTTCCATTCTAGGTTACCGCTTGCGATTACAGATGTACAATTTGGCACGGAAAAGTCCGGAAGCCGATTATCAGTTATGGCTGGAAAAGAAACCCAAACGCCATAAATTCCTAACCGACCTATTATCTGAAAAACAAGTACAGCGATTGGGACAATCCTTTTTTGTATCGGGTGCCAGTACGTTCCTAAAAAAAACGGGGGAAGCTCCTGTGATCATCGATTCTATCAAAGTACAGAAATCCAGAAACCGAATGTTGTCTTACTATTTCAACGCCGGTTATTTCAACAATAAAATCACGTATAAAATCGACACCTTACCCAACAAACGCGGCAAGGTGAACTACGAGGTTAAACTGGGCGCGCCTTATATTGTCGACAGCATTACTACTTCGATCAAAACAGCAGCTTTGGATTCGTTGTTTGAACACAATAAAAACCAATCGTTAATTGTAAAAGGCAAACAATACAATTCGCAGTATTTTAGTGATGAAAGAAAACGAATTGCTACCCATTTCCGCAATAACGGAGCGTATTATTTCCAGGAAACCAATATCGAATATGATGTTGATACGGTAGCAACCAACCACAAAGCCCATGTCGATATCCTGATCGACGACCGAACCGTTAAAAAAGGAGATTCCCTGATAAAGGTTCCTTTTAAACTGTATACCATTAGCGAGGTCAATATTTTCACTGGAAATACCAATAACAAAAACAAACAAAAAGTAGCCGATAGTACCAGCTATAACAACTTTAACATTTACAGTTCCGACAAACTGAATTACCGTCCGAAAGCGATAACCGATGCGATATTTATCACCAAAGGCAGTAAATTCAGTGATTTTAGAAGACAGTTAACCTCGCGTTCTTTAAGTAACCTGCGTGTGTTTAACTATCCGAATATCGAATATGAAGAAGATAAAAACGATACGACCGGAACGTCACTGATTGCCAACATCATCTTATCGCCGCGTAAAAAATTCAACTTTAATGCTACGGCCGATTTTATGCATTCCAACATTCAGGATTTTGGTATTCTGGGAAGTGCGGCACTTTCGATTCGTAACATTTTTAGAGGTGCCGAGATTCTCGAAATCGCTTTGCGTGGAAATATCGGTTCGTCTCAGGATCTTGCCAATCCGAATAACGTATTTTTTAATATTTCGGAATACGGAGCCGATGTCAAACTATCATTTCCACGAATCTTTTTCCCGTTAAATACCGATAAGATTATTCCGAAAAACACCCTACCAACCACACAGATGAGCCTTGGCCTTTCGCGTCAGCAAAACATCGGTTTGGATAAAGAAAGTTTTACCGGGATTCTCAACTATAACTGGAATCCGAAACGAAACACCAATATCCGTTTCGATCTGGTCAATTTACAATACGTTCGCAACGTAAACCCGGGTAATTATTTTAGCGTGTACCACTCGTCATACGACCGTTTGAATGGTCTGGCACAGGTTTACAATACCGATCCAACCAATTTGGACGAAGAAGGTAATCTATCCATTCCGCAGGGAACCACCGGTTTTATCAACGAAGTATTAGGCGGACAAACAAGTCTTACGCCAAACGACAACGATTATTACGCTATTCGGAGTATTGAAGAACGGAGACTGCGTCTAACCGAGAACAACCTTATCCTTGCGACCAACATCACCTATACCAAATCCAGTCGTACCAACATTAACGACAACGATTTTTACACCTTTAAAACCAAACTGGAATCGGCCGGAAACGTCCTGAGTCTGATTTCCAAAATCGAAAATCAGGAAGCGGATATTTACGGTCGTAAAAAATTTTTTAACGTCGAATATTCCCAATATATCAAAGGAGAAATCGACTTTATTAAAAACTGGGATTTAGGCGGCAAGCAGGTTATTGCGGCACGCGCTTTTACCGGACTGGCAATTCCGTACGGGAATTCCAATTCGATTCCGTTTTCGCGAAGTTACTTTGGCGGTGGATCGAACGACAACCGGGCATGGCAGTCGTATAGTTTAGGTCCGGGGCGAAGTGGTGGTTTAAACGACTTTAACGAGGCCAACTTTAAAATTGCACTGAGTGCCGAATACCGTTTTAATATTTTTAATAAACTAAACGGTGCCTTTTTTGCCGATGCCGGAAACATCTGGAACGTTTTTGATAACGTAACCGATGAAGAAAGCGTTTTCGAAGGCTTCAAATCGTTACAGGATATTGCATTAGGTACCGGAATTGGTTTCCGCTATGATTTAAACTTCTTTGTAATCCGTTTGGATGTTGGTTTTAAAACCTACAACCCGGCCAAAGAAATGAAGGAAAGATGGTTTCGCGATATCGTACCAAATCGCGCCGTCTTAAATATTGGAATTAATTATCCTTTCTAATTTTAGAAATTATTATTTTTGTCAAAATAAATTAAAACAACAACACAATGGCTCATACAATAAAACCAGGTGTAGCAACCGGCGATCAAGTACAGGAAATCTTTCGATATGCAAAAGAAAAAGGCTTTGCCTTACCCGCAGTAAACGTTACGGGATCAAGCACTATCAACGGTGTTCTGGAAACAGCTGCCAAATTAAATGCTCCTGTTATTATCCAGTTTTCTAACGGAGGTGCTTCGTTTAATGCCGGAAAAGGACTTTCCAACGACGGTCAGAAATCGGCTATTTTGGGTGCCATTGCCGGAGCAAAACACATCCATACGCTGGCAGAAGCCTATGGTGCTACCGTGATTTTACACACCGACCATTGTGCTAAAAATTTATTACCGTGGATTGACGGTTTACTGGATGCCAGTGAAGAACACTTTAAGCAAACCGGAAAACCATTATTCAGCTCACACATGATCGATCTTTCCGAAGAGCCGATTGAAGAGAATCTGGAAATTTCCAAAAAATATCTGGAGCGTATGAGCAAAATGGGAATGACACTGGAAATCGAATTGGGAATCACAGGTGGTGAAGAAGATGGTGTAGACAATTCGGATGTAGACAGTTCCAAATTATATACACAACCGGAAGAAGTAGCTTATGCTTATGAGGAATTGATGAAAATCAGCCCTCGTTTTACTGTTGCCGCTGCTTTTGGAAACGTTCACGGTGTTTACAAACCGGGTAACGTAAAACTAACACCAAAAATCCTTAGAAACTCTCAGGAATACGTTCAGAATAAATTCAGCACCGGACACAACCCGGTTGATTTTGTATTCCACGGCGGATCCGGTTCGACATTAGAAGAGATCAGAGAAGCGATTTCATATGGCGTTATCAAAATGAACATTGACACCGACCTTCAGTTTGCTTTTACCGAAGGGGTTCGTGACTATATGGTATCAAAAATTGACTATTTAAGAACACAGATCGGAAATCCGGAAGGAGCCGATGTTCCGAATAAAAAACACTACGATCCTAGAAAATGGGTTCGCGAAGGAGAAATTACGTTTAACACACGTCTGGAACAGGCGTTTAAAGACCTGAATAACGTTAATACATTATAATGTAGTAACATTCAGATTAATTCAAATTTAAAACTATGGCTTGGTTTAAAAGAACAGCAAAAGGGATTCAAACCGCAACTGAAGATAAAAAAGATGTGCCGAAAGGACTTTGGTACAAATCACCGACAGGAAAAATCATTGATGCTGAAGAATTGGCAAAAAATCTTTGGGTAAGCCCGGAAGACGGATACCACGTTCGTATTGGTAGTAAAGAATATTTTGAAATTTTATTCGACAACAACGAATTTAAAGAACTGGATGCCAACATGACTTCTAAGGATCCGCTTAAGTTTGTGGATACTAAAAAGTACAGCGATCGTTTAAAAGACGCTATTGACAAGACCAAATTAAAAGATGCGGTTCGTACAGCGGTAGGAAAATCAAAAGGAAAAGACCTGGTTGTTGCTTCAATGGATTTTGCGTTTATCGGAGGATCAATGGGAGCTGTTGTAGGGGAAAAAATTGCCCGTGCGATCGATTATTCCATCAAGCATAAAGTACCATTTGTAATGATTTCCAAATCGGGTGGTGCCCGTATGATGGAAGCGGCATACTCCTTAATGCAGTTAGCCAAAACATCTGCAAAACTGGCGCAATTGGCCGATGCAAAAATTCCATATATCTCCTTATGTACCGATCCGACAACCGGAGGAACTACAGCATCCTATGCGATGTTAGGTGACATTAATATTGCCGAGCCAGGAGCCTTAATCGGTTTTGCCGGACCACGTGTCGTAAAAGACACCACCGGAAAAGACCTTCCGGAAGGATTCCAAACATCCGAATTCGTTTTAGAACACGGTTTCCTTGACTTTATCACGCCTCGTAAAGAGTTAAAAGACAAAATCAACTTATACCTTGATTTAATTTCAAATCAACCGGTACGATAATAAAAAATCCCGACTTATAGTCGGGATTTTTTATTTTATATATTTCGAACTTTCTGTTCCCATTTCCAGGCAGCGCCCAACGCTTCTTCCAGCGTTAATTCCGCTTTCCAGCCCAATATCTGGTTTGCTCTGTCGGTATTCGCATAGGCTTCAATAATATCCCCTTCACGTCGACCAACGATTTTATAGGGCAACGGTTTTCCACTCACCTTTTCGAAGGTACGGATCACTTCCAATACGGAACTTCCTTTTCCGGTTCCGACATTAAACACCTCAACCTTACTTTCATTTTTATGATCAATTAATCGCTGTAAAGCCACAACATGCGCTTTAGCCAGATCGACTACATGAATATAATCACGGATACAAGTACCATCGGCTGTTGGATAATCATCACCATACACCGACAATTCCTTACGGATACCAATAGCTGTTTGCGTAATAAACGGCACCAGGTTTTGTGGTACACCAACGGGAAGTTCACCTATTTCGGCTGTTTCGTGGGCTCCAATCGGATTAAAATAACGTAGTAGTATCGCATTGATACCGGAAACCTTCGTTACATCGGTAATAATTTCTTCTCCTATTCGTTTGGTGTTTCCATAGGGTGACATCGCCGGTTGAACCGAAGCACACTCCGTGATCGGCATATTTTCGGCCTGTCCGTATACGGTACACGAAGAACTGAAAATAAAATACGATTCTTTTTTCTTCTGTAATTCCTGTAACAAATAAACCAACGATGCAATATTATTCTCATAATACAGCAACGGATTTTCCACACTTTCGCCCACTGCTTTTGAAGCGGCAAAATGAATAACACCGGTAATATCGTTGTGTTTTTCAAAAAAAGCGGTTACAACAGTTTTATCACGCAAATCAATTTGCTCAAACACCGGTTTTATACCAATTATTTTCTCAATACCTGTCAAAACATCTATAGACGAATTGGACAGATTGTCGACAATAACCACTTCAAAACCCTGACGGTATAATTCTACTACAGTATGGGATCCTATAAAACCTAAACCTCCGGTAACAACTACTTTCATTTATTTTTGAATATGAACACGAATATACGCGAAAAGGTTTATTTTAAAAATTCCAGAATACTATCGGTAATAAATTTAATCTGTTCGTCATCCAATTCGGTATGCATTGGTAATGAAATCACTTCATTCACCAATTGATTGGTCACTGGGAAATCGGCTTCATTATAACGACTATCGGCATATGCTTTCTGACTGTGTAACGGAATCGGGTAATAAATCGCACACGGAATACCTTTATCGATCAGGTGTTGCATCAATGCATTGCGATCGGCGTTCAGAATTCGCAAGGTATACTGATGAAACACATGGCTTCCTTTATCGCCTTTTACAACCGGAGTTACAATATTGGCATGTCCTGCAAAAGCCGCATCATATTTTTGAGCCGCTAACTGACGTGCATCATTATAGATATCCAGCTTTGGTAACTTCGCGTTTAAAACCGCCGCCTGCATACTGTCTAAACGGGAATTCACGCCCACTACATCATGATGGTAACGCACATACATTCCGTGGTTTACAATTCCGCGTAATTTATAAGCCAATTCATCGTCGTTGGTAAAAATTGCACCACCATCACCATAGCATCCTAAGTTTTTAGACGGGAAAAATGAGGTCGACGCCACATGTCCAATCGTTCCTACTTTCTTTTTACTACCATCGGCATATTCATAATTGGCTCCGATTGCCTGTGCATTATCTTCGATCACAAACAGATTGTGTTCGTTTGCAACCGCCATGATGGCTTCCATATTTGCCGCCTGTCCGAACATATGTACCGGAACAATCGCTTTCGTTTTTGGCGTGATCGCTTTTTTAATTGCGTCCACCGAAATATTAAACGTATCCGGATCAACATCTACCAAAACCGGAGTCAGTTGCAACAAGGCAATTACCTCAACCGTTGCCGCAAACGTAAAATCGGCTGTAATCACCTCGTCTCCGGGTTGTAATCCCAATCCCATCATTGCGATCTGAAGTGCATCGGTACCATTCGCACACGGAATAACGTGTTTTACATCCAGATAATCTTCTAATGCCTTTTGGAATTGATGTACCTGCGGACCATTGATAAATGCCGTCGTATCCAGCACTTCCTGGATCGACTGGTTAACCTGCTCTTTTATTTGTTCGTATTGACCTTTAAGATCAACCATTTGTATTTTTTTCATGTGCTTTCTAAATTGCTTTGTAACGATTCGAAATTCCTTTCCCAAAAGGAATTAAAACAAGCAAAAATACTCATTTAATGACGTTACACCAATCAAATTAACGTAAAGAACCGTAATTTAGCGACACAAATTTTCGCCTATGTTTTTTTTATACGATTTACTGGTTCGGATGGCTGGTTTTCTGATCCGTTTTATTGCTATGGTAAGCCCTAAAATCAAGTTGTTTACCGAAGGCCGGAAAAATGTTTTCACCACGTTGGAATCCGCAATACAACCTACGGATAAAACCATCTGGTTCCATGCCGCGTCACTGGGCGAATACGAACAAGGACTTCCGGTAATGGAACAAATCAAAACCAATTATCCGTCGCATAAAATTGTACTGACTTTCTTTTCCCCATCGGGTTATGAAGTTCGGAAAAACAATACCGTAGCCGATGTAACCGTATATTTACCGTTGGACACCCGATCGAATGCCGTTCGTTTTATCAAAACCGTTCATCCTGATCTTGTATTTTTCATCAAATACGAATACTGGCCCAATTACCTGGACGTTTTAAAACAACAACAAATTCCGACCTATCTGGTTTCCGGTATTTTCCGCGAAAAACAATCGTTCTTTAAATGGTATGGTTCGTTTTACCGAAATGCACTAAAAAGCTTCCGTTACTTTTTTGTTCAGAATGAAAAATCAAAACAGCTTTTACAAAGCATCGGATTTCACAATGTAAAAGTGAGCGGTGACACCCGATTTGACCGGGTTTCGGCCATCTTGGAACGCGACAATACCCTTGATTTTATCGAAAACTTTAAAGCCGACACAACTACTATCGTCATTGGCAGTTCGTGGCCAAAAGACGAAACTTTGCTTGTGGATTATATCAACCGCTGCACCGATCCGGTTAAATTTATCATAGCGCCCCATAACATTAAATCCGAACAAATTCAGGAACTCCAAAAAAGCATTTCCCGAAAAACGGTTTTATTTTCCGAAAAAGATTCGATTACCGATTTAAGCGATTACGACGTTTTTATTATCGACACCATTGGTATACTGACCAAAATATACAGTTACGCCGATATTGCTTATGTAGGCGGTGGTTTTGGTAAACCGGGCGTTCACAACATATTGGAACCGGCCACTTTTGGCGTACCGATTGTAATTGGCCCTAATTTTTCCCATTTTGCCGAGGCCATAGCCTTGGTTAACATGGAAGGCTGTACTTCCATTTCGAATCAAAAAGAACTGGATGAAGCGTTCTCCAACCTGATTCAGAACGAGGATATCCGTTTCGAAAAAGGTCATATTTGCAGCACCTTTGTACAAATGAATCAAAATGCTACCAAAAGCATTGTAAACCATATTAAAAATGAATACGCAGTTTAAACCTTTGGACCATCAGCATATTCCCGACATCATTGCGATGATGCAGGATTTCTATGCCATCGACAACTATCCTATCGATATTCCAACCACCGAATCGCTTTTTGCAACGTTTCTTGAAAATGAAAATCATGGAAAAGCCTGGCTGATTTATTCGGATGATATTCTGGTAGGCTATGTGATTCTTACTTTTATTTTTAGTTTTGAATACAAAGGCCGTTATGCCTTTTTAGACGAATTATACCTTTCTGAAAAAGCCCGCGGCAAAGGAATCGGCAAGGAAGCCATCCATTTTATCCAGTCGGAAGCTCTTAAATTAAAGTTAAAAGTTCTTTACCTGGAAGTCGAAAACCATAACGAAAAGGCTCAAAAATTGTATCTTGCCCAGAATTTTACCGATCACAACCGTAAAATCATGAAATACAAAGTCGTATAACCAAAATAATCAAATAAAAACAATCCAATGAAACTTTTAAGACTACTTGTCCTATTGTTCGTTTTACCGGTTTCCGCGCAACAGGGCGGAATGTGGATTCCTTCGCTTTTAAAAGGAATGAACGAAAAAGAGATGAAAACCTTAGGAATGAAAATATCGGCAGCCGATATTTATGATGTCAACAAATCCAGTTTAAAAGATGCCGTACCGCATTTTAACGGTGGTTGTACCTCAGAAGTCATTTCTTCCAAAGGTTTATTATTAACCAACCACCACTGTGGATATGGCGAAATCCAGTCCCACTCAACTGTTGATCATGACTATTTGACCAATGGATTCTGGGCAATGAAACAAGAAGACGAACTACCGAACAAAGATCTGGAAGTAACTTTTATTGTAAAAATTGAAGATGTAACCAATAAAGTACTGGAAGGCGTTGCCGCATTAACAAGTGAAGCCGACAAGCAAAAGAAAATCCAGGAAAACATCAGTACCCTAAGCCGTACGTTGCCAAAAGAATCCTGGCAGGAAAACAAAATCCGTACTTTTTATGACGGAAACCAGTATATTTTGTTCCTAACAGAAACCTATACCGATGTTCGTTTGGTTGGTGCTCCGCCATCATCAATCGGAAAATTCGGATCGGATACCGATAACTGGGTTTGGCCACGCCATACCGGAGATTTTTCTTTATTCCGAATCTATGCCGACAAAAACAACCGTCCGGCTGCATATTCCAAAGATAACGTACCGTACAAACCGAAACATTTCTTCCCGGTTTCTATAAAAGGCGTTAAAGAAAACGATTTCACAATGGTAATGGGTTACCCGGGTCGTACTCAGGAATACCTTCCGTCGTATGCTGTAGCGCAAATTGTAAACGATCTGAATCCGGCAAAAATCGAAGTGCGTGATGCCGCTTTAAAAGTTCAGGACGGTTTTATGCGTAAAGACAACGCGATCAAAATCCAATATGCGTCCAAATATGCCAGCATTGCGAACTATTGGAAAAAATGGATCGGCGAAACCAAAGGTTTAAAAAAATCAAACGCCCTGGCGATCAAACAGAAGTTTGAGCAGGAATTCCAGGACAAAGTAGCAAAATCCGGGAAACAGGCCGAATATGGCAATTTGTTAGCTGATTTTAAAAAGAACTATACTGAAATCGCTCCGTATGCCCTGAGCCGTGATTATTATACCGAAGTGGTTCTACGAAATACCGAATTATTGAGTTTCGGATACCGTTTATTCCAATTGGAACAAGTTTACAATGCTAAAGGCGAACAAGCTTTTAACGATCGTAAAAACAACCTGATTGCCGGTTTTGAAGATTTATACAAAGATTTTAATGCAAATGTTGACGAAAAAGTTTTCGAACAGCTAATCGCTTTATATGCTACCAAATCGCCAAAACAATTTTTACCGGCTAGTTTGACAAATGCCGACACTAAAAAACTGACTCAAGAAGTTTACAGCCAGTCCAAACTAACCAGTTATAATGGTTTAAAAGAATTATTGAATGGTGATGCCAAAACGGTAATCGAACGCATCAATAACGATAAAGGATTCCAGTTGGTCAAATCGATGGCTGATAGTTACCTTAAAAACGTAGCGCCAAAATACGACGAGTTGAATCTTAAAAACATCGCTTTACAACGTACGTATATGAAAGCTATTCTGGAGCTATTCCCGAATAACCGTATTTTCCCGGATGCGAACAGTACCTTACGTGTTACCTACGGAAAAGTAAAAGGCTATAGTCCTAGCGATGCGGTGATCTACGAGCCAATGACCTATTTGGATGGTGTGATCGAAAAATACGTACCGGGTGATTATGAATTTGACGTACCTGCCAAATTAATCTCCTTATATAATAATAAAGATTACGGACAGTATGCTGAAAAAGGACGTATGCCGGTATGTTTTATCGGAACAAACCATACAACGGGTGGTAATTCCGGAAGTCCGGCTTTGGATGCAGAAGGAAACCTTATCGGGTTAAATTTCGACCGTGTTTGGGAAGGAACGATGAGCGATATCCACTACGATCCGGCGATTTGCCGCAACATTATGGTCGATATTCGCTATGTTTTGTTCATTATTGACAAATATGCGGGGGCAAAACACCTTGTTGACGAGATGAAAATCGTTCAAAACAAGAAAAAATAATCGCTTTTTTTCAACCGCGCAAAATATTAAAAAACAGTCAGTTACAACAGAAAACCCAGCAAAAAGGGGCATTTTGTAAGTGAGCTGACTGTTTTTTCAAAAAAAAACATAATCCGGGAGCAAAAAATATTTTAGTAAATATTATTACGTATCAAAAATTTTATATCTTTGCTCCGAATTAATAATTAACCTTTATAATTTAGTAAGATGAAAAAAGTTGTTTTAAGCTTAGCATTAGTAGCTATGATGAGTGTTTCTTTCGTTTCTTGTAAAGAAACTAAAACTGAAGAGCCTGTAACTGAAGAAGTTGCTGCTCCTGCTGAAGAGGCTGTAGAAGCTGCTGCTACTACTGTTGACTCTGCTGCTGCTACTACTGAAGCTGCTCCAGCTACTGAGGCTGCTCCAGCTACTGAAGCTGCTGCTCCAGCTGCTGACGCTGCAAAAAAATAATTAGAACTTTCTAAGAATTTTAAAACCTCGCAATTGCGAGGTTTTTTTATGCCGTTTTAGCAGCTTTTCGAGTTACTATATCCGATTTGGATTCTACCTTTTTACTATCGACATCACATCTTCGCGGACCGCACCCTAAGCGTTTGGGACCACAGGAAGCAAAAAGCACTCCTGCCGCTATAAAAACAATCAGTTTTTTCATAATCATTCAATTTGGATATATTGTAACGCTTTCAGTCGATCCAGATACTCCCGACTATTCGATAGTCGTGGAATTTTATGTTGTCCGCCCAGTTTATCCTGTTCTTTTAACCAGTCGTAAAACAGGTTGGTTCGTGCCACATTCAACACTAACGGATTCAGTGTCATATTATTGTATCGTTTTGCCTCATAATCGGAGTTCACCGTTTGTAAGGCTTCGTCCAGTTTTTTACGGAAAAGCTCGATATTCTCCGGTTTTCTACGGAACTCAATCATCCATTCGTGCGCTCCTTTTTCGCGGCCTTTCATAAAGATTGGTGCCACTGTATAATCGATTACCTCGGAATTCGTCTCCTGACAAGCCTTAGCGATCGCCTTATCGGTATTTTCGACCATCAACTCCTCCCCAAATACATTGATATGGTGTTTTGTTCTTCCGGTTACTTTAATACGATACGGATTTAATGAGGTAAAACGCACCGTATCCCCTATCAGATAACGCCACAAACCGGAATTGGTTGTAATCACCACCGCATAGTTTTTATTTAACTCCACTTCCGACAAGCGGATCACTTTCTGTTCCGGTGTTCCAAAAGCATCCATCGGGATAAATTCGTAGAAAATCCCGTAATCCAGCATCAACAACAAATCATTGGAATTATTCAGATCCTGAATCGCAAAAAACCCTTCAGAGGCATTATAAATTTCGTAATAACGAAAATCCTCTTTTGGCAATAATCGTTTGTACTGCTCGCGATATGGTTCAAAACTCACTCCGCCATGGAAATACACCTCAACATTAGGCCATAATTCCACCAGGTTGTTTTTTCCGGTCTCTTCCAAAACCCGATTTAACAATACCAACATCCAGGAAGGCACTCCGGCAAAACTGGTTACATTTTCCATAACCGTTTCCTGTATGATTGCCTGGATTTTGGATTCCCATTCACTCATTAACGACACCTTGTTACTTGGCGTACTGCTGAATTCGGCCCAGAAAGGCATATTATCGATCAGGATCGCCGACAAATCGCCAAAAAACGTATTGTTATCTTCATACAATTGCTTACTTCCTCCCAAGCGGAGACTCTTTCCCGTAAACAACTGCGAATTTTCATTATTATTCAGGTACAAACACAGCAAATCTTTACTGGCCTTATAATGACAATCTTCCAAAGCTTCGCTACTCACCGGGATAAACTTACTTTTTGCATTCGTTGTTCCACTTGACTTCGCAAACCATTTGATAGGGGTATTCCAAAACACATTTTGCTCCCCTTTTCGGGTTCTTTCGATCAACGGCTCCAGTTCTTCATAGGTCGATACCGGAACGCGCTCTGCAAACGTTTTATAGCTTCTGATGGACAAAAATTCATATTTCTGACCAATAATGGTAGGCTCAGCCGTACGCAATAAGCTAAACAGCAGTTCTTCCTGGACTTCATTGGGGTATTTCAGAAACAATTCCATTTGATGAATTCGTTTTTTCAGTATCCAGGAAGCAATCGAGTTAATTATTGTCAGGGCCATATTTTAGTATATTCCGGTTAAAAAGATTTGTTTTGGCATTATTCAAACCAAAGTTTGTACTTTTACATCATTACCAAAAATAAGAAAAAAACAGCAGGAAACACTCGGCTTCACTGCAAATCCTAATACTTAAACCTGAAATTTATAAAATGCAATACGACGGCGTACTGACCAAGATGCAAACGGAAATCGGGAATCCGATACAATATTACCTTGTTTTTGAAAACAGTTTTTTGAATGTCAACCAATTACTAAATAAAGAGTTGGAGATTGCTTTTCAAGGCTATCAATGTCTGAACTGTGGCAAGAAAAAAAAGATTTTCAGACAGGGATTTTGTTATGACTGCTTTATGTCGAGTGCTTCGGCCGGTGACTGGATTATGAAACCAGAACTCAGCACCGCACATCTTGACATAGAAGACCGGGATTTGGAATATGAAAAAAGAGTCCAGTTACAGCCCCATATTGTATACCTGGCCTTGTCCAGCGAAGTCAAAGTAGGCGTTACCCGAAAAACCCAGGTTCCGACGCGTTGGATCGATCAGGGTGCCATTGAAGCCGTTCCGATCGTAGAAGTTCCGAATCGTTATCTGGCCGGAATCGCCGAGGTCGCACTAAAAGATCATTTTTCCGACAAAACCAACTGGCGAAAAATGTTGCAAAATGAAGTTCCTGCAGTGGATATTGTATCCGAACGGAATAAGTTAGAATCGTTGTTACCGGACGAAGTAAAACCGTATTTCGCACCAACACCGGAAAAACTATACCATCTGGACTATCCGGTTCTTCAATATCCGAAGAAAGTCAGCAGCCTAAGTCTGGATAAAACGCCGGTTTTTAACGGACGACTAACCGGAATTAAAGGACAGTACCTGATTTTTGAAGACGGTACCGTTTTTAATATCCGAACCTTTGAGGGTTATGTTGTTAAAATTACAATGTAAAATTTAGTTATAACACCTGACAGGTTTCGAAAACCTGTCAGGTGTAAAGTTTAGATGCAAAATAAAGACACAAAAAAGGCTATCCGTTTGGATAGCCTTCTGTTTTATTCTTCTTTTTTCTTTTTCCCGAACAGCCCCTTTATGGCATTCGCAGCCGTATTTTTAATATCGTCTTTCGGTTTGGTTTTGGTTGTATCGGCCGTTGTTCCGGTTCCGGTATTCTTTTTACCACCACCTAAAAGATTTTCCAATGCTCCGGTTCCCTGATTGATCAGTTTATCTTTTTGTTGTTGAATTAACTGATTTGAAATATTGGTAACTGCCTGGTTTAAATCGGTTGAAACCTTAGGATTTTTAAAGCTTCCGGTTAAAATTGCATTGACCGGTATATCCTGTAATTTATTCGCATCCGAAGGCGATAACTTCGCTAACAACTTATTCACATCCGATCCCAGGTATTTCGCCGGCACATCGAATTTCAGATTGTAATTCATTGATTGATCAAAACCGTGTTGTCCACCAACCGTCACTTTAATATCCTGATATTTGATATCGAATGGTTTTACATTTACCTTTCCATTATCGAACGACAAATGCGCTTTTAGGTTGTTCAGATTTAACTTATCCAAATCGATAAACTTCAGGTTTCCATCCAAAGCATTCAATAAATTCGAATTCTTTGCATTGATCGATGTCGACAATAACTGCCCTAATAAATCCCCGGAAATCGTTTTCAGATCCGGCGTCATCTCTTTGGCATCCAGATTTCCGGATAACTTGATTGTCGAATTCAGTTTTCCATTGATCACACCGGCAATCGGCGCAATCGATTTCAACATATCCAATTGTGTAAACGACTTGGCAATATCCACGGCATTTAGTCCCAGATTCATATCAAACTTCGGCACCGCTCCTTTGGTCGACACCATACCATCTACCCCAATCTGACCGTCGAACATCGATGTTTTTACGTTTTCCAGTTTTACCGCTTCATCTTTAATGATCATTTTTCCAGAAACCGCTTTTAACGTCAAATTATCATATACCACCGTATTGGCTTTGGCTGTAATAGTACAATCCAGGAAAGCCGGGATTTTCACCGCTTCCTTAGGCGCAGCCGTTTTCGTTTGCGCAGCTTCCGGTGCCGATGGCGTCATAAAATCCGACACTAACAACTGATTCGAACTCATATCGAAATTCCCTTTTAGGACCTGTTTTTTAAAGACAAATCCGTAGAAATTATCCAATGTTCCGGTTACTTTAATATCCGATTTACCGGTTACCGCATCCAATTGATTCAATCGGATCTGGTTTGGATTAAAAGCCACAGTCGCCTGTTTGATCTGGATCGGTTTCGCCAATTCCGGACCGGCATAATTAAACCCGGTCAGGCTGATATTTCCGGAATTTTGTATGTTCTGATACTGGCTTGTTTCCACCGATTTCATATCAAACTTCGTTACCACATTGGCTTTTAAAATTCCAGATAGCGGTTTTTCCAGTTTTACCGGATAGGCTTTGGTTACATTTGCCAGATTGATCACTCCTTTTAATTCGGCATCTACCAACGCATTTTGTGTAATATTTTTGATATTGGCTTTCGCATTAAACACATCCTGATCAATACGGAATGACAATTTATCCAGATTTACATAGGTATCGTTCATCAATCCCGTTTCGTTTACAATATGCGTATCGATCACGATATTTTGTACCGATTTCGGTAAGTCCGGATATTGGAACGATGCATTATCGGAGGCAATTTCGATATTGAATTTAGGAACCGTCGTATCGGTAAGCGCTCCTTTAACCGTACCGTTCACTTTAAAATCACCCGTTGTTTTTACCGTATTCAGATTTCCGGCATAGGCTTCCGGCACTAACCCAAGGAAGTTTTTAAACGAAGAAGTAGGCGTTTTAAATTTAAGATCATATTCCTGACCGTTTTCCACCATTTGAATAAAGCCATCAAACTCCAGCGGTAACTGGTTGATCAGTGCTTTATTCTCCTTAAAAGTATATTTTTGTTTTTCTAAGTCAATTCCTAAAACCGCATCCAGGTTAAGCGATACGTTTTTCATATACTTCACCTTGTCCATGTCCAAAGACAATTTGGCCGACGATTTTGTTGCCAAATCCAATTTCTGAGCGGCAAAATTCCCCGTTCCTTCGTGATTCAGGCTATCCACCACCATTTTGATTTTGGACTTCTCGTCACTATACGTAAAACGCAGGTTTTCGATCTCGTATTTTTTCAGATTAAGCGCAAACGGCTTACTTTCGGACGGTTCGTTTTCTTTCTGATCTTTTAACGCAATGTCAAAATTCCCAAGGCCGTCTTTATTAAAGATGATGTTCACGACGCCGTCTTTCGAGTAGAAACCGTCGATTTTCATCGCTTCGCCGTCTTTTTTAAACAACTCCTTAATGGACATTTTCAGGTTTACCTCGCCGGAATAAAAAAGCGTATCCCCTTCGAACGGCGCTTTATTGATCACACTAATCTTATCGATTGTAATGTTCGCATTGGGAAAGCTTTTAAACAAACTCAGATCCACATCTTCAAAAGCGACTTTGGCATCTACATTTTCATTAATGGCTTTGGCAACCAACTCCTTGATTTTGTCTTTAAACATAAACGGAACCGCCGCCAGCGTAATTATCGATAACAGTAAAAAGATACCGAAACCTTTTAGGATTTTCTTTAACATAACTCGAAATATTTATCTTACGAATTTACTACAAAAATTAAACCAACTTATTTACTGATAACAGAAAATAAGTTGGTTTGTTGTAAAAAGCCTTTAAAAGGCTGTATTTATTTTGTTTTCCGGAAACTTTTCACCGGAATTTGTAGCATTTCTCTACAATACGGGATCTTATTGAATCACCAATTCGAATGGCATCAATGCCTGAACACCTCGTTGTTGTTTAGCTCTTCGAATTTGTTCGATTACCTGATAGCCTTCGTCTCCGATTTGTTCTTTGATCAACGCTTCACGGCTTTGGAACATCGATACACTACCTCCGGTTAAACCGCGAAGCATATCCTGTACCGTTTTGTTGTATTCCGGATAATCTTCCGTTTTGTATTCTTTGATTTTTGCCAATGAAGCCGCATGTTTGATTGCCTGATCCAATCCGCCCATTTTATCGACCAATCCGATTTTAATGGCGTCTTTCCCAGCCCAAACACGTCCCTGAGCAATACTATCCACCTGAGCAAATGTCATTTTTCTTCCGGCAGCCACACGACTTACAAAGGTATTATAGATATGCTCCACACCTTCCAACACTACATTTTTATAGTTTTCATCCAGCGGTTCAAAAACACTGTAACCGGATGCATTTTGGTGTGTTTTTACCTGCTCGGCATTGATTCCTATTTTTTTAGCCAACGGACTAAAGTTTGGCAATGTTCCGAAAACCCCTATTGATCCGGTGATGGTATTTGGTTCGGCAAAAATGGTATTGGCATTACAAGCGATATAATAACCTCCCGAAGCCGCCAGATTCCCCATAGAAACCACTACCGGTTTTTTCTTTTTGGTCAGTTCGATTTCTCTCCAGATTAATTCCGAAGTCAGCGCACTACCTCCCGGACTGTCGATACGTAAAACAACCGCTTTTACATTATCGTCGTTACGCGCATCCTCTAACGAACGACGCATTGAACCTTCGCCGATATAGCTTACATCGCCTTCACCGGAAAGAATTTCACCTTGCGCATAAATAATCGCGATACGATCTTTAGCCGTATAACTATCGTTTGTATTGGCTACGTTACGGGCATAATCCAGAATGTCAACTTTATTGTATTCTTCGTCTTTTTCTACTTTTAAAGCGCGACGGATACCGTTATGATACTCGTCTTCATAACCGATTTTATCGATTAATTTTTTAGCTTTTGCCAATTCCGGTGTTCTGGCACCAAGATTATTGGCAATCGCATTTAGGCTATCTACAGAAATTTTACGGCTTTTGGAAATATCATCCACTACGGTAGACCAGATTGAATTCAGTAAAACCGTCATCTGCTCGCGGTTGGCCGGACTCATTTCGTTTTCTAAAAACGGCTCTACGGCACTTTTGTATTTTCCGTGACGGATTACTTCCATTTTCACACCGGTTTTATCCTGAAAATCTTTAAAGAATAAGATTTCGGTAGAAAGACCTTTAAAATCCAATTCGCCTACCGGATTCACATATAAGGTATCCGCAACGGAATCCAGGTAATATTCCCCTTGTGAATAGGCATTGGCGTAGGCTACCACAAACTTTCCTGATTTTTTAAAATCTTCCAGTTTGTCACGAACCGCTTTACGCTGTGCAATACCAATCATTGCCGTATTGTTTACGATCGAAATCCCTTTGATTTTATCATCAGTCTTAGCCGCCTCAATCGCATTTAATACATCGACAACACCGTCATGTTTGGCTTCGAAATAATTAAAATCCGTAAAATTGAATTTCCCGCCGTAATCCTGTTTTACTTCCGACAAATCGAGTTCGATAACCGAATTGTCTTTTATTTTTACTTTATCGCTATCGCCTCCGAAAATTGCCCCAATAAGTACAATTCCGAAAAACAGTACCATAAAAAACACAAATAGTCCTACTATGGTAGCCAGTACGTTTCCTAAAAATCTCATTTCTTTTTCGTTTTTATAATAAGTAGGTGTTTTTCCATAATTGTTACAAAACAATTTATCAACACTTCCAACAAATATACTTTAATTCTAAAATTCTTTTAGTTATTTTGCCGTATGCGCAGTCAGAATCAAGTAGTAGTATCATTAGGAAGCAACCAGGGAAACCGTATTGAAAACATTCAAAACGCCATTAACCTGATTCATAAAAACATAGGCACCGTTATTCGTATATCACGACTTTACGAGACGCCATCATGGGGATTTGAAAGCGATGCCTTTTATAACTGCGCATTGGTACTTCACACGCATCGTTCGGTTGAAACCGTACTGGAAAAGATTTTGGCTATCGAAAAAACACTGGGGCGCATCCGCAGCACTCAGGAAGGCTATCAGGCACGCACGATCGATCTGGATATTATCAGTTGCGACGAAATGATCATTGATACTCCAGATTTGCAGGTTCCGCATCCACAAATGCAACACCGTTTGTTTGTGCTACAACCGCTAAACGACCTGCGCCTGGATTGGATACATCCGGTTTTAAAGAAAAGCATTCCCGAACTGATCGCTATTACTTCCGACAACAGTACGTGTACCGTAGTGGGCAAGCTTGCTTCGCCTATTGAAAAATTCGAACTGCAACATTTTAACTATATCGCGATAGAAGGAAACATTGGCGCCGGAAAAACAACCCTTGCCACCAAGATTTCGGAAGATTTTAACGCCAAATTAATTCTGGAAGGTTTTGCCGACAATCCGTTTCTTCCAAAATTTTACAAAGATCAGGCGCGCTATGCGTTTCCATTGGAGATGTCGTTTTTGGCCGATCGTTATTTACAATTGTCCGATGACCTGGCGCAATTCGACCTTTTTAAAGACTTTATTGTCGCCGACTACCATATTTTTAAATCGTTGATTTTTGCCAAAGTAACCTTAGGCGAAGATGAATTTCGATT
Source organism: Flavobacterium sp. (assembly GCF_030146175.1). Classification (GTDB taxonomy): domain Bacteria; phylum Bacteroidota; class Bacteroidia; order Flavobacteriales; family Flavobacteriaceae; genus Flavobacterium. The sequence continues at coordinate 3,792 of NZ_JASLCE010000003.1, read as the reverse complement.
GTACAAAACGATGTTTGACATCATTTATAAAGAAATGCCCAAACCCGGATTGTATGTGTACCTGTATCAGAACACACCACGCCTGTTGGAAAACATCCGCAAAAGAGGTCGTTCGTACGAACAGGAAATCCCGGCCGAATATCTGGACAAAATAAACAGAGGTTACCTGGATTATATCAAATCGCAAAGTAACCTCAACGTATTAATTATCGATGTGTCCGATTATGACTTTGTGGAAAACCAAGAAGACTACCTTCAGATTCTGGATATGATTTCCGCGAAAATAAAAGTCTAACCTCCGAACTCCATTTTTCGGAATAGATCCCAAACCACAATTCCGGCACTAACGGAGATATTCAACGAATGTTTGGTTCCCAATTGCGGAATTTCGATCGTTCCATCGGCAGCATCGATCGCCTGTTGCGCGACACCTTTTACTTCATTTCCAAAAACCAGCGCATATTTGGCATCCGCTTCCGGAATAAAATCCTGTAAGAATACCGAATGTTCCACCTGTTCGATTGCAAAAACCGATACTTTTTCCTTTTTCAGATTTTCGATCACTTCCAATACATCTTTTGCATATTCCCAGGCTACCGTATCGGTCGCACCCAAAGCGGTCTTATGAATTTCCTTATTCGGAGGCGTCGCCGTAATGCCGCACAGATAAATCTTTTCGATCAGAAAGGCATCCGCCGTTCTAAAAACCGATCCGATATTATGTAAACTCCGGATATCGTCCAATACAATTATAATCGGTGTTTTTTCGGCTTCCTTGAATTCGGATATGTTTTTTCGCTCTAATTCGCTATTCGCTAGTTTTCTCATCTTTTTTCCAATACTAAACGGCAAAATTAATCATAAAATCCGATAGTAAACCGGCTTTATGACAAACATTAAGTTCGGATTGTCCCCTTTACTTTTTCTAAAAAATCCTTACTTTCGCTTTTTACAAAACATAAAATCGAAAAGCCTTGTCAACAAAAGAAAAAACACCGAAGGAAACCCCTTTAATGAAGCAATACAATGAGATCAAGCGAAAATATCCCGATGCCTGTTTATTGTTCCGCGTGGGCGATTTTTACGAAACTTTTGGTGACGATGCCGTTCGTGCCTCTCAAATTTTAGGCATTACCTTAACCAAACGCGGTGCCGGATCGGATTCGGAAACCGCATTGGCCGGATTCCCGCATCATTCGTTAAACACCTATTTGCCGAAACTGGTAAAAGCCGGACTACGTGTAGCCATTTGCGATCAGCTGGAAGATCCGAAAATGACCAAAACGATCGTAAAACGTGGGGTTACCGAACTGGTTACACCGGGAGTTGCTTTAAACGACGAAGTATTGCATTCCAAATCGAATAACTTTTTGGCTTCGGTACACTTTGGCAAAAAAACATTAGGTGTTTCCTTTTTGGATGTATCGACCGGTGAATTTTTAACCTCACAGGGAAATGCCGAGTATATCGACAAGCTGCTTCAAAATTTTAGTCCGAGTGAAATTCTGGTACCTAAAAACCATAAAAATCAGTTTAAAGAAACTTTTGGCGAGCATTTTCATGCTTTTTTTCTGGAAGACTGGATTTACAAGGAAGATTACGCCTTTGAAACGCTTACCAATCATTTTCAATCCAACTCCCTAAAAGGATTTGGCGTGGACGAGCTTCCCGAAGGTTTAATTGCCTCGGGCGCGATTTTATATTACCTATCCGAAACACAACATAACAAAATACAACATATTACCTCTATCCATCGTATAGCCGAAGACGCTTATGTTTGGATGGATCGCTTTACGATTCGCAATCTGGAATTGTACCACAGTACAAATCCAAATGCAGTGACTTTATTAGACGTAATCGACCGAACGCTTTCGCCTATGGGAAGTCGTTTGCTAAAACGCTGGTTGGCACTTCCGTTAAAGGATGCCGATCGCGTAAAAGAACGTCATAATGTGGTGGCCTATTTTAAAGAAAATCAGGAGGAATTACAAAAAGTACAATATCAGATCAAACAAATCTCCGATCTGGAACGTTTGATTTCGAAAGTCGCCACCGGAAAGGTAAGTCCGCGTGAGTTAATTTACCTGTCTAATTCTCTGGATGCGATTATTCCGATTAAAACCATCGCTCAGGAAAGCAGCAATCCATCGGTCAAAAACATTGGCGAAAAACTGCATTCCTGTGATGTATTACGCGAGAAAATCAAAGCCAATCTAAATCCCGATGCTCCGGTAGCGATCAACAAAGGAAACGCTATTGCGACCGGAATCCACGACGAACTGGATGAACTGCGCCGTATTGCTTTTTCCGGAAAAGAATACCTGGAAGCTTTGGAAACCCGTGAAAGCGAAAAAACCGGTATTCCGTCGTTAAAAGTATCCTTTAACAATGTATTCGGCTACTATATTGAAGTCCGAAACACCCATAAAGACAAGGTTCCGTCCGAATGGATCCGCAAGCAGACCTTAGTGAATGCCGAGCGTTATATTACCGAAGAGCTAAAAGAATACGAAAGTAAGATTTTAGGTGCCGAGGAAAAGATTTACAAACTGGAACTGGAATTGTTCGAGCAACTGGTATTATGGGTATCGACCTATATCAAAGCGGTACAGGTAAACGCCAATCTGGTCGCACAACTGGACTGTTTGACTTCTTTTTCGCAACTGGCGATCGAGAATCATTATATTCAACCGACAATTGACGAAAGTTTTGAGCTGGAAATTACAAACGGGCGTCACCCGGTTATTGAAAAACAGCTACCAATTGGTGTTCCGTATATTGCCAACGATGTTTTTCTGGATAACAAAACCCAGCAGATTATTATGATTACCGGTCCGAATATGTCCGGTAAATCGGCTATTTTACGTCAGACAGCATTGATCGTATTGCTAGCACAAATGGGAAGTTTTGTTCCGGCCGAAAGTGTCCGAATGGGAATTGTCGATAAGATCTTTACCCGTGTTGGTGCGTCGGATAACATTTCGATGGGCGAATCGACTTTTATGGTCGAAATGAACGAAACGGCCTCTATTTTGAACAATATTTCCGATCGAAGTCTGGTATTACTGGATGAAATTGGCCGTGGAACGAGTACGTATGACGGTATTTCGATTGCATGGGCGATTGCAGAATATCTTCACGAACATCCGGCAAAGCCAAAGACGCTGTTTGCCACCCATTACCATGAGTTAAACGAAATGGAAGTGATCTTTGACGGTATTCAGAATTTCAACGTTTCGGTAAAGGAATTAAAAGACAACGTGCTTTTTATCCGTAAGCTTGTAAAAGGCGGCAGTGCACACAGTTTTGGTATTCATGTGGCCAAGATGGCCGGAATGCCCCAAACGGTGATTCAGAAAGCCCAGAAATTGCTTAAAAAGCTTGAAAAGGATCATTCGAGCGAAGCTTTGGCCGGCGTAAAGTCGGATAAAGACGAAATGCAGCTGAGTATTTTTAGTCTGGACGATCCGTTATTGGAAGAAATCAAGGATGAAATTCTCAATACGGATATCAACACGCTAACGCCTGTGGAAGCGCTGATGAAGCTGAACGAGATCAAACGAATGCTAACCAAAAAATAATTCCACAATTAACCTAAAGGTTATCAATACATTAAAAAAAGATTTTATTTTTTTTCAGGAAAAGACTTGTATAATTAGATTTATGTACTAAATTTGCATCCGCAATACAGAACAAGTATAGCGACGTTCTAAGAAAAAATAAAATGCGAAAATAGCTCAGTTGGTAGAGCGCAACCTTGCCAAGGTTGAGGTCGCGGGTTCGAACCCCGTT
>NZ_JASLCE010000055.1 GCF_030146175.1 Flavobacterium sp. | reverse complement strand
GAGTTGAACCCGTGACCTCAGGGTTATGAATCCTGCGCTCTAACCGACTGAGCTACCTCGCCATTTTGTTTGTGTTACATCCTTGAATGCGGGTGCAAATATAAGACTAAATTTGAACCTTCCAAACATATTTTGAAAAAAAATATTTTTTTTGAAATTCTTTTTTTTTGTATGTATTATTCTATATATTTCCGGAAAATTTTAATATATGGAAGGTAAAATAAAATATGAATTGGAGTTCCCGATAATGTCTTCTCCTCAATTATTGTATCAATATATTTCAACACCTTCCGGTTTATCAGAGTGGTTTGCAGACAATGTAAATTCCAGAGGCGAATTTTTTACATTTATTTGGGATGATTCTGAGGAAAAAGCACGACTGGCTTCTAAAAAGTCAGGCGAAAAAGTAAAGTTTCGTTGGGTGGACGATAATGATAAAGACAGTGAATACTATTTTGAATTGCGAATACTGGAAGATGAAATTACCAAAGATGTTTCTTTAATGGTTGTGGATTTTGCCGAACAAGGCGATTTACACGAAGCCAAACTGTTATGGGAAAATCAGATTTCCGATCTGAAACATGTGATCGGTTCCGCGTAGTTTTTAAGATATATAAAGTATATTTGCCCTGAAATAAAAATCAGGGCTTTTTTTATGGTTAATTATAACGGTGCGATAGTTGAAAACTCCGAAGTACTCATCGAAGGGAACAGAGGGTTTCTATATGGAGATGCTATTTTTGAAACGCTAAAAGTATTGGATGGTAAGATCTTGTTTTTGGAAGATCATTATTTCCGATTGATGGCTTCTACGCGAATTGTACGGATGGATCTTCCGATGAATTTTACGATGGAATATTTCGAAGAGCAGGTAAAAACACTATTGCAGTCAAAAGAAGCCGCTGCGGCCTACCGTGTGCGTTTTACAGTTTTCAGACAAAACGGAGGGTTTTATTTGCCAAAAACAAACGAAACAGCCTTTCTGGTTACCGCCGAACCATTGGAAAATCCGATGTATACTATTGCAGACAATACCTATGAAGTGGAATTGTTTAAAGATTTTTATGTCACCAAACAATTGTTGTCTACGCTAAAAAGTACCAATAAAATGGTGCAGATTACCGGAAGTATCTTCGCCGATGAGAACGGTTATGACAATTGTTTGCTGTTAAATGACGAAAAAAATGTAGTGGAGGCTTTGCAGTCCAATCTTTTTATGTTGTTAAACGGAAAACTAATGACGCCGCCAGTAACAGACGGATGTTTAAATGGGGTCATGCGGAAGCAAATCCTGGCGTTAGCCCGTAAAATGGAAGGTATTGAAGTGGTAGAGGAATCCGTTTCGCCTTTCGATCTGCAAAAAGCGGACGAAATTTTCCTGACAAACGTTATTAAAGGAATTCAGCCGGTTACAAAATACCGCAAAAAAGAATATAAAACCGATTTGGCAACAGAGCTGCTTAAAAAATTAAACGCCCATATCCGATTGGGTTAGTTTAATACCGGATTTTCCGGAGCATTCGACCAAATCAGGTAATCGCCACCCTGTTCCATGATTTTTTCTTTCCAGAAATGAGCGGTCGGTTTGCCGATGATTTTGTTTTTGTAGCTGTTTTCGCTAACAATCCACGCGTTGTCTTCCAGTTCATCTTCGAGTTGATGACTGTTCCATCCGGTATATCCCAAAAAGAAACGGATGTTGTTTTTCTTGATTTTTCCTTCGTTAATCAGCTCTTTGGTTAATTCGAAGTCACCGCCCCAATAAATTCCATTGGAAATTTCGATACTGTTTGTGATCAGTTCCGGGACATTGTGGATAAAATACAGGTTATCCTGTTCTACCGGTCCGCCGTTGTAAATTTTAAAGGTAGCATTAATTTCGGGGATCAGGTCGTGGATGGTATAACCTAAGGGTTTGTTGAGTATAAATCCTACAGAGCCTTCGCTGTTGTGATCGGCCAATAGAATAACGGATCTGTTAAATGACAAATCTCCAATTATCGAAGGTTCTGCAATGAGCAGGTTTCCTTTTTGAGGCTTAACTGAAATCATTTTAGCGATAGTTTAAAATTAAATTTAACAAAAAAAAGGCAATTCTACCAAAAAAAAACGTTGAAGGAATAAAAAAAACCTCTCAATGAGAGGTTTTCTATTTTTTTTAAAATGTATTTTATTTATTTACAGAACCTTCCAGTTCAGCACCCGCTTTAAATTTTACAACATTTTTAGCGGCAATTTTGATAGTTTTTCCTGTTTGAGGATTTCTTCCTTCTCTTGCAGCTCTCTTAGAAACTGACCAAGAACCAAAACCTACTAAAGATACTCTTCCACCTTTAGCTAAAGTTCCTTCAACATTGTTTAAAAAAGATTCCAAAGCTAATTTGGCGGCTGCTTTAGTGATACCTGCATCAGCAGCAATTGCATCGATTAATTCTGATTTGTTCATAATTCTAGTTATTAATTGTTTGGTTAAAATTAATTAAATGTCTTACAAAATTATACGGATTTACCAATTACGCAAGTGTTTTCGATCTTTTTGTATGAAAATGTTGATAACTAGAGCTGTTTGTTAATAAACTTAGTTGCTTTTTTCATTTTTTGTGCAACTATTAGTGTTTGTGCGGCTTAGAAAGCGATAGCACTTTCCGAAAAAACAATTCCGTTTAACAATTCGGAGGCTTTCATTCTTTTCTTGCCAGGGAATTGTAATTGTAACAAGTTGATATAACCGTTTGAAACGGCAACTTTAATTTCTTTTTTGGTCGTTTGAATGGTTCCGGATGCCAGCGAATGATTTGCCGCTTCGAAGGCTGTTTCGTAAATTTTGACATTCCATTCCTGTCCGTTGTCCTTAATATAACACCAGGCTGCCGGATACGGACTAAGACCGCGTACCAGATTGTGAACGGTTGCTCCGTTTTGATTCCAGTCGATTTTGCAATTGTCTTTGTTAAGCTTATAAGCCGTTTTGATTTCCGGGCTGTCGGATTGTATCGTCGTAGTGGCTTCTCCTTTTTCGATAAGTTGTAAAGTTTTTAAAACGGTTTCCTGTCCGAGTACCATCAAACGGTCGTGTAATTCACCAGCGGTTTCGTTGGCTCCGATTTCGGTTTCGCCGCGTAAAATCATCGCTCCGGTATCGATTTTATCATCAATAAAGAAAGTGGTTACGCCTGTTTTGGTTTCTCCGTTGATCACTGCCCAATTGATAGGTGCCGCACCACGATATTCTGGTAATAAAGAGGCGTGAAGGTTAAAAGTACCCAATGAAGGCATTTTCCATACGGCTTCCGGTAACATTCTAAAAGCAACTACAACCTGTAAGTTGGCGTTAAGGCTTTGTAATTCTGCCAGAAACTGCGGATCTTTTAAATTGGTAGGTTGTAAAACCGGCAATCCTTTTTCGAGAGCGTATTCTTTTACAGCCGAATATTTGATTTTTTGTCCTCTTCCGGCCGGTTTGTCTGGTGCGGTAATTACGGCTGCAATGTCATAATGGTTCTGATATATGGTGTCGAGAATTCCAACGGCAAATTCGGGAGTTCCCATAAATACGATACGTAATGCCTTCATTATTTTAGAATATATTGGTTTTGTTTGTTAATGGTGATGCGGTTGTGTTCCAGTAAAAGTTGGAGTACAAAGATAGTCGCATCCGGACTTATATCGAGCGTGCTTTCGATTTCTCTCGAAGTTAATGCGCCGTTTTGTAATAAGGTAGTGATTTTTTCGGCCAGTGCCGCCGGATTGGCATATTCCTGCTTTTTGCTCATGCATACCGAACAAATGCCGCATTCCGGAATGTCGGTTTCTCCAAAATAATGGAGTAGAAACTGACTTTTGCACTGTTTTTTGTCGGATATATACGCGATAACCGAATCAAGCTGTGTTATTTTTAATTGATTTTGCTTTTCAAGGAATTTTGCTAGTCGGTTGATGACCAAATCGTCTTCGCGCACTTCGTTAAAGGTAAGCTGACTATCATTGGCCTGACTTTTATAGTTGATGATGGCTTTTTCCTGTAAAATGTTTAAAACATAATGCACCTTATCTTCGGAGGTGTTGGCTTTTCGGGCAATTAAATGGGTGTTGATACCCACTTCCATATCGTACACACCGGGATAGTTTCTTAAAATAGACACAATGATGTCTTCATGTGACTTGTTTAAACTGATATATCGGATGATTTCTTTGCTGGGTAATAAAAACTGAATGCTAATCTTTTCGGAGAAATTGGCTGAAAGACTCAAAACACCCTGACGGTCTAGAAACTGTAAAGCGTTGAATGTTCTTAAAACCGAAAGCTGGTATTGCGCGCAAAATCGATTCAGATTAAAAGCAAAGGTCTCGTTATAACCTTCGCCGTAGGCAATCTGAAAATAATTGTTTAGTTTTCGGTAAACGGTTTTCAGGTAGTCCTTATCGGGAAGTACTTCTATAAACTGACTTTTAGAAGCGGCAATATCCGACGGAGCAACCAATAATACAGCAAAAGCTTTGGCGCCGTTTCGTCCGGCGCGACCGGCTTCCTGATAATAGTTTTCAAGATTGTCTGGTAATTGGGTATGAATGACTGTCTTAACGTCGGGTTTGTCAATTCCCATTCCAAAAGCATTGGTCGCAATCATGACCTGAGCGGCATTGTTAAGCCAGCGTTGCATTTGTTGTTCTTTGTCTTTGGAAGGTAAACCACCGTGATAGTAGGCGGTTGTAAATCCAAGGCTATTGAGTTGGGAAGCCATATCGTGACAGGCTTTCCGGTTTCGGACATATATAATAGAGGAATCCTGATTTTTGGTTAGGATTTGTTGTACCCGGTATAATTTGTCTTCCGTTTCAAAAACCATATAAGCGATATTCGGACGGGTAAACGAGCTTTTAAAGATGGCAGGCTGATCCAATCGGAGTTCCTTACAGATGTCTTCCTGAACTTTAGGCGTAGCCGAAGCGGTAAGCGCCAGAAACGGAACTTTAGGAAAAAATGCTTTTAAATCGGAAACCTTTAGATAAGCCGGTCGGAAATCATGTCCCCATTGCGAAATACAGTGTGCTTCATCAACGGCAATAAGACTAATGGGTAAGCTTTTAATACGTTCCATAACCCATTCCGATTGTAGTCGTTCGGGTGATACATACAGGAATTTATAATTTCCAAACTGGCAATTATCCAGTAAATCAATAAGTTCATCGGTTGGAATTCCACCGGTTAAGGCTATTGCTTTGATATCTCTTTTTTGCAGATTTTGCACCTGATCTTTCATTAGTGCGACCAAAGGAGAAATCACCAGGCATATTCCGGGTAATAGCATTGCGGGAACCTGAAAGCAAATCGACTTTCCGCCACCGGTTGGCAATAGGGCAAAGGTATCCTTCCCGTCGAGAACAGACTGAATGATGGCGTCCTGCGGGATCCGAAAACGATCGTATTTCCAGTATTTCTGGAGTATCTGTAAAGCTTCGGACATCAAATTAAATACTATGGAAAACCTTTAAACGGATTGTTAAAGGTCCATTGGTTATTATGAAAGTTTGTCTAAGATAAAAAGAATTCTGTTATCTACAGTATCGCGCGGCACTTCAATCAGGTTATAACCGTATTTTTCGTAGGTTTCTACCAAATGCTCGTGGATTAAAACCGCCTGTTCGTAATTCTCGTAACGGGCGTCGTCGCTAATATAAATGTCTTCCCAGGGCGGAAGGATAAAGATTCGGGTGTAAAGGTGCTCGCGACAGGCGGCATCGAAAAAAGCCGGATACGAATCGCCGATATAATGCATGTAAGCCAGTACGTCGGGAATACCGCGGTCCAGAAAAACAACATTGGTTTGCTCTTTAGTAGCACTAACAAATTGTTTTTTTCGGCCTTCCAGTAATAATTCGCTAAATAAAAGTGGTTTTTCCAGGAAAAGTTGTTCGATTCCTTGCTCACGGGCTTCCAGGGTAACTTCACGTGAAATTTCAGGATAACAGGTGTATCCTTTATCCGTAAGCCCATTAATCAGTGTGGTTTTCCCTGATCCAGGTCCGCCAATTATAACGATGATTTCCTTATCCACTTTTTGAAAATAAGGCGCAAATTTACATTTTTTTGTGGAAACAACAGAAATAGTTTCTAAATTTATGATTTCGGTCGGCTTCAAATTATAGGAGCAGACCTTGATTATTCATAACTCTACCGTATATTTGCTTTTATTTTTATGAAAATGGATAAAAAAACCGAGGAATTTTACCACAGACTTAAAGAAGAGTTAACCAACTCGACACTATGGCCTTCCGAATATTTGTTTAAGTTTATAGTGCCAACCGATACGGAAAAAGTAAGCACTATAGAAAAATCGTTCGACGGTATGGGTGCTGTAATCCAGACCAATCATTCGAAAACCGGAAAATATACCAGTGTTTCGATAAACGTAACGATGCCGAGTGCACAAAGTGTAATCGATAAATATTTAGAACTGACAGCAATCGAAGGCATCATTTCGCTATAAAGACAAGGAATTATGAGATACAATCCAGAAGAGGCAATACATTTTCTTGAATACAATGCCGAAAGGCCCCATTTGATTATTCCGGAATACGGACGTCATTTGCAAAAGCTGATCGATCAGGCTACGGCGATTGAAGATCGCGACGAACGCAACAAAGCAGCCAAATACATTATCTCGGTAATGGGAAGTTTAAATCCTCATTTACGGGATGTGCCCGATTTTCAGCACAAGCTGTGGGATCAATTGTTTATCATGTCCGATTTTAAATTGGAAGCCGATTCACCGTATCCGATTCCGAATAAAGAAGTATTGAACCAAAAACCGGAAAAACTGGCGTATCCGCAAAATTTTCCGAAATACCGTTTTTATGGGAACAATATCAAATACATGATCGACGTTGCCAATAAATGGGAAGATGGCGAATTGAAAAGCGCCCTGATCATGGTTATTGCGAACCATATGAAAAAATCGTACCTGAGCTGGAATAAAGACACCGTAAAAGACGAAGTGATTTTCGAACATTTGTACGAACTGTCCGGTGGTCAGATCAACCTACTTAAAACAGATGAGGAATTGTCGAATACAACCGATCTGATGCGGGTAAACAAAAAACAATCCAATAAAACACAGTTTGGAAGTAAGTCGAATAATAATAACAACAATAACAAAAAGAATTATTCGAACCAGAAAAACAATAATAACAACAAAAACAATAACCGAAAAGCTTAATTTTCTTTCGAAACATGGGAACATTTAAAATAGAAGGGGGAATCAAATTAAAAGGAGAAATTACCCCTCAGGGAGCCAAGAACGAGGCCTTGCAAATATTGTGTGCAGTATTGCTAACGCCGGAAAAAGTGACTATTTCGAATATTCCCGATATTATTGATGTTAATAAATTGATCACCCTTTTAGGGAATCTGGGCGTAAAAATCCAGAAAATCGGATCGAATGCCTATACATTTCAGGCCGATGAAGTGAACCTGAATTACCTGGAATCCATCGATTTTAAAGACGAAGGAAGAGCTTTACGTGGTTCTATTATGATCGTTGGGCCTTTATTGGCGCGCTTCGGAAAAGGATATATTCCAAAACCGGGTGGAGA
>NZ_JASLCE010000083.1 GCF_030146175.1 Flavobacterium sp. | reverse complement strand
CACTTCCGGTTACTGGCTGACTACATTGTGGTGTTGTACCATTTGTAATTACACTCACTAATGTATAGGTACTATTAACTGTTAATGGTGGCGTTGTTACCGATCCATTTCCGGAGGCATTTAACGTAACGCTTCCTGCAGATCCGTCAACATCGTAGTTTACAGTTGCTCCCGGTGTACCGTTAAAGCTGATAACTGCCGTCTGGTTGGCACAGATTGTAGTAGTTCCACTAATAGTAGCTGTTGGTAATGGAAGAACCGTTACATCAGCCGATGTATTTAATGTTTTTGTACATGGCGTTGTTCCTGCCGATGTTACGCTTACTAATGTATAAGTAGTTGTAGCTGTTAAAACCGGTGTTGTAATAGTAGCCGATCCTGAAGCATCCAAAGTAATTGTCGTTGTAGTTCCTCCTACTGAATAATCTACAGATGCATTAGGTGTACCGGTCACAGTAAGAGTACCTGAAGTATTCTCACAGATGGTCGATCCTGTAATACTTGCCGTTGGTTCAGCAATCACCTGAATATCCATAGTTGTAACACTTGAACATTGTGCCGGATCCGGTGTAAAAGTATACGTAGTCGTACCTACTGCACTCGTACTTACTGTTAGCGGACTCCATGAACCTGTAACTCCATCATTGGAAGTTGTAGGTAATGTTGGTGGTGGTGTATTTAAACAAAGTGGTCCAATCTGCGTAAATGCAGGAGGTGTTGATCCACCGCGAATCAATTCAAATTCTTTGATTTTATGACAATCCGAATTCGGATCATTCACCCTTACATATACGAAGTTATTTCCGGCAACCGGATTATAACACGTTGGATCATTAATCCAGTTAAATTCATTTTCGGCATCAGCCTGAGTCGGATAATAGGTCACCACATAATCTGCCGGGTTTAAGGTACCCAATACAACAGCATTATTATGTGTTAAATCCCAACAACTTGTGTCGTCCGGACATTTATTCAAATCATCTGGTTCGTTAATATCAAAGTCACTAACGGTTACTGGTACATTATCCCGTACAATTGTTTTTGTTCCGTCACAAGCGGTATAAGTTGCTTCGGCTGTATAAAATGTATTAACAGTAGGACAAACAGTTACCGAAGTACTATTACTAATAGGTGCTCCCGTAGCATCCAACCATTGGAACGTTACGTTAGACGGTCCTGACGGTGTAAAACGCCATGCCTCCGGAGTGGTAACGGTCCAGGTTCCTGTATTTCTACCAGGAGGTGTAAATCCTACAGTACCCGCAGCATTCTGGATACCTAAAACAACTCTTCCTCCATTAATAGGAGAAGAAACCGTAGGACTTGGATTTGGTCTTGCTTTTACATAAAACTCAATTGCATTTGTAGTTTCATATAATACGATCTGAAAAGTATTATCAACATGACTATCATTTCCGCTGCTATAATAAGGTACATTGGTAAAGTTAACAACAAGTGATCGACAAGGATACGTTCCTAACACTTGATAGTTAACAGTAATTTGTGGTTGGTTAGCAGGTCTTGTAAAACGCGGATCGATATCCTGATACAACATAATCGCATTACGGTGCATACCTGTTGACGTTGTTGGCAGCTGCGCGTTTGGTATCGCATAATCACAAAATGCCCCCCCTGTTTGCGGATTAAATGAAATAATTCCATTTGATCCGATATAACAAGTTGTGTAATTTACTCCGAAATAACAGAACTTGAAAGGAAGTGAAATGGCATTCGACCAAACGTCATCAGTGTTTACTGAAACACCTGTTCCGCCGGTAAACGGAAATGGTGGCGCATAAGGTACCGAGGCAACCGCATACGTATTGGTCCCTCCGGTTTGTAAAAATGTTGCTGTAAGATTCCTACAATCCCCCGGATTACAGATCGGAGAGACAGGATTACCATTCACATCTCCCCCGTGAACGTTCGCACAACCAGGCGCTTGCGCAAACATATTGACCGAGAAAATGCAAAATAATAACAATAACAGGTAATTATTTCTCATTATAATTAGTTTTTTGGAACGCGAAATTTACATAAAATTAAGAAACAATTAACTTTATTAGTGTAAAAAACATCATCAATTACAAAAATTAACATTTCCAGCAAAATACCATAACAAAAACAAAGCATCTAGTTAAATAATTTTGTTACATTGATAATTATTCGTTTTTTTTTATAGTTTTACAAACTTAACCAACCTGAAATTTCATTATGAAACAATTTTATTCCAAAAGTATTATAGGATTATTTCTATTATTCATCACCTCTTTATCCGCTCAAAGCGCAAAGTCTCCTTTTACACTGACTTCCGTTAACTCGGATTCAAACGCGATATTGAAAGTTACAACTACGCAGGATTTAACACAAGGATACACTATCGAGGTACAAAACAATGCTTGCGGTATCAACCCATCCGAATATCTGGAAAAACCGGTATTCTTCAAGTCTACCGACAGCCAGTATGCGAGCAATTTCACAAGATCTAACAACGATTACATTTTTACTTCTCCCCTAACCTTAAGCTTATTGTCATCAAAATGGTTCCGTTGGAGAGTTATTGATAATAAAGGTGTAACTTCTCAATGGATGTGTTATTCCTGGAGTGACTACTGTACCACTTTCTTAAAAAGTGACGGTTCTTGTAAAAACTAAGAATAGTTCTCAAAACTATTTCTCATATAATAAGGTTAAGCATTTTGTTTAACCTTTTTTTATTTTATTAAATGATTAACATTTAAAACACAATTTACAGTAGGAATCCGAATACAAAATCAAGTTTATTAGTTATCTTTGCAGCTAATTTTTTTACTCTAAAATTCTACATAATGATCCATAATGATGATTTGCACGACGAAATGGGTGACAATCACATCGCATCCAGCGCTGAAACACCATTACGTCCTGATGCTTTTGAAATATCCGATGAAGAAAAAATAAATGCTATCAAAAAAGACGTTGAAAGCATCCTAAATACTTTAGGATTGGATTTAACCGACGATAGCCTGAAAGGAACACCAAACCGTGTTGCTAAAATGTTTGTAAAAGAAATTTTCGGCGGATTAAATCCTGCGAAAAAACCGGGATCTTCTACTTTCGACAATAAATACAAATACGGCGAAATGCTGGTTGAAAAAAACATCACAGTATATTCAACCTGTGAACACCACTTATTACCTATCGTAGGTCGTGCGCACGTAGCCTATATCTCCAACGGTACCGTAGTGGGATTATCCAAAATGAACCGTATTGTCGATTATTTCGCTAAAAGACCACAGGTTCAGGAGCGTTTAACAATTCAGATTGTACAGGAATTACAACGCGTACTAAATACGCAGGATGTAGCCTGTGTTATCGATGCCAAACACCTATGCGTTAATTCACGTGGAATCCGCGATATCGAAAGTAGTACCGTTACGGCCGAATTTGGCGGAAAATTCAAAGAAGACAAGGTACGCCGCGAGTTTTTAGACTATATTAAGCTGGACACTCAATTTTAATTTGCTATTTTAGACAATTAAATAAATCAAACAACAAATAGTATACGATGCAATTATATCAAAATCAGAATTTGAAGATTTACAATTCTCTTTCCGGGGAAAAAGAACTTTTCACTCCTATTCACGAGGGAAATGTCGGAATGTATGTTTGTGGACCAACGGTTTACAGCAATGTACATTTGGGAAATTGTAGAACTTTTATCTCTTTTGATTTAATCTATCGTTATTTAAAGCATCTTGGCTTTAAAGTACGCTATGTACGTAATATTACCGATGTTGGACATTTGGTTGACGATGAAGATGATGGCGAAGACAAAATCGCCAAAAAAGCACGTATCGACCAGATCGAACCGATGGAAGTAGTACAAAAATATACGGTGGATTTTCACCAGATTCTGGAGCTTTTCAACAACCTGACGCCTAGCATCGAACCGACTGCCACCGGGCATATCATCGAACAGATTGAAATTATCAAACAGATAATCGACAACGGCTTTGCCTATGTGGTAAACGGTTCCGTTTATTTTGACGTGGTTAAATTCAACGAATCACACCACTACGGAATCCTGAGCGGTCGTAATATCGACGATATGATTGCCAACACCCGCGACCTTGACGGTCAGTCGGACAAAAAGAATCCGCAGGATTTTGCATTGTGGAAAAATGCCGAGCCACAACACATCATGCGTTGGCCTTCACCATGGGGCGACGGATTTCCGGGATGGCATTTGGAATGTACCGCAATGAGTACCAAATACCTGGGTGAGAAATTCGACATCCACGGTGGCGGAATGGATTTAAAATTCCCACACCACGAATGTGAAATCGCACAAAACGAAGCTTGCACTGGTCATTCTCCGGTAAACTACTGGATGCATGCCAATATGCTTACGCTAAACGGTAAAAAAATGGCTAAATCGACCGGAAACAACATTCTTCCAAGAGAATTATTTTCGGGCGAAAACACGGTTTTAAGCAAAGCTTTTTCACCAGCCGTAGCCCGTTTCTTTATCCTACAGGCACATTACAGAAGTATCCTTGATTTTTCGGACGAAGCGATATTGGCCTCCGAAAAAGGTTTTAACCGATTAATGGAAGCGATCGACGCGTTGGAAAACATCCAACCGGAAGCAACGTCTACATTAGACATCAATAGCTGGAAACAGGCTTGTTATGACGCCATGAATGACGATTTTAACAGTCCGATCCTGATCGCGCAGCTTTTCGAAGCCGTTCGGTATATCAACTTACTAAAAGACGGTAAAGAAAGTTTAAACGCGACCGATCTGGAGCAATTTAAAAAAGCGATAAAAGCTTTTGTTTTTGACGTTTTAGGTCTGAAAAATGAAAAAGCAGATAATGCCGAAAACGGAAAACTGGAAGGCGTAATCAACATGTTGATCGGTATGCGAAACGAAGCCAGAGCCAACAAAAACTTTGCACTATCCGATCAGATCCGGGATCAGTTAATTGCCTTAGGCATTCAATTAAAAGACGGAAAAGAAGGTACTTCCTTCTCGTTAAACTAAAAAATATACAACCAAAATGATGAAGCCTCCAACTTCATCATTTTTATTTTAAACACCCATGACCATTCGAAAAATACTCATCACACCTTTTATCTGGATCATCCGTTTTTATCAGGCTGCAATCTCCCCTTTCACACCTTCCGTATGCCGTTATTCGCCTACCTGTTCGCAATATTCCCTCGAAGCGTTGCAAAAACACGGACTTTTTAAAGGGAGTTGGCTGGCCGCAAAAAGAATTATCAGTTGCAATCCCTGGGGCGGAAAAGGTTACGATCCCGTTCCGTGATTTAATCTTTAAATTTCCCTTAAATATGAGTATGGTTCGCTCACATTTCTCTATTTTTACCAAAATATAAGCACATAATACTATGATGACACACGCTTTACAATTCGTCTGGAATCCTTCACACGGAATTGATTTAGGCTTTTTTACCGTTCGTTATTACAGCCTGATGTTTGTAATTGCCTTTGGATTAGGATGGTACATTATGAAACATATCTACGAAAGAGAAAACATTCCAATCGAAAAACTGGACTCTCTTTTTATTTATACCGTATTCGCTACGTTAATCGGCGCCCGACTGGGACATGTATTTTTCTACGATTGGGATTATTTTAAAGATCACAAACTGGAAATTTTATTGCCGTTCCGTTTTGAACCGCATTTCGAATTTACCGGATTCGCCGGATTGGCCAGCCACGGTGCTGCTATTGCCATTATCCTGGTAATGTACTACTACAGCAAAAAAATCATCCACAAACCAATATTATGGATTTTAGACCGTATCATTATTCCGGTTACCTGTGGTGGTATTTTTGTTCGTTTAGGTAACTTTTTCAATTCCGAAATCGTAGGTCACGAAACCGCTTCCTCTTTGGGAATCCGTTTTATTCAGGACAAATATACTCCGGGCGAAGCCATGCGTTTAACCAATATCAACAACGCTACCGAAGCTTATAAAGCCATCGAAAGTAACCCGCAATTTGCACCGTTATTGGAAAATGTAATCCCAAAACACCCGGCACAGTTATACGAAGCATTCGGTTATATTTTTGTATTCCTGATCCTGTTCTTCCTATACTGGAAAACGAATGTACGCGAAAAACTGGGCTTCCTGTTCGGTTTATTCCTGGTATTACTTTGGACGGTACGTTTTATCGTAGAATACGTAAAAGAAAGCCAGGGTGGTTTCGAAAACGAATTAGGACTATTCTCAACCGGTCAGTGGTTAAGTATTCCTTTTATCATTGTAGGCCTTATCCTATTGATCCGCGCTAAAAAACAAGATCCTATTGCATAATTTCAAACCTGTTAGGTTTCCGTAACCTGACAGGTGTTAAACTAAATAAAAAAGGCTGCTTCAGATTTGAAGCAGCCTTTTTTATATTTAATTTCCTGTTCGTTAGTCATTCATCGAAATCAGGAACTCTTCGTTGTTTCGGGTTTTCTTAAATCGGTCGTTGATAAAATCCATTGCTTCTACCGGGTTCATATCCGCCAGGTATTTACGCATAATCCACATACGCTGAATCGTTGCTTCATCCAATAACAAGTCATCACGACGCGTACTGGACGATGTTAGATCGATAGCCGGAAAAATACGTTTGTTTGCAATTTTTCTATCCAATTGAAGCTCCATATTACCGGTACCTTTAAATTCTTCGAAGATCACTTCATCCATTTTAGAACCGGTTTCGGTTAATGCTGTAGCAATGATACTTAAAGAACCTCCGTTTTCGATATTACGAGCCGCTCCGAAGAAACGTTTTGGCTTCTGAAGCGCATTGGCATCAACACCACCACTCAATACCTTACCGGACGCAGGCTGAACCGTATTGTACGCTCGCGCCAGACGTGTAATCGAATCCAAAAGGATTACAACATCATGTCCGCATTCTACGAGACGTTTTGCTTTTTCCAATACAATGTTGGCCACTTTTACGTGACGTTCTGCCGGTTCATCAAAAGTAGACGCAATTACTTCTCCGCGTACACTACGTTGCATATCGGTAACCTCTTCCGGACGTTCATCAATAAGCAATACAATTAGATACGCTTCCGGGTGATTGGCCGCAATGGTATTCGCAATATCTTTTAAAAGCATTGTTTTACCCGTTTTAGGCTGCGCTACAATCATACCACGCTGTCCTTTTCCGATAGGTGAAAACAAATCGATAATACGTGTTGAAATCGTACTTTGTTTTTCTGCCAATTTGAATTTTTCTTCCGGAAATAAAGGCGTCAAATGTTCAAAAGAAACACGATCACGAACCACCTGAGGGTCATGTCCGTTGATTTTTAATACGCGTACCAGTGGGAAATATTTCTCTCCTTCTTTTGGCGGGCGCACCACTCCTTTTACCGTATCTCCCGTTTTTAATCCAAACAGACGAATCTGGGATTGCGACAGGTAAATATCATCCGGAGAAGCCAGGTAATTATAATCCGAAGAACGTAAAAATCCGTAACCGTCCGGCATCATTTCCAATACACCTTCACTTTCAATAATTCCGTCGAACTCATAATCCGGTTCTCTGAAATTTTGTTTTTTGTTTTTCTGGTTTGGATTGGTATTCTGATTTTGGGAATTCCCCTGATTGGTATTGGTTTGCGGTTTTTCGGCTACTCCCTCGGTTGGGTTTTCTTCCTGATTTTGCTGGCGGGATTGTTGTTGGGATGCGTTTGCCTGTGGTTGCGCTGGTGTTTTGGAGTTATTATCTTTTGTAAAGCGCTGTTTTTGCTGGAATTCTTTTTTCTTGGTAAAGCTATTCTCCTTTTTCGGTTCTGTAACTTCCGGAGTTGCTTTTTCTTTGTTTTGTTCTGAAGGGATCACTTCTGCTTCTTTCGGGGCCGCAATTACTGCTTCTGCCTTTACATTGGTCTCTTTAACTGCAACAGGAAGCGGATTGCTTTCTTTTTTAGTTTCCCTTTGTGGTTTTGCTATTCTTGCTCTTTTAATTTTACCCTCTGCCGCAGGCGTCTCTTCTTTTAAAGCTGGTTTTACAACTTCCGGGTTTGTTGCCTGATGATCTAGAATCTGATAAATTAATTCGTCTTTCTTTAGGTTTCGATACTTATTAATTTTAGCAATCTTCGCAATCTCTTGAAGCTCAGCGAGCTTCATTTCTTTTAATACAGAAATATCAAACATGAATCGTTTTCTAGTTAAATTAAATGTAATGTAGATCTAAATTTGGGTAGTATATTTTTGTGAAATGAAAGAACCGCAAAATGAAGTACTTACGGTTTGACTATGCAATAATACGAATTTATTTTGTTTCATATCCTATTTTTTAAAAAAAGAAATGCTATTTTTGCTCAACAATTTCAGATCACAATGTTACAACGAATTCAAACCGTATACCTTTTTATCGCTTTTGTCTTCTCGGGAATACTACCTTTTGTTTTTCCGCTTTGGACAAATCCTGCCGGTGAAAAAGTGTTTTTCATGACCAATCTGGTTTATGTATCGCTTTTCGGTTTAAGCACAACGCTTTCGTTGATTAGTATCTTTAGTTATAAAAACAGACAAAACCAGTTTGTTATGAACCGGTTAAATAT
>NZ_JASLCE010000046.1 GCF_030146175.1 Flavobacterium sp. | reverse complement strand
CGAACTCGTATACTATCGTTAGAACCTGGACGTTTACTGATGCCTGTGGTAATTCATCAAGCGTATCGCAAAACATTACTGTAAACGATAACGTTGCTCCAGTGGCACCAACTGCTCCGGCTGATATTACACTTTCTTGTGGTGGTGACGTTCCAGCGATGATGAGCTTAACAGCCAATGACAGCTGTTCCGGAGACATTACGGTACAAGGTGTGGATGTAACGACTCAAGGTAATTGTCCGAATTCTTATATAATTACAAGAACCTGGACCTTTACCGATGCCTGTGGCAATACGTCTAACAGCATCCAGATCATAACCGTTTCAGATGACAGTGCACCAACGCTAACATCAACACTTGATACCGAAGTAAATGCCGATTGTGCCAATATTCCACCGGTTCCGGAACCAACATTTGCCGATAATTGTAGCGGTACGGTAACGGTTGAATATAGCGAAACGACAGCCAATCAAACCGCGCAATCCTATAGTATTATTCGTACCTGGACCGTAAGTGATGTTTGCTTTAATACACAAACCTATACACAAACTGTCAATGTTACGATTAATAATCCGCTTACAGTAGTATCAAAAGCGATTTGTATTAAGGATGAACCTGTTAATCTTTTTAGTATCTTACCGGAGGGAACGCCTCAGGATGGCACTTGGTCAACTACAAATGCCGGAGCAGCATTAGAAGGCAGTATATTTAGTCCTAATCAGGTTGCATTAGGGAATTATATTGTTCGCTATACCATTTCAAATGGAGACTGTCCGCGTATTTTTGAGATCAATATAGAAGTACACGACAGATGTATTGTACTACCAGCCTGTTCTATAAATGTCTATAATGCCGTATCGCCAAATGATGATGGTTATAATGATGTCTTTTTTATAGACGGAATTAGCTGTTATCCACAAAACAATGTTGAAATTTACAACAGATGGGGTATATTAGTATTTAGTACAGATGGTTACGATAATACAACCCGGGTATTCCGGGGCGTATCGGAAGGACGTGCAACCTTTAATAAAGGAGCCGAATTACCCGATGGCACTTATTTTTATATTTTGAAATATAAAAACGAAAGTGGTACCGAATATACTAAAACGGGCTATTTATATCTTAACCGATAGTAGCAATAGCTTTATTCTTAGTTCAATTTAAAGTAAGGATACATGAAAACATATCTTATATTATTCGCACTGATATTGATGGGTACCACCGGATATTCGCAACAGGACTCACAATATACTCAGTATATGTACAATACCATTACAATCAATCCGGCTTATGCCGGTTCGCGTGGGGCGATGAGTATTTTTGGAATGTACAGACGGCAATGGGTCGGATTAGACGGAGCGCCAACTACGGCTACCGCGTCTATCAATACACCTATAAATGAATCGAATGTGGGTTTAGGCTTGTCATTTATTAATGATCAGATAGGTCCGGCTACCGAGAACAATATCTCGGTAGACGTCTCCTATAGCATACAGGCATCGGACGATTATACGGTTTCCTTTGGATTAAAAGCAACGGCCAATCTGTTTAGTCTGGATATCAACAAACTGAATATCCAGCATCAGGGCGATCCGCAGTTTCAGAATCTCAATATGGATTTTAGCCCTAATGTGGGTGCCGGTATTTATGTTCATTCCGATAACACCTACTTCGGCTTGTCGGTTCCCAATTTTCTGGAAACCAAGCATTATAAAGACAACTCCGTTTCGGTAACCAAAGAGCGACTACACTATTATTTTATCGCAGGACATGTGTTTGATTTTAGCAGTGAATTAAAATTCAAACCGGCCTTGTTGGTAAAAGCGGTAGAAGGCGCACCGTTACAGGTTGACGTATCCGGAAACTTCCTGATTAGTGATAAACTTACCCTTGGTGTGGCCTATCGTTGGGATGCTGCCGTAAGTGCACTAGCCGGATTTCAGATATCGGATTCCTGGTTTATCGGCTATGCCTATGATGCGGAAACCACCCGATTGGCGAATTACAATTCGGGATCCCATGAGATTTTCCTCCGTTTCGAGTTTTTCAATAACTATAACCGGGTGTTAACGCCTCGTTTCTTCTAAATGCTACGATCATGAAAAAAATAGTTATACTTCTGCTCGCTTTTATCGGTACGACTGTTTCCTTCGCTCAAAAAGCCAGGATTAACAACGCCGATAAAAAATACGATCACTATGCCTATATAGACGCGATCAAAGTTTACGAAAAAGTGGCGGAAAAAGGATATAAGTCCGCAAACCTGTTCGAAAATCTTGGAAATGCCTATTATTTCAATGGCGAATTGGACAAGGCCGAAAAATGGTATGGTGAACTCTTTGCATTCAACAAAACGATTGAACCGATCTATTATTTCCGTTATTCTCAGGCTTTAAAATCGGTAGGACAATATGACAAAGCCGATCAAATGCTGGCCACTTTTTATAAAAAAACGAACGACCCGGCAGCTGGTGAATTGCTTAATAATCCGGATTATGCTAAAAAGTTACGCGAAGATTCCGGACGTTTTAAAGTGGAAAATTCCGGAACCAATACCAAATATTCCGACTATGGCCCGGCATTTTATAATAACGAAGTCGTTTTTGCTTCGGCTCGCGATACCGGTGGCGTGTTTCATCGCAAACACCGATGGACGAATCAGTATTTTACCAAGCTTTATGCGGCTCAGATATCCGATGATGGTTACCTCGCTCCCGCTCAAAAGTTTTCGGAGAGTATCGATACCCGTTTCCACGAAGCAACGCCGGTATTTACAAAAGACGGTACTACGATGTATTTTACCCGAAACAATTACAACGATGGTAAAAAAGGAAAAAGTTCCGATCGGATTGTAAAACTGAAAATCTATAAAGCGGTATTGTCGGACGGAAAATGGGATAATGTGACCGAAATGCCATTTAACAGTAACAATTACAGTACGGCACACCCGGCATTGAGTCCCGATGAAAAAATACTGTATTTCTCGTCCGATATGCCCGGTAGTCTTGGAAATTCCGATATTTATAAAGTAGCTATCAACAGCGATGGAACCTATGGAAAACCGGAAAATCTGGGAAAAACGATCAATACGTCCGGTAGGGAAACGTTTCCGTTTGTATCGCAAAAAAACGAACTGTATTTTGCTTCCGACGGGCATTTGGGAATTGGCGGACTGGATATTTTTAAATCCAAAATTCTAACAGATGGTTATTCGACTCCTGAAAATCTGGGAAGTCCGTTAAATAGTCCGAAAGACGATTTTGCGCTAATCATGAACAGTGAGAAACAAATGGGTTATTTTAGTTCCAATCGGGATGGCGGTCAAGGATCTGATGATATTTATAAGGTTAAGGAATTCCGTTGCGAACAGCTTTTAAAAGGAATGATCACCGATAAAGAAAGCGGATTACCATTGACCAACGCCAAAGTATCTCTTTTTGACGCCACTATGAAACCTATGGGTTCCGTCCAAACCGATTCCGGCGGATTATATCGTTTTGAAACAATCGATTGTGATAAAACCTATTATGTCAGAGCCGAAAATGACGGTTATCAGACACGGGAAGTTAGTGTGATGATACCGGCGAAAACGGGCGAAACCACATTAAACATCGAACTGGAGAAAAAAGCTATTCCTATCAAACCGGGTATCGATCTGGCTAAAGTACTGGATATCGAAATCATCTATTTCGATCTGGATAAATGGAATATCCGTCCGGATGCCGAAGTGGAACTTCAAAAAGTGATTACCGTTTTAAAAGAACATCCAACGATAACCCTCGATATTCGCTCGCATACCGATAGCCGACAAACACATAAATACAACGAACGTTTGTCCGACAGAAGAGCTAAATCGACTCTGGAATATATGGTAAAACACGGAATTGATCGAAATCGCCTAACCGCCAAAGGTTATGGTGAAACACAACTGGTAAACCGTTGTTCCGATGGTGTTCCCTGCTCGGAAGCCGAACATCAGCAAAACAGACGCAGTGAGTTTATCGTCATAAAAATGTAAAGTGTTCATTTCATTATATTGCTTTAAACGACAAAAGCATCCTCTTTAAAAAAGGATGCTTTTGCATTTTTGGTACGCGTCAGTTTGTTTTATTTTTTGATAAAAATATTGGTGATATACATGGTACCGTTGCTGTCTTTTCGTACGGCAACACCAAAATTGGTATAATCACCTTCAATATTCATCCGGTGCAAATCACTGTTTAACCAGGCATTAAAAGTGGACGAAATGGTTTCGTAACCATAGGCAATATTTTCACCTACTTTTTTAGCACCAAGCGTAGTTTTAAGGTTTTGTTCCCGTTCATTAAAATAGGAATGATCAACAATTTTAGTTGAAATCATATACTCGTCGTGTCCTTCAGATAAATACGAAATATGATTGATTTTGTCCAAAGGCGTTAATCCTTTACTAATCCGATAATCGTTAATTTTCTGTTCAATCTGTAATTCTTCCTGATTGTACGTAAAATTATTTACTACTTTATAATCCGCAGGGGTCTCACTGGCACTTTCTGTCGAACAGGAAGCCATCATCAAAAAGCACATCAAAATCGATGCGCCACGCAATAATCTCATAAGCATTAATCAAGTCTATTAAACACTGGGGCAATCTTTTACATTGAAAAGATGCTACAAATGTATTTTAATATCGATTACGCGCAAGAAAAATCGATGAAATGACTTAAAAATTAACATTTATGACCTAAGTGTCTTATTTTTAAGAAGAAAGACGCTCTATTTTCCAGTGGTAATCCGCTTCCAACGAATAGCGGATACGATCGTGAAGTCGGTTGGGACGTCCTTGCCAAAACTCTACTTCTACCGGGCGAACCAGAAAACCGCCCCAGTGTTCCGGACGCGGAATCGCTTTCCCTTCGTAGGCTTTTTCAAGATCAGCCAGTTTTTGTTCCAGATAATCACGGGAGGGAATAACATCGCTTTGATCGGACGCAATAGCGCCTAATTTACTACCATCCGGACGACTGTCAAAATAATTGTCGGATACGGTTTCGGACGTTTTTTCAGCAATTCCTTTAATGATCACCTGTCTTTCGGCTGTAGGCCAGAAAAATGACAAACAAATATGTGGATTGGCTGTTATCGCCTTTCCTTTTTCAGAATTATAATTGGTAAAAAAGATAAAACCTTCCTCGTTGAATTTTTTTAGCAGTACAATACGCGATTTCGGAAAACCATCCAAACCAATCGTCGACACCGTCATCGCATTTACTTCTTCAATACCACCAAAATCTTCCACTTCATAAAACCAGCGTTGAAAAAGATTGATCGGATCTTCCGGAATAGTGGTTTCGACCAAAGCCGCTTTGTCGTAGGACTTTCTATAGTTGCTCAAATCACTCATGGTATCGGTATTATAATTAGCAATGCTAAATTAGGATGTTTTAAAATGCGGATTAAAAAATCCCCGTTAAAATTCGAACACTTTCCCGTCGTCGCTTAACAATACGTTTGGAAAAATCGTTTCGGCTTCTTCGCGGAACAGACTTATTTTTTCATATCGGGTTGAATAATGCCCCAATAAAAGCTGTTTTACGTTTGCAAGTCGGGCAATAGCAGCCGCCTGTTTTGCCGTAGTATGCAGGGTTTTTTCGGCCAGATGTGCTTCCGATTCCAGAAAGGTACTTTCGTGGTAGAGTATTGTTGTTTGATCAATTAGTGGAACGATGGTTTCATCGTACACCGTATCGGAACAAAAGGCATAACTTTTTGGCGGTTCCGGATCGGTTGTTATTTTTTTATTTGGGATTACGGTACCATCGTCTAACGTGATATCGCCCCCGTTTTTAATTTTCTGATAGTAACATTGATCAATCCCATAATTTAAAATGGCATTGATATCGAGTTTGCGTTCTTTTTCTTTTTCCTGGAAATGATAACCGTTGGTATACACGCGGTGTTTTAGCGGAATGGTTCGCACTAAAACTTTATCGTCTTCATAAATCACTTCACTTTCGGTACTTTCCAATTCGTGGAAATAGAGGTTATAGCCGGTAAACGAACCGGACAAACGCAATTGTAACAATATAACTTCTTTGATTCCTTTTGGTCCGTAAACATGTAGATCGGCCACCCGGTTTAGGAGCATAAAAGTGGAGATTAATCCAACCAAACCGTAAAAATGATCCCCGTGCAAATGGGAAATAAAAATATGTTCAATTCGTGAAAATCGAATTTTATTTTTGCGCAATTGCACCTGTGTACCTTCTCCACAATCGATCAGAAACATCCGGTTCTGGATTTCTAAAACCTGTGCGGTCGGATTGGTAATGGTTCGGGGTGTGGCTGCATAACAGCCCAATATGGTTAATTTCATGAAATTACGGTCGGATTAAAAGCCTAAATCGCGTTCGATCTCTTCCATTTCAATCATATCATGCGCTTCCAACAGTGTTGGAACGACCAAAAGAGAAGCCGGAACACTATTAAAATCGATAGTATTGGCGACTATTACAAAAGACTTTTTCCCTTTTTTATGGATTTTAGACAAAGGGGAACATAATTTTAACGAGGCTATGGTTACACTTTCATCCTGAGTTACATCCAAAACCAGGTTGTGGTTTTTGTAACTATTGTGTTGATCCGTAACTTTTTCCAGAAAAGTCTGGATGTTTCCTTCGGTATCTTTGATGATAATGGTATGACCTTTCTCTTCTACTTTCATTCGTTATACTAAATATATATGCTAATTTACAGTATTTTTAGAATACTGCGGGGAAATAAACGGACTAATTGGTATACTTTTCAGGAGTGATTCTGATTTTAAACAAAAAGGCTCCTGTTTTATCCCGGTAGGAATAAATAATCTGAACTTTATTGTCCCGGAAATATTTCATATCGGGATTGGTTTTGATATTGCTGATCAAATTGGGTTCGATTACTTTTTGTGCCTGATCGATATCAACCTGTTCTTTATTCAGATTGATCAGTGTATAAT
>NZ_JASLCE010000021.1 GCF_030146175.1 Flavobacterium sp. | reverse complement strand
GAGAAAAGAGAAAAGAGAAAAGAGAAAAGAGAAAAGAGAAAAGAGAAAAGAGAAAAGAGAAAAGTATGGCGGTACCAACAGATAAAACAGCTTTGATTAGTGCGATACAAATCAATTATGGAAAACTGAGAAACGAACTGATAACAATCCCCGAAAACCTTGCGATCATAGTAGAATTGGAAGGCCATGCCAAAGGAACCCAAATGAGTTTGCACAATCTGGTCGCATATCTGGTAGGATGGGGCGAATTGGTTTTACAATGGAATCAAAAAAAAGATGCCGGCGAAAGGGTCGATTTCCCGGAAACGGGGTATAAGTGGAACGAATTGGGAAAACTGGCGCAGAAATTCTATAGCGATTACGAGCCGATTGATTGGACTGCATTGCTTCAACAACTGGATCAAACGGTTGATCGGATTTTGGAGCTAATCGAACGTAAAACAAATACGGAACTTTACGAGCAAAGCTGGTATGAAAAATGGACGCTTGGCCGAATGATACAATTCAATACGGCTTCACCCTATACCAATGCCAGAGGAAGAATCCGAAAATGGAAAGCAGCGCGCAAATTGACATAAAAAAGGAGGGAGATAACCCAAACTCCCTCCATGCTTATGAAATAGAAATTAACCCGCCATCACGTTCACTTCCTTAGGAAGGGGCGATCTGTGCGTGATGTTGTTATAAATTTTGGTAAACAATTCGGCTATAAACGTTGGACGCGCATATTCCGTATAATCGAGATAAAGGATATTTGGGAAATAACCGTTTGTATTGGGTTGCAGATACGACATAATCCGACCAAGATTACTATCGGCTTCTTTTGCGAACAACCAAACGCCGGTTGGCGGAGTTAACGTCCACGATAGCAAGAAAAGATCACAAGGGGTTTGTGAAAACTCCTGGCATTCCCAACTGTTATTTTTTTGTTTACTGCAACATTGACCGTTAAAAGCATTGAATTTTTGCAGCTGATCGGTTTCCATGGTACTGTAACGCATCGTATTGGAGTAAATATCAAAAACTGTCAGATCGCCTAGATTTGCCGTACTATCCTGCCAGTCGCGGTAGACCCAGAAACCGTTTTTAGGTTCATCGGTTACCGCCCAGTTATCGTCGATTACTACTAAGATTTGTCCTTTGTCTTTTAGGTAAGTTCCCATCGGAATATCGGCCAATCGTTGGTATCCCTCAGGAATCGAACGAAACAACCACGGCCCGATGGTGTCATTGATCATTGTTTTTAATGTCTTGTAAATATCAGATGTAAACTTATCGAAATGCGAAAATTTCAGGATAGCCAGTTCGCGATGGCCTTCTTCATAAAAAAGCTTTACGTCATTTAAGACTTCCTGTACCGAAGGTCCGGCAAGTCCATGATAAATATTCAGATTTTTATCCGGTCGCAAGTCAAAATAACGCACCCCGGCCTGTAATTGTTGATATAGGTTGAGATCCTGTGTCTTGCCAAATGTTTCCAAACCATGGGTGTACATTCCGGCATCGTGACTGGCCGGAAATACCATTTTTTTAAACGGAAGATCCTGTGTTAAGGGTAGTAAGTCCCTCATAAAATCGGCGGTATTCATTAATCGAGAGAGGGAATACCACAATCCAAAAGAAAGTCCTTCGCTGGCATGTACCTGTACGGCAACTTGTCCGCTGGATGAAATTGCGGCTTTCGGAGTCGAACCGGAATCGAAGTTTGTTGCTTCCGACCATAGGATTGCCGTACCGTTTATCACACCGGACATTTGCCATAGTCCTGATATACCCTGCGATTCGTGTACTTCGATAATACGGCCGTCATCGGTAATTGCTACACTCGGATTAATGCCATCCTGATACGGAATACTATTGCTCCAATTGATGGAATCACCGTTGATATGACCCACTCTGTAGTGTAATTTAGCTGCGCTTTCGGATTGATGCACTTCGACAACCCATCCGGAGTTGGTAATGGCAACCGAAGGCTTAATGCCTTTTTCGTAGCTACGACTTTTTCCCCAACTAATGGTTTTGCCATTGAGTTTTCCAACACGGTAATAAAGGACATCATGCGATTGCGATTTATGCACTTCCACCAGTACACCATAATCGTTTATCGCGATGTTGGGTTGGACGCCGGTATCGTATTTTTCATCTTTTCCCCACCATTCGATGGTAGAACCGTTTACAAGTCCGACTTTAGCATACATCGAATGTGTAAGGACGTTACTGGTTTCGTGTACTTCGACTACAATGTTTTTATTGTTAAGGGCAACCGAGGGATAAAACCCGTCGCTATAAGGAGTGCTTTTGCCCCATTCGATGGTCGCTTTATTGATCAAACCAATATGGTACCACATTTTTCCGGAGCTTTCCGAATTGTGTACTTCGATACTGATCTGTTCGTTGGTTGCAACGGAATTATAGCGGCCACTATCGTAATTGTTGGCCAATCCGAATTGAATACTTTCCATAATGTTACAAATTAAGTTTGAGATAGGTTTGGGACCTGTATCTCAAAGTTCGGAATAATTTTGTAACGTTGTATGGATGAAATTACCTGTTTTTCAGATAAATAGATTAAATCATGGGAAGTTCTTCCACACTGATGATGTTATTCTGAATAGCATAAATAACCAGTCCGGCTATATTTTTGGCACCGGTTTTAACAAAAAGATTGTTTTTATGACCTTCTACGGTTCGGGCCGTAATAAAAAGCGCATCACCAATTTCTTTTGCTGTTTTCTGTTGACTGATCAGGCGTAATACATCGATTTCGCGTTTCGAAAGCTCGGTACCATTGTCAAAAATTGACTTTTGATTTGTTTTGGATGCCGCCTGTTCCCGAATGGCTTCCATTTGATCTTCCATAAAAAAGATCCCTTTCTGATGTACAGTCGGAATAATTTCGGCCAGTAAAATAGGGGAAACTCCTTTTGGAAGAAAGGCCGAAGCACCGGTTTTTAGCATAAAGTTCATAAACGACCGCTGGTAATGCGACGATACGATAATCACCTTGATATCCGGAAAATGCGTTTTAAGATGGCGCGTTACTTCAATACCGTCCATTCCTTTCATTTTCAAATCCAGTAATAAGACATCGGGCAATTCGGTAGCTCTTTCGAGATGCGACAACAAAACATCACCACTTTCGGCGGTGTAGATCACTTCAAATCCCGGCTGCATGCTCAGGAAGTTTTCCAGTAGTTTTACAATTAAACCATCATCGTCTGTTATGGCAATTCGAATGGTACTCATATCAGGTCTTTATATTCTAATAATAGTAAGGCCGAGGTTCCTTTGCGGAGCGGTTTGATACTATGTTTTCCGTTAAGGTAAAGCATCCGTAGTTCAATGTTTTGTAAACCGAGTCCTTTTTTATTCTGATTCGGGTCAAAACCTTTACCGTCATCTTTTACCAAAAGGCAAAGCAATCGGTCGGTTTGTCGCAGGTGAACGGTAATTACGGAGGCACCGGCATGTTTGTAAATATTGGTAATCAATTCCTGTAAAACACGGGTAAACTGAATTTTAATACTATTGGGTAGCGCAACATCTGTGCGTACATCATGATAAAAATCGACCGCAATGTTTTTTTTCCAGGGGGTAATAATTCCGTCAATTAATTCATACAAAGATATGAATTCTAACATAGGTGGACTCAAATCGTGGGAAATTCTTCGCGCATCGGCTATGCTTTCCCCTAATAAATGGTCCATTTCGTCATGATTGTAATCCAGTTGGTGTTTTAATTTTAAGGAAGTGAGTTTTCCGATAAGCGAATCGTGCAAATCGGCTGCAATACGCGTACGTTCCTGTTCCTGAACCAAAATACCGTTTTCGAGTAGTTTTTTCTGATGTTCCAGTTTTAAGCGGGATTCTTCCAGTTGGGCTTCAGCCATTTGCTTAAAGTTGAGATAGGCAAGACGTATAAAAGAAAAAACCAGTATGGAAACCACTGTAATTGCAATGATAATCCATAACATAATGGTTTTGGGTTCTATCCATTTTTCCATATTTCCCAGTTTATAAAGGCATAAAAGATAAGCGTGAGCACCAGATTGGCGGTCCAAAAATAAAACTTAAGCCCGGAACTTACATTAATAAGGAAGTTAATCGGCAGAAAAAACAAAAGATGTAGTGAAAAAAAGACTAAAATGGCCGCATTGAGCCGTAATTCTTCCTTTTGTGTGGTTTTGTATTTTCCAACTTTCTGGAAAAAATAGGCCAGTGCTAATAATATGATCACAAAGGCATCCATTACTTTCGAATAGGACTGGAATTGTTGTGGAGAAATGGTTCGTAACGAAAAAAGCTCCCAAACAATAAATCCACTGGCGACAAGCGTAAGCGAAAAAAGAGTTCTGCTTTTCTTTTCAAAAAAGCAGAACTGGTATAAAATTGCAAAAATGATCAGTTCTAATAAACTGAACAAAATGATGAATATCAGGTTATTTCCGAATAAATGACCGTAAAGACGACTGCTTAGATCTGTGCAGAGTGCCACACTGATATAAAGCAACAGCATTTTATGAGAAAGGGCGAGCGATTTGTAGCGATACATACCAATCCCAATCCCGGTGAGCAATAGCGCCGGCGATAAATACGTCAGATAGTCCAGAAACTGATAAAACGTCATATATTAGTTTTCGGCCAATTGTAATAAATAGAAATCACCTTCCAAAGGAGCAAATGGCGGAACCGGACGTACCGTATCATAGTACACCGATTTTTTAAGTTCTCTATCCACGATAACCAAATCGGCTACATATCCGGAAACGGCTGCAGTACTGGCTCTAAGTGCAAAATCCGCATCATAAGGGATCGCTACTTTTTCTTTAATATAATCGGTTGGGATGGCAAAAGCCTGGAAAATACCTTCCGGTGCATCGATTTGTACCGAAACCCATTCTCTTACATTATTATCCCAGTTGTCAATTCGCTCTTGTGCTTCTTTTTCAGGAAGCTCCTGTCCTCCGTTACCAACTCCAATGTGTACCTGTGTAGCATTAATATGTGCATCGATATCGGCAACAGCTTTCGAATCCGGGGAATCAAATTCCGAAGGGATTAAAAAGAAATATAGTTGGTTCTCGTAGATACCCGGATACGCATGTAGGTATTTCGAAGTCCCTTTGTCGGCACATTCAAAAGAGAAATAACGAGCGGTACTTAAATAGAAAGTTGCTAATTCACGGTCTTTACGGACTTTGTTCCACTCACGGATTCCATCCAGAATGTCTTGTAGAGGTAATTTCATAATTCAGGCTTTTTTGAGTTAATATCAAATGATTGATTCGTTCAAAATTAGATTTTTGACACTAAAAAAACAAATAATATCGCGGGTAAGTTAGAATACTTTAACAAGATAATTTTTAAGATAAAGTAAAGGAGGGATAACCGCTTTAACACCAACCGCTAAAGCAACGGTTACAATTTTATTTTTGTCTTCCGAAAAGGCTGAAAACATTAGTAAAACCGGACTTTTTTTTAAGGCGATTACGCAAATCCTTTTTGAATTTAGCCGGATTGTTGCTACTTTGCAGTAGGAATCTTTTTAAAAATAATGTCCATGCTCATTTATTCTTTTCCTTCCGTATCGGAAACCAACGCCCGGATACTAATTTTAGGAACCATGCCTGGTGTTGCGTCTTTAATGGCGGAAGAATATTATGGCAATGCCCGGAATCATTTTTGGAAATTGCTATTTACCATTTTTGAAGTCCCTTTTTCTAATGATTATGCCACCAAAAAAGCATTGTTGTTACAAAATAAAGTTGCTCTTTGGGACGTGTTGCAGGCTTGTAAAAGAGAAGGAAGTCTGGATAGTGCGATCGAACAGGAAGTACCTAATGATTTTAATGATTTTTTAGAAAAACATCCCGAAATCACTCATATTTTCTTTAACGGACAAAAAGCAGCGGCTTATTTTAAAAAATATGTAAAAACAACCAAAGCCTATCATTTACAGGTATTGCCATCGACAAGTCCTGCAAATGCCGGTAAAAGTTTTGAAACCAAACGAACCGAATGGGAAGCCATACGACTACCATTAGCATTATAAAACAACAGGTAAAAGGTACGATACGATCAAAAAAAAGACTGCCAGAATAAGCAGTCTTTTTTAGTATAAATAGTAAGATGATTAGTTTCTTCGGCTCATCAGGATACGTAATACATACCAGAATAAAAGCATTACAGATGAAAATAATTGTAATGCAGCACCTACATATTGTTGTGTACCGTACTGATTTTTAATTTGATGTGTCTGATATAGGATACTGGCAGAGGCTAAAATTACCATTCCAACAGAAAACCATAATCCCAGGTTAAATCCGAATAAAGCACCGGCAACAATTAATCCCAACGAAATAAAACCACCGATAATGATCGCTGTTCGAAGGAATGAGAAATCAGTTCGGGTAAAAAATACCACAGCGGTCAATCCCGAAAACATAAACAGAGTAATGATTGCTGCTTGTGTGATCAATTCGGCACTATTGGTCATTGCTACGGCAATCACAATCATCGGAAGAAAAATAATCGCTTCCAGAATTACATATAAACCCAGTCCTAAATATTGTTTTTCACGCGATGGATTAAAACTCATTTTTTCAGATAGGGTAGTTCCCAACCAGAAAAGTCCGATGATAAACAACCATACGAATTTTCCGCCAAACATGGCAGCAATCCATTCCATAGGAACGGTGTGAATTAAAATTGTTTCCACAACGATAAAGGCCAAAATAGCTATAGCCACGTGTAGATAGGTTTTTTTGTAGAAAGTTGCTCTTTCCAGTTCGGAAGCGTAAGCTACAATCGTGTTTTCGGATTCCATATATGGGTATTTACGTTTAACAGAAACAAATATAATCTTTTTTTTAAATTATCCCAGTTGTAGGAAATTATTGTAACCGATTTAATGACGTCGTTTCCAGAACGGCAAATCGGCCCAACGTTGTTCCTGTCGGTATTGGTTTTGTAACATGACAACCGATTTATTGAAAAGTGCCATTTGTTTGGACAAATAATCGGTAGCAGCTGTTCCGTCACCGTTTAGTAAACCGGTAATGGCTTTGGCTGCGGCATAACCGCCGGTTAGCGCATTGGTAATGCCAAATGAGGTCAGCGGATCATACGAGCACAAAGCATCGCCGGCAGCCATCCATCGGTTACCGCCGGGAACGTCCAATAGGGAAGTAGAAGCGGTTTTGATTCCGGAATGAACCAACGTGTCAAAAGCATTTTCCGGTATAAGTGCTGAAAAATGTTGCGTTTGCCGTATTTTTTGTCGTAACCAGTCTTGGAGTAGTTCCGATTTGACCTGATGCAGGTCGCTGTCGGACATAAAGTTGACAACCATTTTGCCATCGTTAACAGGCGCCATATACCACCAACCGTCTGCAACGGATTCGATATAGGTCATTCCTTTTAATACGGTTTCCGGTTGTTTGATCATAAAATGATACGAAACCAGATTGTCCAGCGCGGTTCTTTTTACACCGGTTTTTTTTGCGACGATACCGGCTCTTCCGCTGCAATCGAGTATAAAATCGGCTTCGATTGTGGTAAAATCGCCCGAAGGGGAAAAACATTCCAAAAGGATCTTATCCGGCGTTTCGGTAATTTCTTTGATCTGATAGGTGAGGAATAAGGTAATCTTACGTTCAACGGCTGTTTCGAGTAACTGATTTTCAAATACCACACGGTTCAGGTGCAATCCGTTACCATAGGGTTCGTTTAGAAAATAACGTTGGTGAGGCGTAGTACCACCCCACACAACGTTATTGCCCACATACGCATTGTGAAAACCGGAAGCCGCTATCTTGTGAAGTCCGAGTTTGTCCAGGATAAAGTTGGCACCCGGAGCTAAAGATTCCCCCGGTTTAAAAACGTTTTCCCGACGATAGTCGATAACGGCACAGGTTACGGATTCTTTTTGTAAGGTCAATGCTGCGGCCAATCCGGCCGGGCCAGCTCCAACAATAACAACGGGTATGTAATATCTGTTTTTTATAATTCGTGACGTTTTAACGGTTGACTTTCACGTGGTGCTTCTTCCGCCATTAATCCTTTGGCGGTAAGAATCGGATCTTGTTCGGCATGACGTACCTGTACCAGTGTCGGATCAACACCAGTTGGCCCTTCGCGATGGGTTTCCACCCATAAGGCTTCCGGAAGGAATTGCGACGGATTTTCCAGATCATGCTTGGTAATGATGCCCAGTTGATGCCATTTGGCAACCATATTGTTAATACGGGTCACATAGGTCGTGGTAAAATCACGCATCCAGTCCACACGATAGGAAAAATGCTTTAATTTTTGACCGTCGTTGGTTGTGGAAACATTCAAACGATCAAAACTATCTTTCGAAAGTACGGTATTTGGAACCCTAACCGACCAGAACGACGGTAACGGTAGGTATAAGGTTACATCGTATCCGGAAAGACAACTCGCTTCGTCGGTTTGCCACGGCACACCCAACCAACGGGTTACGGATCCCGGACCACTTCCGTCCAGTGGACCGTTAGGCGACAGTGCGATTTCGGAGGTTAGCATACCACCGTAATCGTCGCGGACACCGGTATCTTCCGGTAGGACTTTTAAACGATACGGTTCACTCCACATCATCAGATGACGGAATGGCCATGTAATTTCGATTCCCGGGTGGAACGGCCCGCCCAAGCATTCTTCCAATGGTGCTTTTAATAAGGCCATTACTTGTGCCGGTACCGGTAATTCGTCAAAAACAACCGGTTTTCGGGGTTCACCGGTTTCAAAATCCCCTTCGGCCCAACGGCGAAGCATATCGTATTGCGTATCGGTAACCGCCAGATCTACAGCGGGAAGATTCACGTAGTCGCCAAATAAATCACCATAGTGCGGTGGAATTTTGGCCGGTTCGTAAACCGTCGAATTCCGGTCGCGGAACCATTCGAATACTCGTCTGCGTTCGGCTTCATAAGCCGGATCCGGACTGTCGAGTTTGGCAATAAACTCCGGATTTTCGAAGTCGCTTGGTGAATTGGTACCAAATAACATAAAAAAGCCTTCATTTACCCATTGCGTACTACTCATACGGGACAATATCGGATAGATATCATTATAAAAACGAACTTTCTTTTTAGGAGGTAACCAGCCTTCGCGGATGTACAGATCGTTAACCACATCGAGCATGCTGACCACCGGGAATAAGCCCTGACCGAAGTTGGGCGGTGTACACACCACAACTGCCGGTTTGGCTTCGAAGGTTTTGTCGCCAATAGTAACTTTAGCGCGTACGGTTCCGTCGGACGTATCGTCGTGCCAGTCGTCGTTATTCGCAAAAGTTATGGCTTTGATACCCAATCGGGATTCGCTTTTTCCATCACCGCCAAAAAACAACAAACGTCCTTTATCGTCGGTACGGATTTCGCCCAGAGCTATTTTTTTATCGTAGAATTTCCCGGAGTCAAAGTGATATTTTGGTCCGGATATGTTTTTTCCGCTAATGGTTCGCGGTCCGGGATCGATCACCAGTTGATTCCGATCCGGATCGGGAACAGCACCGTTACGTTTGGTACTCGGAATGCTGTATTTGCCCAAATCCAGGGCATTGTTAAACTGATACCAGGCTGCTTTTCGGTTGGCCACGTGTACACGCCATTCGATATTGGCATTTTCAGTATCGGTATTGATTTCAAACAGCGGTTCGTTATTTTCGCCCAGGGCATAAATACGGAATCGCGGTACCTGCTTTTTAAACAGGTTGTCGTTATCTTTAAAACCGCCTTCCGCTACGGGAGTCACGCCCGGTAAATCGGAAGCCAGATAATATTCTTTTGAATTTCCGACGCGCGCCACACCGATAGCCGGGTAGATCGCTACATTTTTTATTGCATTGATATCCATAGCACTATTTTATTTGAGGTTAAGGGGTCTTGGCGTATTCGGTTCGACAGCCGGAACACCATTTTTAAAACGTCTCAATTCGGCACCGGCTTCATAGACTACTTTACGCGCAGCACTGATACTACCTTTCGGTTCGTGTGCTTTTAACGTACGCCATGGGTTAAACGAAAGGTTTTCGCCATATTCGGCCTGTCCCTGATTGGTAATGTCCTGTTTTTGAATTACCAGCGTAGCGATATGTACCGGTTCGGATTCGGATTCGCTCCAGGGTGTCATGGCTTTATCCAATGGCATAGTTTCCGGATTGGTTTGAAACTGAACCATAAAATTAAATTGCGCTTCACCCATATTCAGACGGGTTTGTAAATCGGCCTGCAGGTAATCGGAAGTATTTTGCGATGGCGGCACACCGAATGGTGGCCCGATCGGTTCCAGTTTGTATTTTACAAAGCGATCGCCAAAAGCATAGGGTAGTCCGCTCCAATAAGGAGTTGTCAGGCAGCTATCTACGGGTTTAGCCATTTCGTCCAGAATTTTTTGTGTTTCCGGGTGGTCTTTCAGATAGAGATCATAATTGTGATCCACAACACCGGCTTTGGTGAATTTGCACATTTCTGTAGCATTGTCTACAAAAAAGACGTTCATGTTTTGCAATAGAAAATCGGCCGTAGTGGCATGCTTACTGGATTCCAGCAGTTTTTCACCCGGAACATCAAAAAGTTTGATTCCGATTCCGACAGTCGATTTCATATCCGGCGCATGCGGTTGTGTGTCGCTCGAAAAACGAACCCAGGCACTAAAACGCTCGTGAGCAAAAATTCCGATTTTATACTTGTCCGCTAATCCCGGTACCATAATAAAATCGGCTTTGGCCACACCATGAGGTTTTAAAAATACGGCACGTCGCACCGGGCATTGTCCTGCCATAATACGATTGCCCATAGTGCTGTCGATAAACATTTTCTTGAGGGAAGCAGTAGGATTGGTTTCGCAATCCATAGCCGCTTTGTGGGGTTGGTCATTTTGCATGGTAGTTTGTTTGGTGGTTTGTTATTGCAATTTAAAAAAGTACGATTGTTAAAATTCAGGTAGTACTACGTGATTTTTGAATGAAAAACCGCAAAATGTTATACTTTGAAATACTAATCGTTTTTAATATGGGATTGTTTAAAATAAACAGCGTACTAAAAAAATATAAATAAAACTTGTATTTATGTGTTTTTTATGTACTTTTACGCTAATTACAATTCACGTGATTACTACCAATATTATTACAATTACAGTTGATAGCATTATCGCAGCCAGCGCTGGTGCAGGAAGGGTATCGTAGTAATATACAAGATGAATCATACAAAGCCGTTCCAAATTTTTGGGACGGCTTTTTTTATTTCTTAAAACGCAAACAAAATGAAACAACAAGTTGTACGTACTATTTCAATTATTATTCCCTTGCTTACGTGAGTAGGAAACGATATCGTATTATATGATTAAGTCCCTTCTCACACCGAGAAGGGCTTTTTTTTTTGAGTTAAATTTTAAAAGTAGCCATATGTATTATCACAACGATACCATGATCTATTTTGACGGAAATTTTGTAAAAGCCACAGAAGCTAAAACCGATCTTTACGGACAATCGCTTCATTACGGATATGCTGTTTTCGAAGGAATTAAATCGTATAAAACCCCAAACGGAACACAAATTTTTAAAGCCAAAGAGCATTATGATCGCCTGCGTTTTTCGGCCGAAACGATGCACATACCATTTTTCCATACCACTTCGGAACTAATCGAATTAACGCATGAGGTGTTAAAACGCAATAACCTTAGCGATGCCTATATACGTCCCTTGGTAATGAGTTCGCCAAATATGGGACTTTCAAAAGCAAAAGAAAGTCAGCTGGTTATTGAAGCTTGGGAGTGGAATAATGGTTATCTGGCCGATAAATTGCGAGTAATGACCTCATCGTATCGCAGACCTAATCCGGAGGCTTTTCATGTCGAAGCCAAAGTAAGTGGTCATTATGTCAATTCGATACTTGCCTGTCAGGAAGCCCGGGATAAAGGATATGACGAAGCCTTGTTGCTGGATACCAATGGAAATGTTGCGGAAAGTTCTGGGGCGAACGTATTTTTCGAAAAAAACGGAATGCTATTCACACCGCCCAAAGGCAATATTCTTCCGGGAATAACCCGTGCCACGGTTATCGAAATCAGTAAAAAACTAGGAATTCCGATAGTGGAAAAATTTTTTAAACCGGAAGAAATGAAAGGTGCCGATGCTGCATTTTTTTGCGGTACGGCCGCCGAAATAGTAATGTTGGCTTCTTTGGATGATGTTCCGTTTTCCAAAAAATGGGAAGATACATATGCGAATCAGATACAAAAAGGATACAGTAGTTTGGTTTTAGGAAAAAGTCTGGATGTAATTGGAAACGAATTAAAACAAAATGAAACAAAATAAATATTCAGCGCTATTAACGCAGGGTGATGGTTATCCGGCAGCTAAAGCCATGTTATACGGAATTGGTTTTACGGATGATGATATGGACAAGGCACAGGTAGGGATTGTCAGTATGGGATATGACGGAAATCCATGTAACAAGCACCTAAATGATCTGGCACAACTTGTAAAAAAAGGAACCTGGGAAGAAGGATTGGCTGGATTGATTTTTAATACAATTGGTGTGAGTGACGGTATAAGTAACGGTACCGATGGTATGCGTTATTCACTGGTAAGTCGGGAAGTGATTGCCGACAGTATCGAAGCGGTATGTGGTGCTCAATATTACGATGGTCTGATCGCATTACCGGGTTGTGATAAAAATATGCCAGGCAGCATTATCGCTATGGGACGACTCAACCGGCCGGCTTTAATGGTCTATGGCGGAACAATAGCACCGGGCTGCTATAAAGGAGAAACACTAAATATTGTCTCCGCATTTGAAGCGTTGGGACAAAAAATCGCCGGACAAATAAGTGAATCGGATTATAACGGGATTATCAAAAATGCCTGTCCCGGTCCCGGAGCCTGCGGCGGAATGTATACGGCCAATACGATGGCTTCGGCAATAGAAGCGCTGGGAATGAGTTTGCCGTACTCGGCTTCCAATCCGGCGATGAGTTTCGAAAAACGACAGGAATGCCTGAAAGCCGGGCGTTATTT
The DNA here is from genome assembly GCF_030146175.1 of Flavobacterium sp. Lineage (GTDB taxonomy): Bacteria > Bacteroidota > Bacteroidia > Flavobacteriales > Flavobacteriaceae > Flavobacterium. Next base: position 19,419 of record NZ_JASLCE010000021.1, on the reverse strand, counting down.
AAAAATGCTGTTGGAAAAAGACATCAAACCAACGGATATTATGACCCGAAAGGCATTTGAAAACGCAATGCGCCTTACGATTGTTCTCGGCGGAAGCACTAATGCTGTATTACATCTGATCGCTATGGCCAAAAGTGTAGGAATACGATTGTCACAGGATGATTTTCAGAAAATGAGTGATACGACACCGGTTCTAGCCGATTTAAAACCCAGCGGAACCTATCTCATGCAAGATGTACACGAACAGGGTGGAATACCGGCTGTAATGAAATATTTGTTGCAACAAGGATTGCTTCACGGCGATTGTCTTACGGTAACAGGAAAAACGGTGGCGGAAAATCTCGAATCGGTCAAAATGCTCGATTTTACCCGACAATCAATTATAAAACCGTTGACGGATCCAATAAAGACTACCGGGCACTTACGAATTTTATATGGTAATCTGGCTAAAAATGGAAGTGTCGCCAAAATCAGCGGAAAAGAAGGTACTTTTTTTTGCGGTCCGGCGCGGGTTTTTGATGGCGAAAAAGAACTGATCGCCGGTATTGAAAACGGAAAAATACAACACGGCGATGTGATTGTGATTCGCAACGAAGGACCAAAAGGTGCACCGGGTATGCCGGAAATGTTAAAACCGACCAGCGCATTGATTGGAGCCGGTTTCGGAAAAAGTGTTGCCTTACTAACCGATGGGCGGTTTAGTGGTGGAACCCATGGTTTTGTCGTAGGACATATTACACCGGAAGCTTATGAAGGCGGAGTGATCGCTTTTGTCCAGGATGGTGATCGTATTGCGATTGATGCGGTTAAAAACACACTGGAACTACAAGTTGCCGATAAAGAAATCGAAATCCGAAAACAACAATGGAAACAACCGGAATTAAAAGTCACAAAAGGATTGTTGTATAAATACGCACTAACCGTTTCATCGGCCTCAGAAGGCTGTGTAACGGATGCATAAAATAGAATTATATGGACCAAAAACTGCAAGGGAACTCGGATGAAACGACCTTATCAAAAAACCTGACGGGTAGTCAGGTTGTACTCGAAATATTTCGTTATGAAGGTGTTATAACTATTTTTGGTTATCCGGGTGGAGCCATTATACCAATATATGACGCTTTATACGATTATCAAGAAAAGTTGGAACACATACTGGTACGTCATGAACAAGGTGCTATTCATGCGGCTCAGGGATATGCACGGGTATCCGGAAAAGTGGGTGTCGTATTGGCAACCAGCGGACCGGGTGCGACCAATTTGGTTACCGGACTTGCAGATGCCTTACTGGACAGTACGCCTATAGTTTGTATTACGGGTCAGGTGTATGCGCATCTTTTAGGAACCGATGCTTTTCAGGAAATCGATGTGATCGGCATTACAACACCGGTAACAAAATGGAATTATCAGGTAACCGACGCCGAGGAACTTCCAACAGTATTGGCCAAGGCATTTTATGTAGCCCGATCCGGAAGACCGGGACCTGTTGTAATTGATGTTACCAAGAATGCTCAGTTACAAAAAATAGCTTTTTATCAGTATAAACCCTGCGATTTTCTACGAAGTTATAAACCAATACCCGTTCCGGATATGGAACTCGTAGTACAAGCTGCTATGTTGATCAATGCTGCTAAGCGTCCTTTTGTAATCATTGGACAAGGAGTTTTATTGGGAAAAGCAGAAACCGAATTGCTACGGTTTATCGAGAAAACCGGTATTCCGGTGGCGTGGACGATCATGGGAATGAGTGCCATTCCAACCGATCATCCGTTGGCTGTAGGGATGGTTGGAATGCATGGAAATTATGGTCCGAATTTGTTAACAAATGAATGCGATGTATTGATTGCTATCGGGATGCGTTTTGACGACCGGGTAACAGGTCGTCTGGATCAGTATGCGACGCAGGCAAAGGTCGTCCATTTGGATATTGACCGCTCCGAAATCGATAAAAATGTAAAAGCCGATATTCCCGTATGTGGCGACTGTAAAGATACCTTGCCTTTGCTAACCGGACTGGTTATGACTAAGGTACATCACGAATGGCATAAACGTTTTAAAGATTGTGCCGTAATAGAAAATAAAGAGGTGATCCGGAATCAAATTTACCCATCCGGAAATGAACTGACAATGGCAGAGGTTATCCACAATCTTAATGAATTGACAAAGGGTGAAGCAATTATTGTTACCGATGTCGGACAGCATCAAATGATAACCTGTCGTTATGCCAGTTACAAGCATTCCAGAAGTAATATTACCAGTGGCGGACTCGGAACAATGGGATTTGCTATTCCTGCTGCCATAGGTGCTTCATACGGCGATGCGACACGTCAGGTAATCGCAATCATGGGCGATGGCGGTATTCAGATGAACATACAGGAATTGGGGACAATAATGCAGTTTAAACCCAATGTAAAGTTAGTAATACTGAATAATAGCTTTTTGGGAATGGTACGGCAATGGCAGGAGTTTTTTCATGAAAGACGCTATTCTTTTGTTGCTATCGAAAGTCCCGATTTTGTTCAGGTGGCCCAGGGATATGGCATTCCCGGAAAACGGGTGGAACAACGGGAAGAGCTACAAAGTGCATTACAACAAATGCTACATCATAAAGGGAGTTATTTGCTGGAAATAGTGGTAGGAAAAGAAGACAACATCTTTCCGATGGTACCACAGGGAAAAAGCGTATCGGATGTTGTGTTGCATAAGAATGAAATTTAAAATACTATGAAAATGGATAGAAAAGAAGAATTTACAATCACAATTTATACCGAAAATGATATCGGGTTGATCAATCGTATTGCGTTGTTATTTTTTAAAATGAAAATCAATATTAGTAGTATCAATGCCGGTCCGACAGAAATTTTCGATGTCCAGCGATTTACGATTGTTGCTACAGATACGGAAGACAATATCCGGAAACTGACGTATTTATTGGAAAAACAGGTCGATGTTTTAAAGGTTTATTTTCATACGAATGAGGAGTTGGTTTGGCAGGAAATAGCCTTGTATAAAGTACCTACAAAAATAATGGCATCACAGAAAAAGGGCATACAAATTTTACGAGAATATAAGATCACAATAATAGCGATACGTAAGGATTATACGATATTCGAAGTCACAGGACATCGGGATGAAATTAATGAACTGATGGAAATCTTAAAACCATTGGGACTGGAAGAATTTTCCAGAAGCTCCCGGATTGCACTATCTAAAAACGGACATGGATTAAATCGGATAATAGGGGAATAGACAAAGAAAAATAATAATCTAAAAATAAACGAATATGGCAACATTGTATTTTGGGGGAGTAGCAGAACAGGTCGTTACACGGGAAGAATTTTCATTGGAATTTGCCCGTGAAGTATTAAAAAATGAGGTTGTTGCAATTATCGGATATGGTGTACAAGGACCTGGACAGGCATTAAATCTGCGGGATAACGGTATTACGGTTATTGTAGGACAACGGAAGAATTCGAAATCATGGGATAAAGCGGTAAACGACGGGTTTGTTCCCGGAAAAAACCTGTTTGAAATCGAAGCCGCACTGATTCGGGGAACGATTATCTGTTATCTGTTAAGTGATGCCGCTCAAATAGAATACTGGCCCAAAGTAAAAGAACACCTCACACCGGGAAAAGCCCTGTATTTTTCACACGGTTTTGGGATCACTTTTAATACCCGTACCGGAATTGTACCGCCACCGGATGTGGATGTTTTTCTGGTTGCACCAAAAGGCTCGGGAACGTCATTGCGTCGAATGTTTCTGCAAAACAGAGGACTAAATAGCAGTTATGCGGTATATCAGGATGCAACCGGAAAAGGATGGGAGCGAGTTGTCGCTTTAGGAATTGCTATTGGAAGCGGTTATCTGTTTGAAACCGATTTTAAAAAAGAAGTCTATAGCGATCTGGTAGGAGAACGCGGAACCTTGATGGGGGCGATTCAAGGACTTTTTGCGGCGCAATATGAAGTATTGCGTAAAAACGGGCATAGTCCATCCGAAGCGTTTAACGAAACCGTCGAAGAACTCACGCAGTCTTTAATGCCGTTGGTTTCCGAAAACGGAATGGATTGGATGTATGCCAATTGCAGTACGACGGCTCAAAGAGGAGCATTGGATTGGTGGAAACGTTTCCGCGATGCGAACCTATCACTTTTTGAGGCCTTATACGAAAGTGTGGCTACCGGACAAGAGGCTAAGCATGTTATTGACAGTAATAGTAAATCCGATTATAGAGCCCGACTCGAAATGGAATTATCAGAGTTACGCGAAAGTGAAATGTGGCAGGCAGGAAAAACGGTTCGTAGTCTGAGACCGGAAAACAATTAGTAATGAAAAACAGTATCTATTTTCCAAAACTTGAGACTGTTCGTATAGCAGCGAACAATTTAAAAAAAGAAATTCTCAAAACACCCTTACAATATCATGTGAATTTATCGGCCGCTTTAAATGCTAGGGTCAGCTTAAAGCGTGAAGACTTGCAACCGGTGCGATCCTATAAAATACGAGGGGCTTATAATAAGATGATTTCGCTTTCTCCGGAAGAATTGTCAAGAGGAGTCGTTTGTGCCAGTGCCGGGAATCATGCCCAAGGGGTAGCCTTGGCTTGTAAGAAGATGAAAACCAGAGGTACCATTTTTATGCCTTTAACCATTCCGGAACAAAAATTGGAACAGGTTAAGATGTTTGGGGAAGATTATATAGACGTGATTTTATTCGGAGATACTTTTGATGAAGCCAAAGAAGCAGCTCTTGTTTTTAGCAAAAAACAGGATGCCGTTTTTATTCATCCGTTCGACGATCCGGCTGTTATCGAAGGACAGGCTACCATTGCCTTGGAAATACTGGAACAGGCTCAGGAACCGATTGACTATATTTTTGTACCCATTGGAGGTGGTGGACTGGCAGCGGGTATAAGCGCCGTATTTAAAATGCTTTCGCCGGAAACCAGAATTATCGGAGTGGAACCGGATGGAGCCGCCAGTATGTTAAAAGCCATTGAAAGCGGAAGACCGGTTCGTTTGGATGTGATTAGCCGTTTTGTAGACGGAGCTGCAGTACAACAGGTTGGAAATTATACTTTTGAAATTTGCCGAAATACCTTGCACGACATCGTAACCGTGGTTGAAGGTAAAGTTTGTGAAGAGATTCTGTTACTATATAACAAAGATGCCATTGTAGTAGAACCAGCGGGCGCTTTGTCGGTTGCAGCACTTAAAAGTTATAATAAAGAGGAGCTAACAGCTAAGAATATCGTATGTATCGTTAGCGGAAGTAATAACGATATCACCCGGATGGAAGAAATAAAAGAAAAAGCATTGTTGTACAAGCAATTAAAACATTATTTTCTGCTGAAATTTCCACAACGACCGGGTGCTTTACGCCATTTTGTGATGGAAGTACTCGGACCGGACGATGACATCACTTATTTTGAATACACGAAGAAAAATTCAAAAGAAAAAGGAATGGCGGTTGTTGGCATTGTCGTCAAACAATATAAAGATTTTGAACCGTTATTGTCTAAAATGAAGCAACACGATTTTTATGTCAATTACTTAAACGATAAACCGCTATTAATGAATTTACTGGTTTAAAATACTCCAAATAAAAATCCTGATTTTTTACGATCAGGATTTTCGGTTTAAAATAGTATATGGAAACAAATTATGGGGCCATTTTAGTAACATCCGGGTAAGAGTAACGATTTGTGTTTTTCCGAATCAAATAATCGAAGGTAAAAATAGCCGGTTCCGGCGATTCCCATCATCAATCCCGGAGTATATTGACCACTATTGACACCCGTTGGCCACGGAAGTCGGTTTGTTTTGTATTTGTAAATGCCGGCTGTTCCTACGGTTTCTGCCAGTTGATTGAGTTCCGAACTGCAATCCAGTAGTATTTCAGCATTTCCGGCAATACCATGACACAACGAATAATTGGTACCGCTAAGGTTATCCATAAGATTGTGATAAATGTTGTCTCTTGTAGTGGTTAGTGCCGTAAACGTCTCCTGTTCAAAAGTACTATCCGGTTTTATCCGATTGGCTTTTAATCGGGATAAAGCTATACCGGGCGCACCATGACACCAGGCCAAACCGCAAACCGTATTGTAGGTCGTTGATACGCCATCCCTAAAATCCGGCCAGTTGTGTTGTGAGGCATCAAACGACTGTCTTTCGTAATTGAAACCACCCGTCGCAGCTTCCAGAAATTGCGGGTTTTCTGTCGCTTTATATAATTGAAGCAGTGCCAGTGCAATACCGGACGATCCGTGTGAAAAACCGGTAAGGTTCTTTTGCGACGGAACGGTACGCCATGACCATACGTCCTTATTTTTTTCTGCGGAATGATAGAGCAAATCACCAAGCGCGATGGCCTTTTCCAGAAGTACAGGATTACTATACGTTTTGGACACATCCAACAGTACCGGAATAGTACCGGCAGCACCGCTAATCACATCTATTTCATAAGTTTCTAACGAAGCTACCGGAATACTTTCCAGTAACCGGATTCCGGCGGTAACAAATTCGTTTCGCTCCAGTTGACTTCCAATTTTGATCAAAGCGGCTGCAATACCGGGTTTCCCGGAATAAAAACCGTGATCGGGTGCCGTATGCATCAAAGCGGTCATCTGCGACAAACAACCTTCAATTGTTTTTAGTAACACAGCATCTTTCTTTTCCGAATACAAAGCGGCTAAAAATAATGCGATACCGGAAGTTCCGGAATAGATATCGGCACCGAATGTCCGTAGAATGCCTTCGTATTTTCCGTTTACGGCTTCCATGGAATACCCCTGCCAGGTACAGGAATCGCCTTGCCAGATACTACTTTTTATAAGTTCAGAGGCAATGTCCCAGGCGGTTTCCAGAAAAATGGTTTTATCGGTTGTGTTCATGCTATTTGTTTTTAATTGAACAGGATTTTGGATCCTTTATTAAGGTAGGTTGCCAAGGGATTAATTCCCTTTTTCTGAAAAGCACTTGCTATCTCGTGAAGGAGGGCCTCAGACGGTAATTTTTTTGATGCAGTTTGAAGTAATGTTTCCGCCACGATAGTCATGCGATTCATACCAAAGCTTTCCTGTGCGCTCGGGTTTTCGGCTATGCCTATGCCTTTACTGTGGCGATAGGAAAAAAGCGGAACATCTTCTTCAAGATAAGGTTCCATAGCGGAAACCAGTTCGGGCAGTATCCGTTCCAGAAGCGGCATAAGACTGTCGTCGATATATAAAACGGCGGCATCACGACGAAAATAATGTTCCGGATGACTCAGACACTTAAAAAGAAACGGAATGTTATACTGATTCAACCGGGTTGTTAGGACGTCAAGTAATACGGGAGCACCTTCACGTGTGCAATTCCAGTAAATACGAACCAGTTTTGTGATCGTATCCATAGGCGCATTGCTAAAGGCATAATAAAAAGTAGGCTGTCGGTAGCGGTCTTCTTTTGGAAAAAGCACCGAAACGGTTTGTTCTCCGGGAGCAAGCTTTTTTATAGCGGATGCATTTACGATTTGTTTTTCATTGTTTCGGACGATTTCGACATAGCCGTTTGTATGGGTATGTTTCACTACCCAACCCTGTTCCAGTTTTTCTTTGGTATGGTTGTTTTGGGAAAGAAGATGAATAAAACCACTGGCATCGTTTTGTAGAAGATCAAAATTTTGTAACGGTTGTAACTGATAGCGTTCTTTTAGCATATAGCATTCCGAATATAGCAAGCCGGTGAGTACGGTAACGGCGTTTTCAGACGTAATCGGAAAAGATTTTCCATTGTAATGGATATGCGTAGCTTCGATTTTGATTTGATCAATAATCCGGGTTAGCTCTTTAAGTATCGTTTTATCCTTAAACATGGTGGAATGATTTTATATTAAAAAGTTCGTCCAGTGCAGTCATTGGATCTTTCATGATGTTATAAGCCAACTGAATACAACGCATATAATTGGCTTCAATCTTACTGTTAAACGTAGTTGCTTCCACGCTGGTTTGAATAATCCTTGCGGCAGTGAGTCGCATAACTTTGTCGTAAAAATAAGGGTGGTATTCGGTTGGATAGGCTTGTAAGGTAATATATTCCTTTAGGAAAGCCTGTGCCGAAGGTTGTAATGCCCGCATATCAAACGGTTTCATATAATCGGGTAGTGTATTCGAATAAGGATTGGCATTGTCAAAACCCAACACCCATATGGAAATATAGGACTGCAGAAGACCGGCAACATCCCAAAGCGGATCGCCAATATCGGCCAGTTCCCAGTCGATAAGTTTTTGAGTCAGTTGATTAGTATCATTTGTTGTCGCCAGAAAATTAATCCATTTGATATCACCGTGAATCAGATGGGTATACTGCCAGGAATCGGCCAGATCAATAAGGGCATTTTGTAAAACGCTGTTGTCTTTGATCAATTGTATTATTTCGGTACTGGCCTGATTTCCGACAAAAAAATCGGCGGCTCTAAATTGATGCAGACGCAGTACCCAGGGTACCATTTTCGGAAACCCGGAAGTGTCGGTTTTGGCATCGGGTACGACATGACATGCCGATAATATATGGGCTTGCTCGCGGGCAAGAGTAAGGTCGAAGTTTTTAGTGAGCATATAATACTCGGATAGGTTTTTGGCATCGGGTAGTAGCCTTGTAATCAGAATATTGTTTTCATCATCATAGTCGAGCATATCCGGGACAAGATGCGCCAGCGTCGAAAATTCGGCATTGTTTTTAAATAGGGCATAGGCGTTTATTTCCCGTTGAAACTGGCTTACAGAAACCGGGTCTTTTCCCATTTGTTTGGCAAACAAAGAGTTGTCTTTTCCAACCATTATTTTTAAAATCGTATTTCGGGTATTGGCGGGAATTACCATAAAGTTTCCTTTTACAACGGCATCATTATCAATAAGCTGTCGTTTGTGTAAAAAGCGGTATATATTTTCGGGTGTTAGTTGCATAAGTGGGGACATTTTAGTAAAAGGGTATAATACCGCGGAGCAAAGCCCCGCGGTAAGAAAACAAAGGAGTATTAACAAACAAACGGAATTCCGGTACAGCTCATTGTTGGAACACAAGGCAATGACGGAACACAACCTGCTGTATTTACACAGGAACTAACCGGTAAAGTTGGTAAAGCACTTGCATTTACGTCGCCTGACTGACAACCCGGGATTAGTGTTGTAGGATGCAAACAGCCCGGTATTAAGGTTGTTACATGCTGGCAACCCGGTAGTAAAGTAGTTGGGAAACCACCTTGCTGCAGACCGTTACAAATAAACGGGATACCGGTTACACACGAAGTGATGGTAGGTACACACTGTCTGGTTGGGATACAAGACGCTACGGGAATCGTAGGAACGTTGGCGGTACCCTGAACACCACCTGACTGACAGCCTGGAAGTAAGGTTGTAACGTGTTGACAATTTGGAAGCAATGTTGTTGGAAAGCTTCCCTGTATAGCACTGTTACAAATAAACGGGATACCCGTTACACACGAAGTGATCGTCGGAACACATTGTCTTGTAGGAATACAGGATGCAACCGGAAGGGTTGGCGTTGCGGCATCCGCTACGTTTGATTTGGACAACATTACCTGCGAATCGTCCGACTGACAACCTGGTAATAATGTTGTAGGATGCTGACATCCCGGTAATAGCGTAGTAATGTGTTGGCATCCCGGAAGTAATGTCGTAGGATAACCTTGTGCTGCACTATTGCAAATAAACGGGATTCCGGTTACACAGGAAGTGATGGTTGGCACACACTGTCTTGTCGGAATAGGAATACAGGAAACTACCGGAAGGGTTGGGATCGATGCTTCTGCACCACCACCACATACCAATGGCGGTATTGTTGGCATACAAGGTCTGGTTGGTCCGCATATAGGAGGAATTGTAAAGATATTCCCCTGATTCAGGTAGTTATTGTAAATATCCCCTTTTAATAAAGACGAACCACTTGCTTCATCGAAACCATTTCCGGAGTGGAACGCCAGAATGCTTGCAAATTGACTGTCATCGATATCATTTTGGATACCTGTAAGTACTAGAGGCACTTCAAAATGATGGCTAAACATAAAACATTTCCATCCCATAATCGGAACTTCCACACATGGGTTTGCGCCTAAATCAAAACTAAAAACACCACCGGCTTCGTTAAAATTGGTGATGCTTATCGTTAGTTTAAAGCGGCTTAAAGGCTGCCAGGTGTAGCTAACATTCGAATTAAAATTAAACGTTTTGCTAACATTTCCAAAAGGCGTATTAAACCCAACGGAAATGGTAACCATTCCTTTAACGGCGCTTGCGCTCACACAGACGCTACAGCCTAAAAAGGAAGGAGAACACCACTGAATGGCGTTTATGCTGTCGTATCCTTCATATACGGCACCATTTTCTACGATTGCTATTTTTGACATGATTTGTTGGTTATATAGTTGCCTACTCTTTTTTAGGGTTTTTCGGCATACATCCCTGTACTTTATTTCGGTTGACTTAGTAGAAGATGTTTCCTGTGATCTGGCATAAACGGGTTAATTATATGCAGCGTAAACAGGAAGGGCATCGTTTCTCCCTAAGTCGGAACACAAAATCTGCTAGCTTTCTTTTGTTTTCGATACTAAAATTACAGTTGCAGGATAGCGTTTTTGAAAGAAATGATATGGGGACGGGAATTATTGACATGAAGGCCGGAAATCGCTGTATGGAAAATCGAGCCATAAAAAAACGCCTCCGGTTTGGGAAGCGTTATCGATATAGAGCTGTAGCGTTTATTTCAGGATATTGAATTTTCTAAGGAAATCCTTGTGCTTATCACTAAGGGTTACTTTGTGGTTGCCTTGCAGGATCAGCAGGTTTTCGGGAAGTACGATTTCTTCGATCTTACTCGTATTTACGATATAATTCCGATGCGTACGTACAAATTTGCTGCTTTCCAACAGTTCGCTTAGCTTGGTGAGCGAAATCATAATCACAAACTTTTCGTGTTCGGTAATGATATTGCAGTAGCGTTCTTCGACTTCAATATAGATAATAGTGTCAATGCGCACTTTTTTGAGCGTGTTTTTCTTTTTTATAAAAAGTGAATCATTACTAACCACCGTATCCTGATCATCACTAAGAAAAACATTGGTTTGCCCGTAAAATTTTTCGATGGCAATTTCCAGCGCATATAAGATTTCCAGTTCGTTAAAAGGCTTTAGCAAAAAACTAAAAGGCTTGGTCAGTTTGGCGCGATCAAAGATTTGACGGTCGTTCGAACTCGTTAGAAACACAAAAGGTCGGGCGGCATCAGGCGCAATATTTATCGTTTCGGCAAAAGCGATACCGTCGGGATTTCCGTTTAGGAAAACATCAATGATCACAATATCGACCGTTTGCTGATAAAACAAGGCCAAAGCCTCACTAAAAGTTCGGGCCACACCGGCAATGGTATAGTTGTTTTCGGTAAGCACTTGTACCAACGCATCACTTTCAGCCGGAGTATCTTCTATAATAAGTACGCTTACATTATTCATTTGGATTCACTTTTTGTAATTGTATACGGATTGTAGTTCCTTTATTTTCGGTGCTTTCAATTAGCATTTTTCCATCGTTTTTACGGATCATATCGCTACAAAGTTGCATTCCCAATCCGGTACCGGTTTTTTCATGAGTTCCTTTTTTAGAAGCACTAAAGGTTTCATTATTCAAATGATTCAATAGTTCCGAAGGTATTCCCGCGCCGGAATCTTCCATACAAAGAATACAATGATCATCAGTAATTTCAGCCGTAATAAAGATACGACCCTTTTCCGGAGTAAACTTTATCGCATTATCCAAAAGATTTCGCAATACGATTTTTAACGAACTCTGATCGGCCAATACAAAAGCACTTTTTGGAACCTGATTTTCAAAATGAATGTCTTTATCGGTCAGCAGTGGTTTATAATTAAAAGCAACCTGTTGTACGATCGAAAGTAGGTGTACCGATTCCTTGTGGAAATAAAACTGTTTGGTTTGCAACATGGCCCAGTGAAGCAGATTGTCTAATAAATTATAGGAACCGTTGGCGATGGCACTGTTGTGGTGTAACAGTTTATCCAGTTCGTGATACTCTTTATTCTCGAGGCTTTTTAACAATTTGTCATTGCTGTTTTTTAAGGCATTTACCGACGAACGCAAATCATGACTAACAATCGAAAATAGTTGGTCTTTCGACGCATTTAGTGCATCCAGCTCATTCTTTTGCGACAAGATGATTTTATTGGTTTTACTCTTCTGACGGTAAAAATAAATGCCCGTTCCAAACAGGATCAGTAAAAGCACCGACGAATAAAAAAAGCCATTCCTTTCGGCAATTTTAAGCTTGTTTTCGGCTTCAAGTACGTCGATTTCTTTTTCTTTCTGACGGACGGTAAACCGCTTTTCCAAATCGGCTATCGCCCATATTTTATTTTGATCATTAAGCGAATCCCGCCAGTTTTCATATTCTTTCCGATAGGTTAGTGCCGTATTAAAATGCTTATCGTTTTCGGCCACCACGGCCATATTGAGCGCCGCATTCATTTTGAGCTGCGGATCTTTTATCTTTTTGGATAGCGCATAGGCTTTTTCAAAATAGGGAATCGCCAGATTGTCCTTATATTGTTCGTAATAGAGGTTGGCAATGTTCATATACGCAACGATAAGCGATACGGTGTCTTTCTCTTTTTGCAATAAAGAAAATCCTTCGGAAAGGTAGGTGTCGGCATCTTTAAAATTGTTGAGGTGCAAATAGGAGAGTCCGATGTTATGGTATACGACACCCTTTTTAAAATCGTAACCGTCGGCCGGAGGCAGTTTGTCAATTTCGGTAAAATAAGTAATCGCTTTTTTATAATTGCCTTCTTCAAGGGCGATTTCACCCAGATATAGACTGACTTTATAATAGAATTGGAACGCTTTGGAAATGGTTTCAAATTCCTTTCGCGCCTCATGATTCAGCACTTTATTTTTAAAACTGAATCCCCTGAAATAATGACAATAATCAGCAACTTCCGCATTGTTTGGCAAAGCCAGTTGTTTCATGGAATACACCAAAGTGGAATCCCAGTTTTTTTCAAGGAAAAACTGATGCGCTTTATAAAAATAACGCTGGTCCTGATACTGCTTTGCTTTCTCTAGTAGTACAGCATTCAGGGAAGGCTGTTTTTGCGAAAAAAGAAAGAAGGGCACTAAAAGGAACAGGAAAAAAAATACGGATTTGTTGTTGGAAATCATAGGGTGTCTTTACGAAACACGGATTGATTTTCGGTTTGCTATTTAACTTTGTAATACCTGTGTCATGGTTCCTCTGGAAGTTCTCGGATTGGCGTCATCCGGGATAAGATCTTCGATACGGGTTGTGATGATTTCTATTTTATCACTTTCGGAAAGCGGATGCAGGTAATTAACATACCAGGGGTAATATTCCGGAGCCACGAGTTCGTTACTATTCGATTTTACAATCAGTTTTAATTCGTTTTTCGGAGGATTATCCAGATCCTGATAAAGCGTAATCGGCTCTTGTCCTAACAAGGTTTGCGGAATTAAAACGACGATCTTGATGTTGATCACTCTTCCGTTGACGTTATCCTGAATTTCAGCGGATACCATAGGTTCCAGGTGATCGGCAGTCCTAACAATACCGGAAAGTCCCATACTCTTAGTATTGATCTGCGTGATTTGTAAAGGCTTTAACCGATTGAGGTTTTTAGATGCTTTTGGTGTTGACGTATTCATAATAGTAAGGTTTAGTTTGGTTTGGTCGAAAGTGGTCATTTATACGGCGTATAAAGATAATTGATTTATTTAACAAATTCGTTTTTGGTATTGGGTATTTAAGTAAAGAATTTTGCGGAAGTCACGGCATCCGGTACAAAATTTTTTTGCAGTCTTTTTTCTCGAATTATTTTTGTATTTATGCATTTTCCCATTTAATACTATGAATACGCAACCCTATCCCTTGCCCGAAAACGAACTGGAACGCTTAGCTGCTCTAAAACGCTATAATATCCTGGATACGCTTCCGGATAATGCCTTCGACGATGCTACCAAATTGGTTTCGTATATCTGTGGCGTACCCATCGCTCATATTTCCTTTATCGATGCAAGCCGACAATGGTTTAAATCGGAAATTGGAATTGGCGTATCGGAAGTACCAAGGGAAATTTCGTTTTGTCAGTATACCATTATGGAAACAAAAATGGTGGAAATCAACGACACTTTTTTAAACGACCGTTTTAAGGACGATCCGAATGTGACCGGTGGTTTTAAGGTTCGGTTTTATGCCGGAATTCCACTAACCACACCCGATGGTTATAATATCGGAACGATCTGTGCGATCGATCACGAGACCAAAGAGCTTAACGAAAACCAGCGAAATGCCTTGTCAATCGTAGCGAAACACGTGATCAACCTACTCGAATTGCGAACCAAAAACATCGAACTTGCGGCTCAGAAAAAAATTGCCGATAGAGCGGTTTTGGCAAAAGACAGTTTCCTGGCCAATATGAGTCATGAAATCCGAACTCCGCTAAATGCCATAATCGGTTTTACCGATCTTTTAGCGCAGACAAAATTGGATAAAGTGCAGCACGATTATATCGATAGCGTACAAATAGCCGGTGAAAATTTGTTATTGATCATTAATGATATTCTGGATCTTTCGAAAATCGAATCCGGTAATTTAACCATTGAATCCGAGCCGTTTAATTTAAAAAAGACACTAAAGCATGTCTATAATTTGTTAAAGGTTAAAGTTCCAAACGACATTGAGTTCAATCTGTTTTTAGATGCCGATATGCCGGAACACGTAATAGGTGATCAGGGCCGACTAAACCAGATTTTGGTGAACCTTGTCGGAAATGCACTTAAGTTTACCGAAGATGGCGACGTAACCGTTTCGGTAAAGATGCTGGAAGAAACGGAAGACAATTATACACTTAAATTTTCGGTAAAAGATACTGGAATTGGTATTCCGGAAGAAAAACTAAAAACGATTTTCGAACGTTTTACACAGGCGGAAGAAAGTACCACACGACGATTTGGCGGTACGGGATTGGGCCTTAGCATTGTAAAACAATTGATCGAACTGCAACATGGCGAATTACAGGTAAAGAGTAAAGTTGGACGAGGTTCCGAGTTTTTCTTTGTACTGAACTATAAAAAATCGGATTATATCGAAACCAAAACGGAAACAGCTGCCGGAGAAAGTCTAGGGAAACTTAAGATATTGCTTTGCGAAGACAATATTTTAAACCAAAAACTGGCAAAAAGCGTGATTCATAATTTTGGTTTTGAATTGGATATAGCCGAAAATGGTGAAATAGGAATCGAACTACTGTCGAAAAACGAGTACGATTTAGTACTGATGGATCTTCAAATGCCGGTTAAAGACGGCTATCAGACCACCGAGTATATCCGAAATGAAATGCAGGCCACGATTCCGATTATAGCCATGACGGCACATTCGCTTATTGGCGAACAGGAACGTTGTTATGAGGCGGGTATGAATGGCTATGTGCCCAAACCGTTTAAACAGGCGATGCTTTTGGATGCGATTAAAGCGGCTTTAAATCCGGATAACAAACTGGCGCGTAGACGAAAAGTCGATTTGTCGTTTATTGACGAAACGGCCTGTGGCGATCAGAATTTCAAAAAGGAAATCATCAATCTTTTTATTGAAAAAATCCCGGCCGACGTAGCGCAACTTCAGGAAGCTTTTTCCAGAGACGACTATGACGCAGTAAAACGACTAACGCACAATATGAAATCCAGCCTGGATATGTTTATGCTGGCCGATCTTAGCAATTGCTTATCCGTTATCGAAGCAGAAGCCTTACTGGAACGTTTTACAGCAATGGGAGTAGATGAAATCAATACCCTGCAAAGCGGAATAGTTGACGTAGTTAAATATTTAAGAGAAGTACAATAAAAGAACAATAAGAGACAGTTTTATCTCATTTATATAAAAGTTCGCTCCAAAATAAATATGAAATCGATGAGAATAGTTTTAGCGGAAGACAATGATATCCTACGCAAATCATTATCTTTTTTCTTAGAATCGAAAGGGTATGAGGTTGATCAGTTTTCAGATGGTAAAGACGCACTGGAAGCTATTGAAGCCAATAATTACGATTTGGTATTGACCGATATCAATATGCCGGGTATTAGCGGAATGGAAATTACACAATATATCCGCCAACGGATTCAATCGGATATTCCGGTAATTATACTCACTTCTTCCGGCGTGGAACAAACCGAACTGGATTCTTTCGACATAGGTGCCAACGAATTTATCGCCAAACCGGTTAGCCCGGCGGTGCTTTTAGTGCGTATAAATAAGTTATTGGGTATTCGTATTTAATACAATTTATAATATACGCTGCTAGAATGAAACACCTTTGGGAACTTTATACACATGGTACATGGAACGAACCTTTTTTAATCGTGTCCATTTGCCTGTTTGTGGCGGCTTCCGTTTTCTTATATCTGTTGATCATTGGCAGTCGGAACAACCATATAAAAAATGAAAGACTTCGCGCGGAGTACGGTATACTAATCGATAAGCTACTGTTTGCGGTGGTTTTTGAAGACCTTCCGTTTTCGGATATCATTCAGAATGAAAATTATAAAATGCTAAAGGATAACCGTTTTTTCAGAGAATTTACTACAGAATCGGTTATCAATCTTCATAAAAATTACGATGGTGTTTATGCGCGAAAGCTGGAACAGTTTTATAAGGATTCCGGATTAAAAAACGACTCCTTAAAAAAGCTTAAAAGTCTGAAATGGGATGTTCGTTGCAAAGGGATTACCGAACTGGCTGAAATGAACGTTCACGAAGTTTTCGATACCATACTGATCAGTTCCAAAGCGCGGAACAAAACGCTGCAAATTACAGCCATCAACGCCTGTATCAAACTGGAAGGCACCAAAGGGATCATACACCTTACCGAACATCCGTATCCGATCGACGACTGGACACAGGTCAATATTATAGCGGCGTTTAAAAAACACGATATAGGGGATACGCAGGGCATTGAAGAGCTGTTGGAATCCAAAAATACCACTGTAGTGGCGTTGGGATTAAAATTGATCAAAGAGCTAAAACTGACGCAAAAAGTGCCATTTGTCGAACAATTGGCAGTACAGGCACCAAACACTTTTCTAAAATATGAAGCGCAAAGCGTATTGCAGCAATTAACCGATTAACCCTAGGCAGATGACTTTTTTAAGTGATGAATTACTATTCTTTATCGATCTTTATTTAAACCTTATTCTGGGTTATGCAATATTGATCATGTCTTCATACCTGATATTGGCGTATTTGTCCGCAAAAGAATTGCGAAGCTACCTTAAAAAGAACAGTTTTGTCGACTACGACGTATTGCTCACCAGTGAATTTGCACCCAAACTTTCGCTGATTGCACCGGCTTATAACGAGGGATTTACGATTGAAGAAAATGTGAAATCCTTATTATCGTTAAATTACAATAACTATCAGGTAATTGTCGTAAACGACGGGAGTAAGGACAACTCGATGGAAATTCTGATCAAAACCTATGATCTGGAGCTGACGGAATTGGAAGTCCATTCCAAAATCGAAACGCAAAAAATCCGAGGTTTATACCGCTCCCGAAATGCAGCCTTTAAAAAACTAATTGTAGTCGATAAAGAAAACGGTGGTAAAGCCGATGCGCTAAATGCCGGACTAAACATCGCTGAATATCCTTATGTGGTTTGTATCGACGTTGATTGTATTCTGGATAAAGACGCCTTGCTTAAGCTGGCAAAACCCTTTTTGGAATCCTATGGCAAGCGAATTATTGCGACCGGAGGTGTAGTTCGGATTGCCAACCAATGTGTGATTAAAAACGGCCGTATGGTCGAAGTCAACGTTCCGGACCGATTGTTATCCCGAATTCAGGTTTTGGAATATTTGCGCGCCTTCCTTTTGGGACGAATGGCATGGGGAAGACTCGATGGATTATTATTGATCAGTGGTGCTTTTGGAGCGTTCGATAAAGAAATCGCCTTACTGGCGGGAGGATATAGTACAAAAACCGTAGGCGAAGACATGGAGCTGGTTGTACGCATGCGTCGTCATATGCTCGAAAACAAATTGCCGTATTCGGTCAGTTATATTCCCGATCCGCTATGCTGGACGGAAGCTCCGGAGGATTTTAAGATCTTTAAAAAACAGCGTAGCCGTTGGATGCGTGGAACCATCGAAACGCTTAGTTTCCATAAAAAAATGTGCCTGAACCCGAAATACAAACTATTGGGAATGATCAGTATTCCGTATTGGACGTTATTTGAATTCCTGGCACCCGGAATCGAATTTATCGGAGTGATCACGACACTAGTGTTTTTAGTATTGGGCTTACTCAACTGGCATTTTTTCTTTTTATTGGTGCTGTTTGTCTATACTTTTGCGATTTTCTTTTCGGTTATCGCCTTATACTGCGAAGAGCGTACCTACCATAAATACCCCAAACAAGCCGATTTTTTAAAACTTTTACTGGCAGCTTTTATCGAACCGTTCTATTTCCATCCGCTAACGGTATATGCAGCTTTAGTGGGCTATAAAGACAAAATAAAAGGCACCAGTGGTTGGGGCGAAATGACCCGGAAGGGGTTTACGAAGAAGTAGAAATAGAGGAACTAACTTAGCTTAGCATGTATTGGTAATTCGATTCCAATTTTATAAAAATGAGCATAATCTTTAATTTCAATCATATCAAAATCGTTTTTAAAACTTTGTCTTTCTGAATCTTGATCCGAAAAAATTATTAAGCAATCAATAACTTGATTAGTTTCAATATTGAGATATTTATATATTGATTTCAGTCTGGAATATCCGCTAACTTGTCTAATATCTTCTAATTCTATATTTTGAGAATTATATCTTGGTTTATACTTTGCATCAATAATCATCTTATATTTTCCATCTTTTGATTTTAATATGAAATCTGGTTCAAGACCATTAAATTTTTGATGATATACTACTTCTCCAATTTCAATAAATCTTTCTTTCAGTTTTCCATAAACATACAACTCAAACAATTTACTCATGTCAATCCAAAATGGAGGAGTTTTAATAGTTCGTTCTTGAGTATTTGTTATGTTATAACCAAATCGTTTTAAAATCAATTTGGCTAGTTGAATAGCCTCTTCATATTCTTTATAAAAAGCATTAGTTTTAGTATGCTTAATATCATGAAGATTGACTTCTTCTGAAACAAATTCAAAAGCAGGTGTAATATAATTGAATATTTCAGAGGTGTACTTTTCGGATTGAATATTTTTTATGTTAGGCAAATAATATTGAATTAAAACTAAAGTTTTTTTTAATAGTCTATTTTCTAGACCATTCAAACCAAATTCTTCATAGCTACAAAAAGTATTTATAGGTTTGTTTTTA
>NZ_JASLCE010000009.1 GCF_030146175.1 Flavobacterium sp. | reverse complement strand
GAGGGATATTGTTTTTTTGGAAACAAATTTTTCCCATATCAAAAAGAAACGTATTTTTACCTCTCTTTATACTAAAAAAAGAAATTGGAAGTTAAAGAACTAAAAACGTTTTTATATTGAAAACCAATCTGTTTAAATACGCCTTAAGCGTAGGGCTCGTTCTTTTTTTGCTGGCATGTTCCACAAAGAAAAACTCATTTGTAAGACGAAACTACCACGCTGTTACAGCCGAATATAACATACTATACAACGGAGGCGTTGCTTTCGATAAAGGAGTGGAAGAACTAAAAGGGACTTATAAGGACAACTTTTGGGAAATTCTACCTGTAGAACGAATGCAGGATATCGATGCCGGAACTCTTCCCGGTCAGACAAAAAATGCCAATTTCGAGAGAGCAGAAACCAAGGCGATCAAAGCGATTCAGAAACACTCCATGTATATAGAAGGCGGAGAGAAAAATCCGCAAATGGATGAAGCGCATTTATTGTTAGGAAAAGCGCGTTATTACGACAATCGCTTTATTCCGGCATTGGAAGCGTTTAATTATATTTTGTATAAATATTCCAACAGCGATAAAATTTACGAAGCCAAAGTATGGCGGGAAAAAACCAATATCCGTTTGGAGAATGAAGTTCTGGCGATTAAAAATCTGAAGAAACTTTTAGAAGATCAGAAAATTAAAGGACAGGTACAAGCCGATGCGAATGCTATTTTAGGACAGGCGTATGTAAACCTTGGTTCTATTGATAGTGCTTTGGTAAATTTAAAATTAGCGAAAGACCTGACCAAGCATAACGAAGAAAAAGCCCGTTATCATTTTATTATCGGTCAGTTATACGAAAGTATGAATTACCCGGATAGTGCGTATGCTTCGTTCCAGTCGGTTATCGATATGAACCGAAAATCGCCACGTCGTTATGTTATTCAGGCGCATGCCAAACAAGCACAACAATTCGATTATAAAAAAGGCGATACGCTGGCTTTCCTGAAAAAATTCAACAAACTGGCGGAAGATCGCGAGAACCGTCCGTTTTTGGATGTGATCAATCATCAGGTGGCTTTGTTCTATGATAAACAAGGTAACAAACGTCAGGCGAAGAAATACTACAACAAATCCCTGCGTTCGATGTCGCAGGATAATTATTTGGTAGCGTCCAATTACCGCAACTTGGCGGAGATCAATTTTGATGATGCCAAATATTTAACAGCGGGACAATATTACGACAGTACCATGTCTAAATTAAACCCGAAAACCCGTGAATTTATCGCGATCAAAAAGAAAAGGGAAAACCTGAACGATGTGATCAAATATGAAGGCATTGCCAGAGTAAACGATAGTATCTTATATGTATCCGGATTAGGACCAAACGAACAACGTAATTACTACGAAGAATACATCGCAAAACTAAAAATCGAAGAAGCGAAAAAAGCCCTTGAAGCAGAGAAGCTAAAAACAATGGCCGAAAACAGCGGTTTTTCCGATCCGGGAGCACCAGCTGTAGGATCGAATGCTACTACAAAAAGCGAAATGATGCAATCCCGTCAGGCACCACCTTCGGAAGAGACTACGCCAAAACAGTCGGGAGCACCTACAAATGCCGGAAGTTTTACAGGGGGAAGCACCTTCTATTTTTATAACCAGGCTACGGTAGCTTTTGGTAGAACGGAATTTAAAAAGAAATGGGGGAACCGACCGCTAAAAGACAACTGGCGTTGGTCGACACAAACCATTATTGATAAAGCAAATGAAAATCCGGATGCGGTAGCTGCGGTTGATGAAAACCCGAAAACCCAAGCCGAGGACGAGCGTTTTACTCCGGATTACTATATTAAACAATTGCCAACCGATCAGAAAGTACTGGACAGTTTGGCGAAAGATCGCAATTTTGCCTATTTCCAACTGGGAACGATTTATAAAGAAAAATTTAAAGAATACAAACTGGCGGCATCCCGATTGGAAAAACTACTGGTAAACAAACCGGAAGAACGATTGGTATTACCGGCCAAATACAATCTTTTTAAAATTTACGAAATCATCGATCCGGCCAAAGCAGCGATTATGAAACAACAGATCATTGCTGAATATCCGGATAGCCGTTATGCGCAGATTTTGTTAAACAATATTTCGGAAGGAACCATAGCGGGAAGCCCGGAAGAAGTGTATAACAAACTGTTTAAACAATTTGAAAAAGACGAGCTACAGGATGTGCTGGCACAATTGGATCCGGTTATCGAAAATTTCAACGGAGAAGAAATGGTTCCGAAATTCGAATTGCTTAAAGCCAGTGTAATCGGACGATTAAAAGGATTGGAAGAATATAAAAAAGCGTTGAACTTTGTGGCCTTAAACTATCCGAATGCGGAAGAAGGCAAACAGGCGGAAACGTTATTAAAAACAGATATTCCGAAAATGGAAAAACTGGAATTAGGAAAAGAAAATCCATCCAGCTGGAAAATTGTATTCCAGGTTCCGTATCCAAATGCAAACGATGCGAAAACCAAAGCCTTAACCGAAAAATTAAAGAAATATATAACCGATCGCAACAGCAACCGTATCACCTTGTCCAACGATGTGTATACGATGGATAAAAGTTTTGTAATTGTACACGGTTTTAGCAGTAAAGAAGCAGCGCTTTCCACGATTAGCGTACTAAAAGATTTTAAAGGTTATAAAGTTTCCGAAAATGCATTTGTGATTTCGAATGACGATTATAAAGTTGTTCAGATCAAGAAAAATCTGGACGCGTATCTGGCAACCCTAAAATAACTTTTAGAGAAAGTAACAGTAAGATCACAGGAATAAAAGCCTGTGATTTTTAAAAGCAATAATACCATGTTTGAAAAACAACAGAAAAAGTCTTACACGGATTTATTAGGTAAAACCAATAGAATAGTAGAAGGAACAACCATTACAGGCGATATTATTTCGCAAGCCGATTTTAGATTGGATGGAAATCTGATTGGAAATTTTAATTCGAAAGGAAGGCTTGTTATTGGCCCTGCCGGAAGTGTGACGGGTGATATTAAATGCAATACGGCCGATATCGAAGGGAAGTTTAATGGAAAGATCGAGGTAACCGAAATTCTGAATATCAAATCAAAGGCATCGATAAAAGGAGAAGTAATCGTTGGGAAACTGGCGGTAGAACCAGGAGCCGATTTTAGCGCAACCTGTGTGATGATGGAAGCGACATCCGGAAAAACAACCAAAGCAACAACCGTAACAAATGAATCAGGATCAGGACAGAAAAACGCGTAATAAGTGGTTGGCACTAATTAATATCCCGTTTCAGATGGGGATCATTATTTTTGCCTTTGCGTTTTTAGGAAACTGGCTCGACGAAAAATATCCGAATCCTAACGATCTGTATGTAAAAATCCTTACGCTGCTGGGCGTTTTTATAGCGCTATATAATGTAATAAGGCAGGTAAATCAGTTAAATAAATAAAATAAATATGAGCAGGAAAAAATATGCTGTAATCTTTCGTTTGTTTCAAATTGTTCCTATTCTAGCACTACTGCATATTCTTATTTTTAAGTTTGGTGTTTCTACTCAAACCTATCAGGAATTCCACTATCCTATCTATGGGATTTATCTTTTCTTTCTACTACTTTCATTAGCGATATTACTTTTTTTAATTCGGATAAAAGAAACCAAACCGGAGCAGATCGGCTTTGTTTTTTTAGTATTGATCAGTATTCAATTTGCACTGAGTTATATCTTCCTGATGCCGGTACTGGAGCGGGAAGGAACGAGTGTATATATAGAGAAAATAAACTTTTTTGTGATTTTCATTATTTTTTTGGCATTAGAAGTGTTTTTAACGTCAAGATTATTAAATGATAAGCCAAAGAAGTAGTTGAAATTAATAATTAGAATAAAAAAGAGTAGCAATAACATTGGAATATTAATTAAAAATGTACCTTTGCACCAAATTTAAGGACCGTAAAAATTAAGATATTTAATAAGGTATGGTGATTTCAAAAAAACCTGTCAGAATTATTCTAGCGACTTTTGCAGGGCTATTGTCTTCAATAGCTTTCGCAAACCCGGTAGTAGACACTACACATGTAGCAACAGCAGTAACGCATGAAGCCCATGCAACAACAGAGGTTGCTCACAATGAAGCTTCTCATGGAGACGAGCACGCAACTCAGGATCCAAAAGACAAAGTAACAGCTTACATTGAACACCATTTACAGGATTCGCATGATTTCGTTTTCTTCTCGGATGAGAAAGAAGGAAAGCATTACGGATTTTCATTACCGGTTATCTTATTGGATAACGGATTAAAAGTTTTCTCTTCTTCAAAATTACACCACGGAGAAGCGGTTGCCGAAGTAGACGGTAACTTCTATAAATTATACCACGGTAAAATTTACAAAACCGATGCTGCCGGAACAATCAACTACGACGAGCATCATCATCCAACTAACGTAAAACCGTTGGATTTTTCAATTACTAAAAATGTAATGTCCATGTTGTTTACATCAATTGTATTATTCTTGATGTTTACAGGTTTGGCACGTTCGTATAAAAAAGGAGCTATTCCAACAGGATTCGGAAGAGTATTGGAGCCACTGATTATTTTTATCCGTGACGAAATTGCTATCCCGAACATTGGAGAGAAAAAATACAGAAAATACATGGGTTACCTGTTAACGGTATTCTTCTTTATCTGGTTGTTAAACCTTTTGGGTATGACGCCACTTGGAATTAACGTAACTGGAAACATTGCAGTAACGGTTTGTTTGGCATTGTTCACGTATTTTATTACACAATTCAGTGCGAACAAAGATTACTGGAGTCACATTTTCTGGATGCCGGGTGTACCGGTTCCGATGAAAATTATCTTGATGCCAATCGAGATTCTTGGAACCTTAACAAAACCATTTGCGTTGTTAATCCGTTTGTTTGCAAACATTACAGCAGGTCACGTAGTAATCATGAGTTTGATCGCGATGATCTTCGTAGGAAAAAATATTTATGCAGATATGCCAATCTCTTTAGGATTAACTTTGTTTATCTCAGTTATTGAAATTTTGGTAGCATTCTTACAAGCGTTTATCTTTACCATGTTGTCATCTTTATTTATTGGAATGGCGGTTCAGGACCACCACCATGATGAGCACGGTCACGAAGAGGAAAATGTAATTATTTAATTTAGAAGTTTAATTTTTTAATATATACTTATGGGAAGTCTTAATTTAATCGGAGCTGGTTTAGTAGTAATCGGTGCAGGTTTAGGTTTAGGTAAAATCGGTGGATCTGCTATGGACGCTA
>NZ_JASLCE010000138.1 GCF_030146175.1 Flavobacterium sp. | reverse complement strand
CCGACGCTCTAACCAACTGAGCTACAATCACCATTTGATTACGGGTGCAAATATACGGCAATTTCCGTATCACGCAAGCATTTTTTAAAAAAAATTACATCAAATTTTCTAAACTACTGACAGCCAAATATCTTTCCGCAGTAAAACCTTCGGCATAATCCGTTCCGATGAGTCGTCCCAGGTCCTGCGAGCGATAATGCAGGCTATCCAAAAAGTTTTTTGTGGCAATTGGCGTCGTCGGTTCGTTCGAATTGGGCTCATAAAACTGCGAACCATAGGCTAAAATCGCCTCCACTTTTTTATCGATAAAACCCGTCACGTCCACAACAAAATCCGGAGTGATGTTTTTCCACTGAATATAATGGTACACTACTTTTGGTCGCCAGGCTTCCTGAGCTACTCCATCTACTTCCGTTTCAATACGTCGTAACCCCGAAAGGAAACAGGCATCTGAAACCAGTTTGCTTCCTTTTCCATGATCAATATGTCGGTCGTCGATCGCATTACACAACACAATCTCCGGGCGGTATTTCCGGATCATTTTAATCACCTCCAATTGATGCGCTTCATCATTTACAAAAAAACCATCGCGGAACTGCAAGTTTTCCCGTATCGCAATACCCAGGATTTCGCCCGCTTTACGCGCTTCTTCATCCCGAATTTCAGCCGATCCGCGGGTTCCCAGTTCACCACGCGTTAAATCGATAATTCCCGCTTTTTTACCTAAACTAATTTCTTTTGCCAGGGTAGCACCACATCCCAGTTCTACATCATCAGGATGCGCCCCAAAGGCCAGTATATCTAATTTCATTTTATTTTTTATAACTAAATTATGCTAATATCTTTTTCATCGTCATCGATTTGTTGAGTGTCTCGAAAAACTCTTTTTCCGGCACACTGTCTTTGGTAATGCCACAACCGATATACAGATGAATGTTTTCTTTTTTAATTTTCATACACCGCAGGTTCACATATAAATCGGAATACTCACTCCTACCTGTCGAAAAATTCTTGTTGAGTTCGCCTAGAAATCCCGAATAAAATTCCCGGTCGTAATCTTCGTTTTCCAGAATAAAATTGCGGGCGGCTTCTTTTGGTAATCCGCAGACAGCCGGTGTAGGATGCAAAATTTCAAGCACCTGTTTCAGACTTTCTTTATCATTTAAACGCGCCGAAATATCTGTTTTAATGTGCAACAAATTACCCGCTCTGGCCGTATACGGACTCGAGAGGATTTCATCCGATGCCCAATCTTTAAGATTATCCAGAATAAACTCCGTTACATACTGCTGTTCCTCGATTTCCTTCGGTTCCCAATGTACTTTTTCGGTTCCTTCATAAAGCTGAGTTCCGGCCAATGCTACGGTTTGCAACTGATAATCTTTTACTTTTAACAGTTGTTCCGGCGTGGCCCCCATCCACATTCCGACTTTCGGATGGTAAAAACAATATTTAAATGCTGTCGGATAGTTTGCTAATAAGCGTGGAAACAAATGTTCTACATCTTTGGTCGTTCCGCCTACTTTTTCCTTCCGCGAAAGCACTACCTTTTTAAAATGCCCTGAATGTATCGCGGCTACGCCTTTTTCTACCAGCTGTTCAAAATGCTCTTTTGCCGTTTCATCATACTCCTGAGAAACGGTTCCTTCTTCCGAAATAGCCGGTAACTCATATTTTTCCGTTATAATCTCGGAATACTCTTCCGGAATCAGTACATAGTTTTCACCGTCGAATGGTGCCATAATAAAGCCCGTTTCGGAAAAACTTTCGGTCAGATATACATGATCATTCACCTGAAAAAGGCCAATGATTTCGTCGGAACCAGGTTTTGAATAAATGACAAACGGCAGGTTTTGTCCCTGGTGTACTTTTACTTTCAGGAATAAATCGGTCATGACGCTCTTTTTGGTAAAACCATATTGGTGAGTTTACAAAGGGAAATCAGGTTTCCTTCTTCATCGGTGATTTTAATTTCCCACAGATGTAGACTACGCCCTTTATGGATAATCCGGGCCGTTCCGTAGACAATTCCTTCCCTTTTGCTTTTGAGGTGATTGGCCGAAATTTCGATACCCCGTACCTCCTGTTTTTCCGGATCGACAAACATGATGGAAGCCGCACTTCCCACGCTTTCCGCCAAAGCAACCGAAGCTCCGCCGTGCAACAACCCCATAGGCTGGTGTACTCTTGGATTAACAGGCATTTTGGCTACTAAAAAATCTTCTCCGGCATCTATATATTCAATTTCTAAGGTTTGCATCAATGTATTTTTCGACAAATGATTGCAAAGCTGCAGTACTTTTTCTTTATCAAATGACATAAACTATATTTTGAATGGTAAAAATACAAAATCAAAACTGAAGTAAGAATAAACTCAGCCTTCGAACGTTATATATAAATTATAATTTAAGTATAATTTAACATCCAAAAATTAGTATTTTTACCAAAAATCAGAAACATGCGTCATTATTACTACGTCCTTGTCACCCTATTACTTATTGCTCTGAGTTCTTGTCGAAATGATTTTTCTTTCGAACCGAGTACCGGAAATCTGGAATTTTCGAAAGACACGATCTATCTTGATACCGTTTTTACGAATATCGGTTCCAGTACCTATACGTTAAAAGTGTACAACCGCAGTAATAAAGACATTAAAATTCCAAGTGTCCGATTGGGACAGGGCGATGCATCCAAATACCGTCTGATGGTCGATGGAATTCCGGGTAAAGTCTTTACCAACGTAGAGTTACTGGCCAAAGACAGCATGTATATTTTTGTGGAAACAACGATTAACTATAACGATTTTTCCGCTCCGGATGCCCAGTATTTATACACCGATAAAATAGAATTCGATTATGGCACCAACTACCAGAAAGTCGACCTTGTAACATTGGTAAAAGATGCCTATTTTATCTATCCGGGACGTAACAACGGCGTATACGAACAGGTTGAAGTAGGCGTTGATGAAAATGGAAATACGCTAACCACCCGTGGACGGAATCTAAATCACAGTCACCCTACCAACGGCGACGAATTCCTCTGGAAAAAAGACAAACCCTATGTAATATATGGCTATGCCGCGGTACCAACCGGTGAAACGCTCAACGTACAAGCCGGTGCCCGGATTCATTTCCATGCCGAATCCGGTTTGATCGTACAACAGGGCGCTTCTTTAAAAGTGGCCGGAACCAAATCGGTAACCGAAGCACTGGAAAATGAAGTGATTTTTGAAGGCGACCGATTGGAACAGGATTTTTCGGAAGTTCCGGGACAATGGGGAACCA
>NZ_JASLCE010000089.1 GCF_030146175.1 Flavobacterium sp. | reverse complement strand
CAAATTTGATACGAACGGTATACTTTTAAATGTAAAGCATTTTAGCGGAAGCAAATACGAACAATTTACTGCTGTCGCCTATGATGGTAATGATCATTATTATGCTATAGGGAGTTATGGCGGTAATATGCAAATCGGTACGACCACTTTGGTCAATACAAATACGTATGGGGATCGTAGTTTTATCGCAAAATTTACATTAGATGGTAATCCGGTTTGGATTAAAGAATTTCCGGAGTATATGGGAGGTGGTTACCTGCAATATAAAAACAACTACCTGTATTTGGCGGCCAATTATTCGTCGGATCAGTTTTCTTTTGAAGGATTAACCTTACCGATGGCGAATTATGCACCAACAATCCAGGGTATGGATAAAAACCTGGTAGCCAAATTCGATGCCGGTACCGGTAATCTGGTTTGGGCTTCGTCTTCGCGTTATACCGGTACGACCAGTTCGAATATGTCCGACAGAATCGGAGCGCAGATGAAAGCGATGGTTGTCGACAATAATGGGAATGTTTATGTAGCGGGTGATTTTCTGGCGCGTTCGGTAACCTTTGGAAATATTACGCTAAACCGTAGTTCGAGTTCGAATGCAGGGTTGTTTTATGTACGCTATGATAATACCGGAGCGGTGGCTTGGGCAAAAACAGCTACCGTTGGGGCAAGTTCCGACACCAAGGCGTTTAACCTTGCAGTAGATTCGGCAAACAACGTATATTTGGTAGGGATGGCCTATAACTCGACAATAAATTTTGATGGAACCATTTTACAGTTTCCAGGAAATTACGGCGGTTATATGGTAAAACACGGTACAGCCGGAAACCTGATATGGGCTAAAAAAGCAGGAATATCAACAGATCAGGCACCAGGAACCAATGCGGGTTCCTCGTCGAAGTTTTCGAGATTGTATATCGATGCACAGGATAATATTTATGTAGGCGGAAATTTTTACCGATATGTCAATCTTTCCCCGGATTTTACCTATACCATCGATAATAATTTTTTCAACTTCATCGCCAGATATAATACACAAGGAAGTATTCAGTCCTGTGAGATCTATCCTGCTCCGGCAAATGGTTCCTCAAATTTGAAAGTATTGGACTCCAATCCGGATAATTTTACGATTATTTCGACCGCTTCTGTAGATATACAATTAAATAATCTGACGATAGAAACGAACAACAAGCAAGTGGTCTATATTGCTAAAACCGGAGCATCAGCTTTAGGGTTAGCCGAATTCGGAACAGCCAATTTTGCAGTATATCCCAATCCGGCCAACGAACGATTGTTTATTAAAAACAAAGAACAATTATCCGATCAGGCACAAATTGCAGTATATGACTTAAACGGAAGACAAATTTTTAAAGTAACAGGAGCTGCTGTTGGCGAAAAAGGAATTGAGGTGTCCAAACTGGCTGCCGGAATTTATGTGTTGGGAATTGAAGATGCATCACAGCAAATAAAAGAATATCAGAAATTCGTTAAAAACAAATAATCATATTGCTCCCTCTTCCCCAAATTAAAAGTTAATCTATTAAAATTATGAGCCATGAACACATTGAGGAACAGAGTGCAATTAATCGGAAATGTAGGAAGTGATCCTGAAATCAAGATATTGGAAGAGGGACGAAAACTAGCCAAACTATCGGTTGCAACCAATGAAGTTTATTACAACGAAAAAGGTGAAAAAGTTACCGATACGCAATGGCATGTTGTAAAAGCCTGGGGAAAGCTAGCCGACATTGTTGAGAAATTTGTAGAAAAGGGAAGAGAAGTTGTATTAGAAGGCAAACTGGTTCATCGAACCTGGGAAGACAAAGAGGGACATAAGCGTTATTCGACAGAAGTTGTCGTAAACGAGATTTTATTGCTATAAAAGCATTAGCTGTAAATGTAGGAAGCGACGCGGTAGGTATTGGTATGGGCCTGGATAATTGTTCGGATATCGGGTGAATAGCCGCCGCCCATACTACATTGTACCGGTATTCCTGCGGTATGGCAATGTGAAAATACAATTTCGTCCCGTTTTTTGCAGGCATCGAGCGAACAGGCGAGTTTTCCGAGTTTATCGGAAGCGAGTATGTCGACACCGCTAAGGTAAAAGATAAAATCAGGACGTTGCGATGCAATGAGTTGTGGCAACGTCTGGTTTAACAGCGATAAATATGCATCGTCGGCCGTATGGTCCGGCAGTGCAATGTCCAGATCGGAACGTTCTTTTTTAAAAGGATAGTTGGACTGGCCGTGCATCGAAAAGGTAAAAACGGAACGATTGTGTTCGAAAATCGCAGCGGTTCCGTTTCCCTGATGTACGTCAAGATCTACAATCAGAATTTTTTTAGCCAACTTTTGGTCCAGTAAATACTGTGCCGCTATAGCCTGATCATTTAACAGACAAAAAGCTTCGCCATGATCGGCATAGGCATGGTGTGTTCCGCCTGCGATATTAAAGGCAATTCCGGTTTGTAATGCTTTTTCGGCACCGGTTATAGAACCTTGTACGAGTCGCAATTCCCGTTCGACCAATTCGGCCGATAACGGAAACCCTATTTTGCGAACAGCTCTCGGATCCAACGTTAATCCGATCAAATCGTCTACATATTCTTTTTGATGTACGGCAAGTATCGGTTGCATGTCCGGCATATCCGGTTCAAAAAAAGCGCTGTCGGAAACAATGCCTTCATGTACCAACTGTTGCGGTAATAATTCGTATTTGATCATCGGAAAGCGATGACCTTCGGGTAGCGGATGTTTGTAAATCGGATGGTAGGCAATCGGAAACATACCGTTTATTACGGATTTAATTCGTCGATCAATTCCAATAAGTTGAGTTCCGCATCATAACGGGCACTATAGGCGAAAGGTTGTTGGTTAAAAGCCTTTTCGTAAATATGCAGATCCGTTTCCGGCGTAAGGATATTTTTCAGATTATCTTTATGAATCCATTCCAATATTCCCTCGTTACATTCGGGTGCCGGTTGGTATGGGATTTCGGCCAAATAAACAAAAGTAAGCCAGTTGTATTCTATGGGTGAAACTTCGAAAAGCGTTCCCATATAGGTGAAATGCTCCGGACGAATGCCGGTTTCTTCAAATGTTTCGCGTATTGCGGCATCCAAAGGTGTTTCGTTTGGGTCGAGTTTGCCGCCAACAGGTACGTAATAGCCTTTAAAAGGTTCTTTAAAACGTTTTAGTAAAAGCAACTCATCGTTGCATTTTAAGATGATAAAAGCGGCAATTTTTCTCATTTCTGATCCAGTTGTTTTTGTAATTCTTCAAAAAACAGCCCTACATGATAACCGTCGGCCAAACCATGATGCACGTGTACGGAAACCGGCATTTCTCTTTTGGCTCCGGTTAGCGTCATTTTGCCAAAGGAAATCTTCGGACAACTATCCGGGAATGTAAAACTTCGGGCATGCGACAATGATGTAAAATTCACCCACGGGATAGATGAAAAATGGATTAGGTTATCCATTTCAAAACTTCGTGTAAAAAGCCCCGGCGTTTGACGAACCCTTTCGATTTCGTTTTGCGCAATGGTTTTAAAAGTGTGAATATCACGGTCAAATTCGATCAGCGAAAAGCCAAAGGAATTGTCTTCCCGTAGTATCGTTGAAGAAGCATCAATACGATCGTAAATAACGACTTCATTATCCTGAATCCGATAGCGAAAAGCTTCGACAGCATTTACGGCTACGAGCGTTTTATACAGGTAATAAATAAAAAACGGCACACCGGCTTCTTTGGCGTTGTCGTAGGCTTTTGTACAGTCAACCGTTGCGATAAGTCCGAAAAAAGGTTCTTCAAAATTTTTAAAAAATTCGAAATGTTCTTTTCTGCTCCAGTTGGCCAGGTCTAACTTTTGTTTCACGGTAATAAAAGCGGTAGGATATCGGTTAATTTTTCAATGGTTCTAAAGTTGGGATGTTCCACTTTATGATCAATACGTTCGTGCGCCCAAGTGGTATGGAATGGTACGTGTACCGCATGACCTCCAATTTCCAGCACCGGCAGTACATCCGATTTTAGTGAATTTCCGATCATAAAAAACTCTTCCGGTTTTAAATCCAGACGGTTTACCAGCTTTTGGTAATCCAATGGTTGTTTGTCGGACATTACTTCAATATGGTGAAAATAAGCGCCCAGTCCGGAGTCGTGTAATTTGCGATGTTGGTCTTTCAGATCGCCTTTAGTGGCAACGACCAATCGGTATTTTCCTTTTAAGGCATCCAGCGTTTCCTCAACACCATCGAGTAATTCGATTGGTTTTTCCAGCAATTCTTTTCCCAGTTCGATGATACGGCCAATGATGGCGACATCGATGGTATTATTTGAAATTTTTAAGGCAGCTTCGATCATCGAAAGAATATAGCCTTTGATACCGTAACCATAGGCCGGTAAATTCTGTATTTCAATTTTGAATAACTCCTGTGATAATCCCTGATGTGACAGATAATCTTCCATCAATCCGCAGAATTTTTTTTCGGTTTCTTCAAAATAAGGCTCATTTACCCAAAGGGTATCATCTGCATCAAAGGCTATAACTTTTAGTGCCATTTTATTTTTGTATTTGTACTCTTAATTAATAGTGGCTCCGTTTTTAACACCATCGGCATCCGGGTTTACAAAAACCAGTTTACCTTCGGCATTTTCCGTCATCAGGATCATTCCTTCACTTTCCACGCCGCGTAAAGCTCTTGGCGCCAGATTGGCTAAAACGGTTACTCTTTTTCCGATAATGTCTTCCGGTGCAAAATGCTCGGCAATTCCCGAAACGATGGTACGCACATCAAGTCCGGTGTCGACTTTTAGCACCAGTAATTTATTTGCTTTTGGCATTTTTTCAGCAGAAATGATGGTTCCTACGCGTAAATCCAATTTGGCAAAATCATCAAAAGTAGCGACTTCTTTTTGTGGCGTTACCACCTGATTTTCGGCTTTATTGGCCACTTTTGTAGCCTCTAGTCGGTCGATTTGTTTTTGAATTTCTTCATCCTCAATTTTAGCGAATAGTAACTCCGCCTGTCCGATCTGATGACCAGCCGGTACTAAATCGGAATTTTGAGCGATATCATTCCATCCAAATGCATTGTCAATTTTTAAAATTGATTTTAATTTTTGAGCGGTAAATGGAAGGAACGGTTCGGCTAAAACGCTCAATGCCGCAGCTATCTGTAGGGCTACATACATTTGCGTTTTTACTCTTTCCGGATTTTCTTTTACAATTTTCCACGGTTCTTCATCGGCCAGGTATTTGTTTCCTAAACGCGCCACATTCATCAGCTCACCTAAAGCTTCGCGGAAACGGTAGCGTTCAATCGAACTCGAAATAACCGCCGGATAGGCTTTTAATTCGGTTAAAGCCGCTTCGTCTGCTTCGGTTAGTTCGTTAGGTTGCGGAATGATACCGTCGTAGTATTTATTGCTTAATACCACTACACGGTTGATAAAGTTTCCGAAAATAGCAACAAGCTCATTATTATTACGTGCCTGAAAATCTTTCCAGGTAAAATCGTTGTCTTTGGTTTCCGGAGCATTGGAGGTTAAAGCATAACGTAAAACGTCCTGTTTTTCCGGGAAATCGATAAGGTATTCGTGTAACCATACCGCCCAGTTTTTGGAAGTCGACAGTTTGTTACCTTCCAGATTCAGGAATTCATTGGCCGGAACATTGTCCGGTAGGATATAACTGCCTTCGGCTTTTAACATCGCCGGGAAAATCACACAGTGGAAAACAATATTGTCTTTTCCGATAAAATGCACCAGTTTGGTATCCTGGTCTTTCCAGTATGGTTCCCAGTCTTTTCCTTCTCTTTCAGCCCATTCTTTTGTAGACGAAATATAACCGATAGGTGCGTCAAACCATACATATAGTACTTTTCCTTCGGCGCCTTCAACCGGAACCGGAATTCCCCAGTCCAGGTCACGCGTAACGGCACGCGGTTTTAAACCGTCGTCCAACCACGATTTTACCTGTCCGAAAACATTTGGTTTCCAGTCGTTTTTATGACCTTCCAAAATCCATTCTCTTAAAAACGCATCGTATTGATCTAATGGCAGGAACCAGTGTTTGGTTGACTTTAAGATCGGTTTTGTCCCGGTTATGGTCGATTTTGGATTGATTAAATCGGTTGCATTTAACGACGTACCACATTTTTCACATTGATCGCCGTAAGCCTCTTCATTACCACATTTCGGACAAGTTCCGGTCACAAAACGATCGGCCAGGAATTGTTGGGCTTTTT
Source organism: Flavobacterium sp. (assembly GCF_030146175.1). Taxonomy (GTDB): domain Bacteria; phylum Bacteroidota; class Bacteroidia; order Flavobacteriales; family Flavobacteriaceae; genus Flavobacterium. The sequence continues at coordinate 4,549 of NZ_JASLCE010000089.1, read as the reverse complement.
CGTCGTATAATTGTTCGGTAACCTCTTCGATGAATTTACCGTTGTCGTATAATTTTCTGAAAAAATCAGAAGCGGTATCGTGGTGTATTTTAGCTGAAGTTCTGGAATAATTGTCAAAAGAGATTCCGAAATCAGCAAAAGATTGTTTAATAATCCCGTTGTATTTATCGATAACTTCCTGAGGTGTAATGCCTTCTTTTTTCGCTTTCATCGAAATGGCAACACCATGTTCGTCACTCCCACAAATAAAAGCTACATCTTTACCTTGCTGACGTAAAAAACGCGCATAGATATCAGCCGGTACATACACTCCGGCTAAATGGCCAATATGAATCGGGCCGTTCGTATACGGTAAAGCAGCTGTAATGGTATATCTTTTAGGATTTTGTATCATAAAAAAAAGATTAGATTTTGAATGTATTTTCAAGATGAAATGCAAAAATAGGCTATTAGCCACGAATTTGAATATTTTTTTCATTCAAATTGTGCAAAAAAGCGTTGACAAATCCTTTAACAGATGTTTATGGTATTGTTTTAAAAATGCTAAATTTGTTAGAAACGATTTCAAATGAAACCAAACCGCCTCCATACGAAAGCCGTATTTTTGAGATCATTTTTGATTTTACTATTAATTTTTACAACGACCGATTTATATTCACAACGAAAAATGAAAATTCCATCCTATTTAAAGAAAGGTGATACCGTAGCCATTGTTTGTACCGCAAGAAAATTTTTTCCCGAAGACGCTGAACCCGCCATAGCATTGTTAAAATCGTGGGGATTGGAAGTCAAATTAGGACGAACAATAGGGTTGGATAGTTGTCAGTTGGGTGGTACGGATCGCGAGCGTATCGATGATTTTCAGCAAATGTTAGACGATGATAACATCAAAGCGATATGGTGTGCACGTGGCGGTTATGGAACGGTTCGCATTATAGACGGATTGGATTTTACGAAGTTTAAAAAACATCCAAAATGGATCATAGGATTTAGCGATGTTACCGTTTTGCATAGTCATGTCCATAATATGAAAGTGGCTACCCTGCATAGTATCATGCCGTTTACGGTACCACGAACGGAAGAAATTTCAAAAGAAACGCTACGAAAAGCGCTATTTGGAGAGAAAATCCGTTATGAGGTTCCGGCGAAAGGATATGAAATTAAAGGAAAAGCAACGGGACAATTGGTAGGGGGGAACCTTTCTATATTATACAGTTTGTTAGGATCCAAATCCTCAATTGATACAAAAGATAAGATATTATTTATAGAAGATCTGGACGAATATTTATATCATATAGATCGTATGCTGTATAATTTAAAAAGAAATGGTTATTTTGACGGGCTAAAAGGGCTTGTAGTAGGAGGAATGACAGATATGCATGATAACGAAATTCCTTTTGGGCAAAATGAAGTAGGTATTATCACTTCCATCGCAAAAGAATATAATATTCCGGTATGTTTTTACTTTCCAGCCGGACATGTTAAAGATAATCGGGCACTAATCTTAGGTGCTACGGTTAATTTTGAAATAACCGACGATAAAGTTGTGTTAGAATTCCAATAAAATAAAAAATGGCACGTCATAATGAACTTGGAAAAGAAGGGGAATCGCGTGCAGTAGCATTTTTGATACAGAACGGATACGAAATTCTAGAGCGAAACTGGATATTTTGTAAAGCCGAGATTGACATAATTGCAAAAAAAGGTACAACTTTAGTGGTTGTAGAAGTTAAAACTCGTTCTAAATTAGAGTATGGATTACCACAAGAATTTGTGAAATCGAAGAAAATTCAGCTTTTAGTCAAAGCTGTTAACGAATATGTAATCCTAAGGGATATCGAATGTGACGTTCGTTTTGATATAATTGCTATTCACAAACAGGGGACTGTTTTTGATATTAAGCATTATCCTGATGCATTTTATTATTTCTAATTTATTTTTGTTAAAGTTTTAACAGATTGTTTTTTTTGTAATTTTACGAGATTTTTAAAACCCACTATAATTATGAAAACTATTTCCTCTGTAGTTGAACATTACATTAAAACGAAACCCTTTTTGCTCAATGGCCTCTCCCAGGGTATTATTAATCTGACCTCCTTGGCAAGAGTAATGATGCCGGAATTAGAGCAGGAATTAGGGAAAAACATTAAACAAGGAGCAGTAGTAATGGCTCTGAAACGATTATCGGAAGAACTTGGTTTCCGGATGAACCACAAACTGGATAAAGTTCTGAAGAATCTTGGAGAAATTACCGTTCGTTCCTCTTTGACGGATTATAATTTCGCAATTACTCCAAAAGTATTGAGTTGTCAATCGGATTTAATCGCAGAAATTAATAACTATACGGATATATTCTATACTTCTTCGCGAGGTGTTAATGAAACCAATATCATTGTAAGTGATTCTCTAAACCACCTAGTAGAGAAATACTTTGCGGAAGAAAAATGGGCTCATAAAACCGAAAACCTTGCTTCGATTACGGTAAAGCTTCCTAAAGACAACCTTTCGGTACCGGGATTGTTTTACTATGTATTTCAACGTTTGGCCTGGGAAGGTGTGAATATTTGCGAAGTAGTTTCCACAAATTACGAATTCACCATTATTGTTAGCGATGATCAAGTAGATATTGCCTTCAAAGCTATTAAAGACCTTAAAAGTTTGTAGTTAAAAGGTTAAAATTGTGTAGTTAAGCCGGGAAAGTGGGTCGGAACCTAAATATTTTCTATATTTGGACTGACTAAAATACTAACTAACCCCGCAAAATGAAAAAAATTACACTTTTTTTGGCCCTTTTAACCGGGCTGACTGTGTTTTCGCAAAACAGGATCGCCCAAAAGGTCGCTGAGTTACGCTCCCAGAACACAGACTTTAAGAAATTTTCAGTATTAGAAGCGTCGACTAAAACTCCCGGTAAAGAAGTTGCCAGAGTTGTAAACGACGCTTCTTTTGCTATTATAAAAGAAGCAGCTGTCGATGAAATCGTATCTAAAAAACCCAATGCGATCGAATTGAATCTGCCATACCATAATGAAACGGTAACACTACAACTTTATCGGGTAGAGATATTAGCAGAAGGTTTTCACCTGGATACCGATAAAGGAAAAAACATCACTTACGCACCGGGAGTTTATTACCGTGGTATTGTAAAAGGTGATGCAAACTCACTGGTTTCGTTTAACTTTTTTAAAGGCGAACTGAATGGAATCGCATCCAGTTCAAAATTAAGCAATTTAACAGTGGGTAAATTGGACAAAAAAGGAAACAAAACGGACTATATTATCTATGAAGATCAAAAAATGAACGTGACTCACGATTTTGAATGTGCTACGGATGATAAAGTTGAAGAATTTAAAAATGCTCCAACAACTACATCGGCAAGTCCAGCCAGTTTGAAATGTGTGACTGTTTATTTTGAAATCGATTATAACCTGTATCAATCAAACGGAAGTAATACAACAACCACTTCCAACTGGATGACTTCGGTTTTTAATAATGTACAGACATTATATAATAACGACGGAATTACAACAGCATTAAAATCGGTATATATCTGGACAACTGAAGATCCGTATGAAGGAGTAGGTAACAGTTCTGGTGATTACCTGGCAAAATTTAATGCAGTACGACCTGTTTTCGACGGTGATGTAGGACAATTGGTAGGGATCGATCCGGGAGGATTAGGTGGAGTAGCCGTAACAATCGGAGGACTATGTACCGCTAATAATTATTGTTATTCGGATGTGAATTTTAGTTATAGTACCGTTCCGACGTATTCCTGGACAGTTCAGGTGGTTACACACGAATTAGGACACTTACTAGGTTCGAGACATACCCACGCTTGTGTGTGGAATGGAAACAATACCGCTATTGACAACTGTGCTCCGGCTGCTTTAGGAGCCACATCGGAAGGATATAACTGTATGACCAGTCCGCCAACAATTCCTTCTTCTTCTGTAAAAGGGACTATCATGAGTTATTGCCATTTGGTGAGTGGTGTAGGAATCAGTTTTAATAATGGATTCGGACCACAACCGTCAGCAGCAATTGTAAACCACATTGATTCCAGAGCTTGTTTAAGTACAAATTGTATCAATACTTGTATTAATACGGTTACGGATATCAATTCTACTATGGGAGCCGGAAATACATCGGCTGTGATTACCTGGTCGGATGCCGGAGGCGCGACTTCATGGCAGGTGGTTGTATTCCCGTATTCAGGAACAGCAGGTCAGTATACGACGGTAACAACAAATTCGTATACGGCACAAAACCTAACACCAAATACCTATTACAGAGTTCGAATCCGTCCGGTTTGTAGCTTAGGAATGACATCATTGGCCAGAGATTTTATATTATTGACCGGAGCTGATTATTGTAACGGCATTCAATTAACCGATACCGGAGGAACATTTGGACAGTATGGAAATAATCAGGTGTTTGTAAGAACGCTGATTCCAAATCTGGCGAACAATAAAGTAAAACTGACTTTTACATCTTTCAGATTGGAAGACGGTTATGATTTCTTATATATCTACAACGGATCAAGTAC
>NZ_JASLCE010000071.1 GCF_030146175.1 Flavobacterium sp. | reverse complement strand
GATTCGAACCCAGGACCCCATCATTAAAAGTGATGTGCTCTACCAGCTGAGCTACCGAGTCTGTAATCATTTCCTGATTGCGGGTGCAAATATAAGGCCTATTTTTTATTATACAAGACTTTTTTGGTTTAAATTTGTGTTTTTTTTAAAGCCTGTTTTTAAGTTTCTGTTAACGAGACATTTATTATTATGCATAAAATTATTCTTATAGGTTATATGGGCTCGGGGAAGTCAACAATTGGGGAATTATTGTCTCAAAAGACTTCGATTCCGGCTTTCGATCTGGATCAGATTATTGAAGAAGCGACTCAGAAGACCATCACGGAATTGTTTTCCGAATCCGGAGAAATCAAATTTCGTAAGCTGGAACACGAAAAATTGAAATCGTTTATCGCCGAGAATGATAGTTATATATTAAGCCTTGGGGGAGGTGCTCCCTGTTATGCGAATAATCACGAGTTTCTAAAATTGGATGGAATCACATCGGTTTATCTGAAAGCTTCCATAAAAGAGCTGCTGGCGCGTTTGGAAAATGAACGCCACAACCGACCGTTATTAGCCGGATTAAATGATGAAGAAGTTGAGGAGTTTATTGCTAAGCACCTTTTCGACAGGAGTTATTTTTACCATCAGGCGAAACATGTCGTATCGGTCGATGGTAAAAATCCTGACGCTATTGTAAATGAGATAAAAGGGCTTTTAGCTTAAATAAGCATATTCTTCCGACTCTTCGAAAACGACTTGTATGTGTTCCAATAGGGAAGTAGATAAGGATAATCCTTTAAAATCGGCTTTTACCGGGTATTTTTTGTGATTTCGGTCGACCAGTACCGCAGTTTTGAATTTCTTTAACGGTACGTCAAGGAAATGCTTTACACCGTAGATCAAAGTGGTGCCGGAGTTTAGTACATCGTCGATCAATACCAGGTTTTTGTTGGTATATTCTTCCGGAGTTAACGAAGTCTGAATGGCTTGCTGCGGTTGTGTTTTGTTAATTTTAACCTCACACAGTACAATGTTAAGATCGGAAATCTGCTTTAGTTCGCGGGCTATTTTCTGAGCAAAAATATAACCGTTGGCGGCAATTCCGGCCAAAACCACCTCTTGTTCGTCGGCAAAGGTTTCGTAGATCTGATAAGCGATTCGCTTGGTTTTATGATTGATTTCCTGTTGTGTCAGAATGATATTCTTCATGGCTGTTGTGTTGTTGTTGTGTTATTTTTTTTCAAAGATAAAAAACAGTTCCCGATCCTGTCTCGGTTTTATCGAATTGTGCGCGCGTTCCAGTGTTTTAATTACAAAAGTATCCGAAAATAGCTTACGGTATTCGGTTTCACTTCCGCCAAACGGAGGTCCGACTTCGGTTAGCGGAAAGTCAAATAATAAACCGGCTATTTTGCCACCCGGATTTAGAATGTTGTGCATCTTGGATGCATATTTGGGGCGTAATTCCGGCGACAAAGCGCAGAAAAAGGTTTGTTCCAATACGAGATCAAAAGTGTGCTGCAATTCGAAAAAATCTCCCTGAATTAATTGCGCATCCGGGAAAGCGGGATTTCGCAATTTAATGTTCTCTAATGGTGTCGGCGCCAGATCAATCACATATACATTATGAAAACCCTGCGAAAAAAGATAATCCAGCTCATGGGCATTACCGGCACCCGGAATTAAGATCTTCAGGTTTTTATTTGTTATTTGATCAATATAGGATTTCATCGGAGCGGTTACCGAACCGGTGTCCCAGGGTGCTTCGTCGTTTTGGTAACGATTTTCCCAATAGTCTTTGTTAAATGTTGTCATCTTCAAAATCAATAGAAGGTTCGTCGGTATAATCGTCAATATCCCGGCGGTCTTTTTTAGTAGGTCTTCCGGTACCTTTGGCTCTATAGTGCTCTTTGGAAAGTCGGAGTAATTCCAGATGTTCAAAAGCTTCTGCCGGTGTCTCGTCTTTACGGTAAATATCGACCAGTTTGGCGCCAACCCGGTTGTCCGGAATATCCAAAACGGTTAAAATATAGTTAATCTGATCTCTGCGTAAGGTAATTTTGTCGGTAGGAAAAACTTCACGTGAAGGTTTGGCAGCCTGCCCATTTACGGTGATATGTCCTTTTTTACATGCCTCAGTAGCAATGTTTCGTGTTTTGTAGTAGCGGACACACCACAAATATTTATCCACTCTCATATGAAAATTCAAAATTCGATGTTAATATTAAAACAAAAATAAAGGAAAATTGTATCTTGCACCGTTAAATTTTATTAATAATGAATAGATTCTTTAAGATAGTGGGAAGCGCATTACTAATGGCAACTCTTTTTGCTTGTGATGATAAAGCTGGTTCCACTGTTGAAATCCGGGATTACGGTCAACAATATGCTTCCGATATCGTCGCTATTGAAAATTATTTGAAAACACACTATATTGTGGTAACTCATAATGCGAATGGTGATGTGGATGAAACAACGATCACTGCTATTCCTGATGGCGGTTCACAGGTTTCGATTTGGGATCAGACGACCTATCCATTGCAATCTAAAATTGTAAAACTACATAATATAGAATATAAGGTATATTATCTGAAACTTGCAGCAGGTACGGGTGATGCACCTTGCGGTATTGATAAAGTATATACTTCTTACCGAGGCTTATTGCTAACGGATGGTCAGTTTGACTATGCGCCTAATGCAACCGAAATTAGTCTTCTTGGTGCTATTAAAGGATGGGAATATACTTTTCCGGAATTTAAAAGAGGTGTAGCTGTTGAAAATCCGGATGGGACCTTAGGTTACAAAGATTACGGAGCCGGTGTGATATTCCTGCCTTCCGGTTTAGGTTATTATTCCAGTTATGTGGGAAGTATTCCGGAATATTCACCATTGGTGTTTACGTTTAAGTTGTTCGATATCCAGTTCCTGGATCAGGATGGTGATGGTGTATTGTCGCGATACGAATACGGTTTTGATGCTAATGGAGCCTTAATCGATACGGATGGTGATGGTGTAGCCGATGTTTTTGATATCGATGATGATAACGATGGTGTTTTAACAAAAGACGAAATCCGTATACCGGGATCAACAACAGGAGCACAATATGCTTATGATCAGATTCCAACCTGTGGTGAAAACGGGAACGGTAAAAAGAAACATTTAGACCCAAGCTGTCATTAATAAATAGAAGTCATAAAAAAACCTCCGTATTTACGGAGGTTTTTTTATGCTTGATTGGCATTATTATTTTCGCTTTACAACTTTTTCAGCGGCCGCTGTGATCGCTTCGTTGTTTAGCTTGTATTTTTCCATTAACTGATCTGGTGTTCCGCTTTCGCCAAAACTATCCTGAACGGCAACATATTCCTGTGGCGCAGGGTTGTGTAACGATAGGGTACGGGCAACGCTTTCGCCTAAACCACCAAGCATATTATGCTCTTCGGCTGTTACGACACATCCGGTTTTAGCAACCGATTTTAGAATTGCTTCTTCATCCAGTGGCTTAATCGTGTGAATGTTGATTACTTCAGCACTGATGCCTTTTGCTTCCAAAGCTTCGGCAGCAATTAACGCTTCCCATACTAAATGTCCGGTAGCAATAATGGTTACATCGGTACCTTCGTTTAATAAAACGGCTTTTCCAATTTCGAAAGTTCCGTTTTCAGGTGTGAAGTTTGGAACCGACGGACGGCCAAAACGCAAATATACCGGACCGTGATGATCGGCAATAGCTAAAGTGGCTGCTTTCGTCTGGTTGTAATCGCAAGTGTTGATTACCGTCATTCCCGGTAACATTTTCATCAAACCGATGTCTTCCAGGATTTGGTGAGTAGCACCGTCTTCTCCTAACGTTAAACCAGCGTGCGAAGCACAGATTTTTACGTTTTTATCCGAATAGGCAACCGATTGACGAATCTGATCGTAAACTCTTCCGGTAGAGAAATTGGCAAAAGTTCCGGTAAATGGAATCTTACCACCAATAGTCATTCCTGCTGCGATTCCAATCATGTTTGCTTCGGCAATTCCGATCTGGAAGAAACGCTCCGGATGGTTCTTTTTAAAATCATCCATCTTTAACGATCCGATCAAATCGGCGCAAAGAGCAACTACATTTTCATTCTTTTGTCCTAATTCGGTTAATCCAGCTCCGAAACCGGAACGGGTGTCTTTATTTCCTGTGTTGGTATATTTTTTCATTGTCGACTTTAAATTAAATAAGGGTGTAACGGAACGGCGGCTTAATAATCGCCTAAAGTTTCAGGGTTCTGTGCCAATGCGCTTTCCAGTTGCGCATCGTTAGGCGCTTTTCCGTGCCAAGCGTGCGTATGCATCATAAAATCAACGCCGTTACCCATTTCGGTGTGTAGTAATACACAAACCGGTTTTCCTTTTCCGGTTCTCGATTTGGCTTCTGTCATTCCTGAAATGATCGCTTCGATGTTATTTCCGTCTTTAATTTCCAAAACATCCCATCCAAAAGCAGTGAACTTAGCATTCAAATCACCTAATGATAAAACTTCTTCGGTAGTACCGTCAATTTGTTTTCCGTTAAGGTCGACAGTAGCAATATAGTTGTCTACTTTTTTAGCGGAAGCATACATTGCAGCTTCCCAGATCTGACCTTCCTGTAATTCACCGTCACCGTGTAAACTATAAACAATATGATTGTCTCCGTTTAATTTTTTGGTTAAGGCAGCACCAATAGCTACCGACATTCCCTGTCCTAACGATCCGGATGCTACGCGAATACCCGGTAGTCCTTCATGTGTCGTTGGGTGTCCCTGTAAACGGGAATTGATTAGACGGAAAGTAGCCAGTTCCGATACCGGAAAATAACCGCTTCGCGCCAATACGCTGTAAAATACAGGTGAAATATGTCCGTTAGAAAGGAAGAACAAATCTTCTCCAATACCATCCATATCAAAACCTTCTTTGCGGTCCATTAGGTGTTGGTATAAGGTTACAAGGAATTCCGTACATCCAAGAGAACCTCCCGGGTGACCTGAATTTACAGCATGAACCATACGAAGGATATCTCTTCTAACCTGAATTGTTAAGTCGTTTAATTGTTGAGTGTTAGGCTTCATTTTTTATGTAAAAGTTATACTATGGCAAAAATAGCTTTATTTTAAAGATGTACCAAACTCTTTTTCTCTTTATAAATGTAGACTAATAATAAATAGGGAATAGTGATGCGCAGTCTGAACGAAATGTAGTACTTTTAGTAACTCTTTTTAATATTCTATTTCCTGTCAACAAAATGAAACGATTTTTAACGATCTATCTGGATTCGTACCGGGGATTGTCGCGTCCGGCCTGGATGCTGGCTTTGGTTATTTTTATCAACAGAAGTGGTGCTATGGTGCTGCCTTTTCTGGGTATTTATATGACGCAGGCCTTGCATTTTTCGATGAAAGAAGCCGGAACGGTTTTAAGTTGTTTTGGGTTAGGCGCCGTTACCGGATCGTGGTTGGGCGGTTGGTTAACTGACAAAATCGGACATTTTAAAGTGCAAACAACCAGTTTGTTGTTGTCGGTTCCGATGTTTTGTATCTTACCGTTTTTTAAAACAGTGGAAACACTGGCGGTTGGGATTTTTATTTTAAGTGTGATTACCGATTCTTTTCGTCCGGCAAATTCCGTTTCGGTGGCCTATTATGCCAAACCGGAAAATATTACCCGCGCTTTTTCGTTAAACCGAATGGCGATAAATTTGGGCTTTTCCATTGGTCCGGCACTCGGAGGATTGTTGGCGCTTATTTCCTACGACTGGCTTTTCTACGGAAATGCTATCGGTGCGATTGTAGCGGGAACCTTGTTTTTCTTCTATTTCCGAAACCGAAAAGGGAATGAAAACGTACTCAAAAAAGAAGCACATGATACCGAAAAGGAGATCTCACCTTATAAAGACAAGCCGTTTATTTTGTTTAATATATTAACGGCCTTATATGCGATTTGTTTCTTTCAGTTGCTCAGTACGTTGCCGTTGTTTTATAAAGAAATCCATAAATTAACGGAAGCCGATATCGGAATGTTACTGGCTTATAGTGGTATAGTGGTTTTTGCGTTGGAAATGTTATTGGTACATTTAGCCGAACGAAAAATGACATCGGCTCAGGTGATCATCATGGGAACCCTTTTATGTGGATTGTCTTTTTCGATGCTGGTGTTACCGGGTAAATTTACATTGCTATATATTTCCATGTTTGTTTTGTGTATTTCGGAAATATTGGTCATGCCTTTTGTGGCTACCGTAACGGTACAACGTTCCGGAGTCTCAAACCGCGGTGCCTATATGGGATTTGGAGCCTTGGCCTATGCGGTGGCGCATATCGTTTCACCCTATTGCGGAACACGTCTGGCGTCGGCGCATGGATTTGATACGCTTTGGCTGGTAACCGGAGGGATAACGATTCTTACGGCTATAGGCTTTTATGTTGTGATGAAAAAAATGGAATAAAACAGTAGTAGTACGCCGGATGGCAGATGAAATAATCGTTAATATTTTCTAAGTAACCTCCTGTTCAATTGTCGAATTCGATTATCTTTGCCGATTGTAAAAAGTAATTATGAAGTTCGATTTAGTACAGAAAGACCCGTTGTCCAAAGCAAGAGCGGGAAGTATAACTACCGATCACGGTGTAATTGAAACACCAATATTTATGCCAGTAGGAACGGTGGCTTCCGTAAAAGGAGTACACCAGCGTGAATTGAAAAACGATATTAATCCCGATATTATTTTAGGAAATACCTATCATTTATACCTGCGCCCGCAAACGGAAATTCTTGAAAAAGCCGGCGGTTTGCATAAATTCATGAACTGGGATCGCAATATTCTTACGGATAGTGGCGGTTATCAGGTGTATTCGCTTTCTTCCAATCGTAAAATCAAAGAAGAAGGAGTGAAGTTCAAATCGCATATCGATGGTTCGTATCACTTCTTTTCACCCGAAAATGTAATGGAAATCCAACGTACAATTGGTGCCGACATCATCATGGCTTTTGATGAATGTACGCCGTATCCGTGCGATTACCGTTATGCCAAACGTTCGATGCATATGACCCACCGTTGGTTGGATCGTTGTATTGCACATTTGGATAAATTACCGTTTAAATACGGCTACGAACAAACATTTTTCCCGATTGTTCAGGGAAGTACGTATAAAGATTTACGCCAGCAGTCGGCAGAATATATCGCCAGTGTTGGCGCACAAGGAAATGCCATCGGCGGACTTTCTGTTGGAGAACCGGCAGAAGAAATGTATGCCATGACCGAAGTCGTAACGGCTATTTTGCCGGAAGACAAACCGCGTTACCTGATGGGTGTTGGAACTCCAATTAATATCTTGGAAAATATCGCACTGGGAATCGATATGTTCGACTGTGTGATGCCAACCCGTAATGCCCGTAACGGAATGCTGTTTACGGCTAACGGTTCCATCAATATCAAAAACAAAAAATGGGAAGCCGATTTCTCTCCAATCGATGAAATGGGAATCACCTTTGTAGATACGGAATATTCAAAAGCCTATTTACGCCATTTGTTTGCCGCTAACGAATATTTAGGGAAACAGATTGCGACCATTCACAACCTTGGTTTCTATATGTGGTTGGTACGCGAAGCCAGAAAACATATCTTAGCCGGTGATTTCTATCAGTGGAAAGAAAAAATGGTAAAACAAATGAGCCAACGTTTATAATCCGAACGACAACTTTAATTTTCGATAACCCGGATGAGAATAATTGACAAATATATTTTAAAACGTTATCTGGTAACATTTTCGGTAATGTTATTGATGTTTATCCCGATCGGGATTGTAATCGACGTTTCCGAAAAGATCAATAAAATGCTGGCGAACAAAGTTCCGCTAACAGCGATTTTAAAATACTATTACGACTTTACAATATATTTTGCCAACCTGCTTTTTCCGATATTCCTGTTTTTATCGGTAATCTGGTTTACGTCCAAACTGGCCAATAATACCGAAATTATAGCCATTTTAAGTTCGGGAATTTCCTTTACCCGCTTTTTGCGACCTTATATTATCGGAGCAACCCTTGTATCGTTGTTTTCGCTCGTAATGGGCTTCTTTCTGGTGCCTAAAGCCAGTCAGGGATTTAATGATTTTCGTTACAATTATCTCTCCAATAGTCCTACCGTCAGGGAAAACCAGGACGTTTACCGGCAAATCAGTAAAAATGAGTTTATCTATGTGAGTAATTTTAATTACGAATCAAAGGTGGCTTTCAACTTTACGCTGGAGAAATTCAAAGGAAATCAATTGGAGTATAAAATTAATGCCAGTCGGATTAAATGGAATCCGAAGGACAGTACGTATACCTTGTATAATTATTCCAAACGAACTATAGGAGAGCTGAATGATATACTCGAAAAGCGCGATCATAAGGAAATGAAAATGGACTTCGACCTGGAGGATCTTACTCCGGTAGTATATGTGGCCGAAACCATGAATCTGGGCGAGTTAAACCGTTTTATCGAAAAAGAAAAACAACGCGGGTCGCCCAATATTAACACCTATTTGGTCGTAAAATATAAAAAATACAGTATCCCGGTTTCGGCTTTTATCCTTACGATTATTGCCGTTTCTGTTTCTTCGATGAAAAGAAGAGGCGGAATGGGAGTGAACCTGGCATTGGGTATTGCAATTGCCTTTACCTTTATTTTCTTCGATAAGATTTTTGCGACACTGGCCGAAAAATCCAGCGTGCCGCCGTTGGTAGCCGTATGGTTTTCCAATGTCGTATTCGGAATCTTAGCTATTTATCTCCTCAGAAATGCCAAACGATAATATTAAAAGTTACCTACATCTCCATTTAATTGTTTTTATTTGGGGATTCACTGCTATTTTAGGCGGACTGATTTCATTGGATGCGCTACCATTGGTATGGTATCGGATGATGGTCGCTTTGCTACTGGTTTTCCTGTTTTTGCTGGTTCGGAAAAGACCTATCGGAGCCTCGGGAAAAATACTGGCGGGTTTTCTGCTCGGCGGACTCGTTATTGCCTTGCACTGGCTTACATTTTTTATGGCGATTAAAGTCTCCAATATCTCTGTAACGCTGGCTTGCTTATCCACAGGTGCCTTTTTTGCCTCCTTTCTGGAACCGATCTTCTACGGTCGGAAAATGATCTGGTATGAGGTATTGTTCGGTCTTATCGTAATTGTTGGACTGGGGATTATCTTTAATGTCGAAGGCGACCATGTACAGGGGATTATGCTGGCATTGACATCCGCTTTTTTATCGGCATTATTTTCAGTGATCAACGGAAAATTCGCCCAAAAACACGAAGCCTCCGTGATTACGTTTTACGAATTGTTAGGCGGCGTTGGATTTTTAACCCTCTATATGTTGTTTAGCGGTTATTTTACACCGTCGTTTTTTTCACTGTCGTTATCCGATTGTATCTGGCTTTTGGTATTGGGATCGATCTGTACGGCCTATGCCTTTCTGGCTTCGGTAAAAGTGATGAAATACCTGAGTCCGTATACGGTGATGTTAACGATCAATCTGGAACCGATTTACGGGATAATCCTGGCGGTTCTGGTCTTTCAGGATAAAGAAAAAATGAGCCCGTCGTTTTATGTCGGAGCAGCTATAATCCTGCTTACAGTAATCCTGAACGGCGTAGCCAAGAACTATAAAAAAATAAAAACAAATTAATAAATTGTTACTACAATATAAAATGATAATTTATCTTTGTAGGCAAACTAAACCCAAAAAGGTATAAAAAAATGGAATATTTAGATTTTGAACTTCCTATTAAAGAACTTGAAGATCAACTGGATAAATGCCAGATCATCGGCCTTGAATCGGATGTTGACGTATCAAATACTTGCAAGCAAATCGAGAAAAAATTAGAAGAAACCAAAAGGAATATCTATAAAAATCTAACGGCATGGCAACGCGTTCAGTTGTCCAGACATCCAAGCAGACCTTATACTATGGATCACGTTAGAGCCCTTTGTGGGGACACTTTTCTGGAACTTTTCGGAGACAGAGGAGTAAAAGACGATAAAGCGATGATCGGTGGTTTGGGTAAAATCGGTGGTCAGTCGTTTATGATTGTCGGACAACAAAAAGGATACAATACCAAAACCAGACAATACCGTAACTTCGGTATGGCCAATCCGGAAGGATATCGTAAAGCGCTTCGTTTGATGAAAATGGCTGAGAAGTTCGGAATCCCTGTGGTTACCTTAGTGGATACTCCGGGTGCATACCCAGGATTGGAAGCGGAAGAAAGAGGACAAGGGGAAGCCATTGCCAGAAATATTTTCGAAATGATCCGTCTTAAAGTGCCAATCATCACCGTTATTGTTGGTGAAGGTGCTTCCGGTGGTGCTTTGGGAATTGGTGTGGGTGATAAAGTATACATGTTGGAAAACACCTGGTACTCGGTTATCTCTCCGGAATCCTGTTCGTCTATCCTATGGAGAAGCTGGGAATACAAAGAGCAGGCTGCTGAAGCATTAAAACTGACATCGTATGATATGAAAAAACAAAAACTTATCGACGATATTATCCCGGAACCGCTTGGCGGCGCACATTACGACCGTGATACAACTTTCAAAACCGTTGAACAATATATCCTGAAAGGATATAATGAGTTAAAAGACTTATCAACAGAAGAATTGATTGAACAGCGTATGGATAAATACAGCAAAATGGGTGAGTTCAAAGAATAAATTCAATTACTTACAAATACAATCATCCGAAGTCTTACAACTTCGGATTTTTTTTTGGCTTATCAACATTTTTAGATGGGTTATAAACATTCATTGCTCACAATTCAAATTAGTATTACCTAAAAAATGGCTACCTTAGCAGTATGGAAAACCTCAAAAACATAAATCCTATTCGCGTTGACAAAACAACCATCATTAACCTTGAAAAAGGAAAATTGCCACCTCAGGCATTAGACCTGGAAGAAGCGGTTTTGGGCGCGATGATGATCGATAAAAAAGGTGTGGATGAGGTTATTGACATCCTTCAACCCGATGCTTTTTATAAAGATGCACACAAATACATCTTTGAAGCGATTGTTGAACTTTTTAACGACACACAGCCGATTGACTTATTAACGGTATCAGCGCAGTTAAAGAAAAACGCCAAACTGGAGTTATCCGGTGGTGATTTCTACCTGATTCAGTTAACCCAGAAAATTTCATCTTCGGCACACATTGAATTTCACTCGCGTATTATTCTGCAAAAATATATCCAGCGAAGTCTGATCAAAATCTCAAATGAGATTATCGAAGAAAGTTACGACGAAACGACCGATGTATTCGATTTGCTGGACAAAGCCGAGTCAAAACTGTATGAAGTAACACAGGGAAATATCAAACGTAGTTCCGAAACGGCGCAGAGTTTGGTAATTCAGGCGAAAAAACGAATCGAGGAAATTTCCAATAAAGAAGGATTAAGTGGAATCCCAACTGGGTTTCACGATCTGGATAAACTAACATCCGGTTGGCAGCCATCGGATTTGATCATTATTGCAGCACGTCCGG
The DNA here is from genome assembly GCF_030146175.1 of Flavobacterium sp. Lineage (GTDB taxonomy): Bacteria > Bacteroidota > Bacteroidia > Flavobacteriales > Flavobacteriaceae > Flavobacterium. Next base: position 7,328 of record NZ_JASLCE010000071.1, on the reverse strand, counting down.
GTATGGGTAAAACAGCTTTCGTACTTTCGATGGCTCGTAATATGGCTATCGATGCCGGTGCGCCCGTGGCTTTATTCTCTCTGGAGATGTCATCCGTACAGTTGATCACCCGTTTGATCTCTTCCGAAACCGGTTTATCGTCCGAAAAACTGCGTACCGGTAAACTTGAAAAACACGAATGGGAACAGCTTTCCATCAAGGTGAAGAACCTCGAAAAAGCACCTTTATATATTGATGATACCCCATCACTTTCCATTTTTGACCTTAGGGCCAAGGCAAGACGTCTGGCTTCGCAATATGGAATTAAAATGATCGTTATCGATTACCTTCAGTTAATGACAGCCGGAGGTGGTGGTAAAGGCGGCGGAAACAGGGAACAGGAGATTTCGACGATTTCCCGAAACTTAAAAGCCCTCGCAAAAGAGTTAAATGTACCGGTAATCGCCCTGTCGCAGTTATCGCGTGCAGTAGAAACCCGTGGTGCCAGTAAACGTCCGTTACTTTCCGACTTAAGGGAGTCCGGAGCGATCGAGCAGGATGCCGATATCGTATCGTTTATTTACCGACCGGAATATTATAAAATTGACGAGTGGGACGACGAAGAGCGTTCACCAACACAAGGTCAGGCCGAGTTTATCGTTGCAAAACACCGTAACGGGGGATTGGATAATATCCGTTTGAAGTTTATCGGAAATCTCGGTAAATTCGACAATCTGGATGACTTTAGCTCGCCTTTCGACGAATTGCCTTCCCGTATGAATATGGATGAAACAGCATTTATCACCAAAAACCTGCCATCGGCCAACGAAGCATTTGGTAGTAATATGAATAATTTCGACGACGACAGTGATGTGCCGTTCTAAAAATAGTATAAGGTCTGCTCTGGCAGGCCTTTTTTTATGCCCTTTTGTTTTTGAAATAGTTTATCTTTGAAAATAAAAATACAGGAATGCGTCTTCGAAATACCCTATATATCATAGCACTAATGTTGGTTTCTTTGTCGGCAAAAGCGGCTTTTATTTTATTGCCGATGGAAGCCGAAGGACAGCAAAATCATCTGAAAGCCTACGGAATTACGTATTGGGCATTGGACAAACACTATAAAGTGAGTTGGTTACTCAATTATCGTGGCGGTTCGTTTTTATTGCCGGATGCGTCGGAAATCCGAAAAGAATGCCAGATCCGTGGGGTTACTTTTGAAGTACTTTCCGATGGGCAAACCAATGGTATTTTAGAAGATATCAGTTCACCTTCTCAGAATATGGAAACCGTAGTGCTGGAAAAAGCACCCAAAATAGCGGTGTATACACCAAAGGGAAAACAACCGTGGGACGATGCCGTGACCTTGGTGCTGACCTATGCCGAGATTCCGTTTACCGCCATTTATGACGAAGAAGTATTAAGTGATGCTTTGTTGTTATACGATTGGTTACACTTACATCACGAGGACTTTACCGGACAATACGGTAAATTTTTTGGAGCCTATCGCAACGCACCCTGGTATATCGAACAAAAAAGAGACGCCGAAGCACTGGCTAAGAAATTGGGTTTTAGTAAAGTTTCACAGGAAAAACTGGCCGTAGCCAATAAAATCCGCGATTTTGTGATTGGTGGTGGTTTTATGTTTGCGATGTGTTCGGCAACCGATAGTTTCGATATCGCTTTGTCGGCCGAAGGTGTGGATATTTGCGAACCAATGTTCGATGGCGACGATAGTGATGCTAATTATCAGTCGCGAATCGATTATAATAAAAGTTTTGCCTTTAAAGATTTTATCCTGGAAAGAAATCCGATGGTTTATGAGTTTTCGGATATCGATATGTCACGAAAACGAAAAGTACTACCGGATAACGATTATTTTTCACTGATGGAATATTCGGCCAAATGGGACCCGATTCCAAGTATGTTGTGTCAGAATCATACACAATTGATCAAAGGTTTTATGGGACAAACAACCGCTTTCGATAGTGAACGAATTAAATCGAGCGTGTTGGTGATGGGTGAAAATAAGGCCAATGGTGAAGCGCGTTACATTCACGGTACAAGAGGAAAAGGAATGTTTACATTTTACGGTGGCCATGATCCGGAAGATTATGAGCACCGCGTAGGGGATGCGCCTACGGTTTTGGATTTGCATCCGAATTCTCCGGGTTATCGCCTGATTTTAAATAATGTATTATTTCCGGCGGCCAGAAAGAAAAAACTAAAAACCTAGCTTTTTGATAGGTCTGCTTTTAGCATATACCGATATAAAGTCTTCCTAAACCGGAAGGCTTTTTTTGTACAATTTGTATAACATTTTTTTCTTAAATGTTTGATTTTTTACTATTTATTTATGATTTGATTACTTTTGTATAACAAAGTGTGATAAATTGCGATTATTTTTAACGGAATCATTGAAAATAAAAATTAATAGTATTATTTTTACACGGAACTTAATCACTTATATATGGCAAAAAATACGATTACTTTGGACACTGCTCAGGAGTGGGCCGACAGATGGAAGAAAAAAAAAGGTGACTATGTAGGGCACCATAAATTAAAGGCATTTTTAGTCCCGGGAATTGACTTTACAGAGGTAATGAGCGAATGTGGCGTTGTCAATGTAAGAGCCTATCTGGGAGTCGACGAAGACCATGTGGAAAAACTAATGATCGTTGGAGTCGATGCCGATGGTAATGATATGATCGATGAAAACAAAGGTTTTTATATTTATGATTTTTCAGAACCTTGCCCAAGTATGTGTAATAAAAAAGCTCCCTTTATCAGTGGAGAATAAAAAACGCTGCTTTTGATTAATTATATCATTTATTTAGGGTATCTGTTTTCGGGAATCAATCTGCTGTTGTATTTGAAAAATTACCGGAAAGAAGAAAAAGCCTATAAAATAGTTACCCTTTATTTGCTGGTTATCGCAATAATCCAGTTTTTTACCAGCTTGCTTAAAAACAACGGAATTCATAATTTGTTCCTGTCGCATTTCTATTTTATCCTGCAAATGGTGTTTTTAAGTTTCTTTTATCTGGAAATTCTGGAGCAGAAAGTGCAACGACGAATCGTACGAACTTGTTTAATGACGTGTTTATGCGTTCTCGGAATACAATATCTAACCGATAAAGAGCTGTTTTTTCGCTTTAATCTGTTCGAAATTTTTATTACATCATATTTGATCATTATTTATTCGATGTTTCATTTTTATAACCTGTTAAATAAGGAAAAGCGCTATTACTATATCAATACCGGTATATTGGTGTATTTGTTCGGAAGCACGGTGTTGTTTCTTTCCGGAAATCTGATCAACACCTTACAACTCGAATCCCGAAATGTGGTCTGGTTGTTAAATGCAACTCTTGTGGTAATCTATCAACTGTTTATCTTTATCGAATGGCGAAAGCGTTCCCTGAAAAAAAACGAAGTCTATGAATAATCTCAATCCAAAAGATATGGAAATAATCAGTGCGGTAATCTATACGTTTATCGCGTTTGTCCTGATGATTATCGCCGTATTGTTTTTTGTGTATTATTCCCGGAAAAAAATCATCCAGAAGGAACTCGAAAAGAAAGATCTTGAAATCGATTACCAGAAAAAACTGTTGCAGGCTACCATTCTTACACAGGAAAAGGAACGGGAGCGAATTGCTCAGGATTTGCACGACGATATCAGTTCCAAGCTTAATATTATTACGCTAAACAGCCATTTGCTAACTTCAGCCGATTTATCGCCTGCCGAAGTACAGGAAATAACCGGAAATATTATTTCCACCACCGGTGTCGTATTGGAAAGTTCCCGTACGATCGCCCATAATTTATTACCGCCAATATTAGACAAATTCGGATTGCATGCGGCCATCGACGAACTTTGTCAGCAAAGTAGTGGCGGTGCCATACAAATTGAATATAGTAACGATGCAAAACAACGGACTTTTGATACGCTTCCGGTCGAACAGCACTTGCATATTTTTAGAATTTTACAAGAATTGATCAACAATTCACTGCGGCATGGAAAAGCATCCCGGATTGCGATTGTTTTTACGAAGGATAACAATGGTTTTTATTGCAATTATTCCGATAACGGTAGTGGTTTTGATACCAGCGATATTAAAAAACTGGCTGGCTTGGGAATGAAAAATATCGAAAGTCGGGTTGCAATGTTGGAAGGAGAACTACGCGTAGAAAGCGAAATTAATAAGGGAATTCATGTCACAATAAATTTTTAGCACCTATGATCAAAATTATTTTAGTCGACGATGAAGCCTTATTCCGAAAAGGAATAGCTTTTATCCTGCAACGGGAAAAAAACTTCGAAATACTTTTTGAAGCGTCCAATGGCGGGGAACTGATTGATTACCTAAATCTGAACGAGCAACGTTTGCCCGATATTATTTTGATGGATCTTAAAATGCCTATGGTAAACGGTGTCGAAGCGACCAAATTCATTCATCGCCGGTATCCGCAAATCAAAATTATCGCGCTCACCAGTTACGATTCCAAACCGTTTATTGCCAATATGGTTCAGGTTGGTGCGGCATCCTATCTGGTTAAAAATGCGTCACCAATCGAAATGCTGTTTACCATTAATGAGGTGATGGACAAAGGTTTTTACTACAACGATTTTGTGATGCAGGTAGTGAATGAGAACATGATTCTTGAACAGAAAAAATCCAAAACCAATCTGGATGAAGATTATCTGACGAATCGGGAAATCGAAATTCTTCGACTGATCTGTGGTCAGATGAATACAAACGAGATCGCCGAAAAATTGTTTATTAGTCCAAGAACTGTAGAAGGGCATCGTAACAATCTGTTGTTGAAGACCGATTCTAAAAATGTGGCCGGATTGGTGGTTTATGCCATCCAGAACAAGATTGTCAGTCTCGATAGTTTGTCGTTTCAATAACGACAGTTTTTAGGAAAAAGCATATTTTTGTGGTTCAATTAAAGCGAACGCATGAATTATACGGCCATTCTTCAGGAAATATACCAACAAATAAAACGATTACCGGTTACCGGAACTGTTACGGAAACCATTCCCGAATTGGCTAAAATTGATCCCGATAAGTTCGGAATGCACCTTACAACACTCAATGGTGATGATTTTGGTATTGGGAATAGTGACGAAAAATTCTCCATTCAGAGTATTTCCAAAACACTAACGGTTGCCATGGCGTTTTCGCTATTGGGCGAACGGATGTGGGAACGGGTAGGAGTAGAACCTTCCGGGAATCCGTTTAATTCGCTTGTTCAGTTGGAATACGAAAAAGGAATACCGCGCAATCCGTTTATTAATGCCGGAGCGATTGTGGTAGCCGATATGTTGGTATCGCAATTAAAAGATCCTAAAAATGAATTTCTGAATTTTGTTCGAACCTTGTCCGGAAGTCCGAATATAGACTTTAATCGCAGTGTGGCCGAATCGGAAAAGCAAACCGGATTTCGGAATGTGGCCTTGGCGAATTTTATCAAATCGTTTGGTAATATCGAAAACGATGTAGATACCGTTCTGGATTTTTACTTTTTTCAATGTTCTATTGAAATGAGCTGTAAAGAACTGGCACATGCTTTTTTCTTTTTTGCCAATGGCGGAATCACCAAAAGCGGTCAGCAGGTGCTCACACAAAGTCAGGCGAAACGTTTAAATGCGCTAATGCAGATGTGTGGTTTTTACGATGAATCCGGCGAGTTTACTTATAAAGTAGGATTACCCGGCAAAAGCGGAATCGGTGGTGGTATTGCGGCATTATATCCTAAAAATTTTACCGTTACAACCTGGAGTCCGCGATTAAACGAAAAAGGAAATTCGGAATTGGGAATGAATGCGCTTGAGCTACTCACAACCAAAACCGGAATGTCGATCTTTTAAAACTGGATTATACTTCTATTTCGAACTGTTGAATCGATCGGCGCTCCAATTTTTTTGTCGGTTTTCGTCCTGAAACGACCAAACCAGAATACGTGTTACTTTATTTCCCTGTTCCATATTGACAGTCTTTACTGTTACGGCTTTGACTTTCTTTAAAACGGAATACAACGCTTTTAGATTTTCATTTTTGGAAACCAAAGTCGAAAACCACAGGCATTGCGATTGGAAGTGTACGCTTTCATAAATCATGTTTGTGATAAACGCGCGTTCGCCGCCTTCACACCATAATTCGTTATTTTGTCCGCTAAAGTTAAGCACTGGTTTTCCGGCTGTATTTTTTCCGAGGTTTTTGAGTTTTCGTTCGGTTCCTTTGGTAGCCGCTTCTCTCGAATCGTGGAATGGCGGATTGCAAATCGTAAAATCGAATTGTTCCGTTTCACCAATGATATTTTTAAAAACCTGACGCTTGCTGGGTTGTAAACGAAGGCGAATCTCATTTTTAAGATTCGGATTTTTTAAAACGATCGTTTCGGCTGTATTCTTAGCCGGTTTGTCTACTTCTGTCCCAATAAATGACCATCCATATTCCTGATGACCAATGATCGGATAAATACAACTGGCACCGGTTCCGATATCGAGGATACGTACCGTATTCCCGGTTGGGATTTTTCCGGAATTGTTTTCGGCTAAAATATCCGCGATATAATGGATATAATCGGCACGTCCCGGGATAGGAGGACAAAGGTTGGTTTTGGGAAGTTCCCAGTAATCGATCGCGTAATAGGCCTTTAAAAGACTTTTATTAAGCATTCTAACGGCATCGGGATTGGCAAAATCAATACTCGTATCACCAAACGGAGTAGTGGTGGTATAGGCTTCCAGTTCGGGATAGACCGAAATCAGGAAATCAAAATCGTAACGACTGTTGTGTTGGTTACGCGGATGTAAGGTTTTGGCAGTGCCGGAAGAAATATCTTTTTTCATTTGAATACAATAGGCGACAAAGGTAGTACAATTATAAAGAAACCGAAATGTTTCTGATGTTCACTAAAACAAAAAACCCATTCATAAGAATGGGCTTTGTAATAAGTAAGATAAATATGTTTAACAAACGTTTTTTATTTAATTTTAGTTACGATAGCTGCGAAAGCCTCAGGGTGGTTCATTGCTAAATCGGCAAGAACTTTACGGTTCAATTCGATGTTGTTAGCTTTGATTTTACCCATGAATTGAGAATAACTCATTCCGTGTAAACGTGCACCAGCGTTAATACGCATAATCCATAATGCACGGAAATTTCTCTTTTTTTGCTTTCTTCCACGGTAAGCATATTGCATTGCTTTTTCAACCGCGTTTTTCGCTACTGTCCAAACGTTTTTACGTCTTCCAAAGAATCCTTTGGCTTGCTTCAAAATTCTTTTTCTTCTTGCTCTTGAAGCTACTGAGTTTACTGATCTTGCCATTTCTA
>NZ_JASLCE010000057.1 GCF_030146175.1 Flavobacterium sp. | reverse complement strand
GAGTTGGGAATGGAAAATTAAAGTTGCCTTTTTAGATTGGCCAAAAAGTGATCTTTCTTTCCAGTTTAACGAACGTTTTGTCTCGGTTTTTTTGCGAGAATAAACTGATCATATAATGTCTAAAAAGTAAAAAAAGAAAATAGGTGTTAGAAGTATTAATGAAAATAGAGGTATTGTAGCATTTTTTTGAAAGGAAACACTTTAAAGCTAGAAGTGTCGTTTGTAAAATAATAGGTCTCCTGGGACATAAATAAGTCTTGTTGGGACAATTAGTCTAATTTTTGCAGATAAACAGAAAAAACGGAGTATTGGTCTATTTTTTTAAGGAAAAAGATTGTTTTGTTAAAAAAACTTGCTACATTCGTGTCCTGCAGAACTACTGGAAGAAAGGCCTTTTTTCTGTGTGAAATTTGCGATTATTTCAAATAGATTAACAATTTCTTGTAAAATATTTTTTATTCACGTTAAGAATATTTTTTATTTTTGCCAAATGAAAAACAGCTTTATAAAAATAGGAGTCTTTTCCTATTTCATTTTAAATACACTGTCAGCTATTGGAGCGCCGGTACCGCCGCCTCCGGAAAATGGTGCACCGCCACCTCCGGGAGCGCCTATAGACGAGCGCCTTTATTTACTGTTGGGTGTAGGGCTGTTATATGCATTTTACTATTACAAAAACTATCATACAAAAAAAGCGTCCGAATAATCGGACGCTTTTTTTTATTGTCGTAGTTCGTGTAACCTACTGACATATTTTCCAATCACATCAAATTCCAGATTAATGGTAGTGCCGACTTTAAAATTCTTAAAGTTAGTGTGTTCCATAGTATACGGTATGATGGCAACGCTAAACTCGTTTTCTTTGGAGTTAACCACAGTAAGACTTACACCATTAACGGTAACGGAGCCTTTTTCGATTGTGATGTTGCGTAATTTTGAATCATATTCAAACGTGAAATAATAACTGCCGTTCGCATCCTGAATATTTTTGCAGGTTCCAGTCTGATCCACATGACCTTGAACGATATGGCCGTCCAGACGATCGCCTAGTTTCATTCCTCTTTCCAAGTTGATCAAATCTCCTGTCTGCCAACTGCCTAAATTGGTTTTGTCAAGTGTCTCTTTTATGGCGGTTACTGTATAGGTGTCGCCATCAATAGCGACCACGGTTAAGCAGACTCCATTGTGGGAAACACTTTGGTCAATTTTAAGTTCGTGGGTTATGGAAGATTGGACGTGAATATGAATATTGTCGTTTTCTTTTCGGATGTTCCGGATGGTTCCGAGAGTTTCGATAATTCCTGTAAACATAACTGATTTATTTTGCTAAATTTGCATATCCAAAATTAGTAATAAATAACTAGTCGGCATGGTGAAAAAAGCAGAAAATATAATTGTAGGAATTTCCATAGGGGATCTAAACGGGATTGGGAGCGAAGTAGTATTGAAAACGTTCGAGGATACCCGTATGCTGGAGCTATGTACACCGGTCATTTTTGCTAATGTGAAAATCCTTTCCTTTATAAAGAAAACATTACAGCTCAATGCAAACCTTCACGGGATTGATAAGATGGAGCAAATTGTTCCCGGAAAAATCAACGTATTGAATGTATGGCGGGAAGGTGTTAATCTTGAATTTGGTGTCAATGATGAAAACGTAGGGAAATATGCTATCCGATCGTTTACAGCGGCTACAAAAGCGCTAAAGGAAGGGTTGGTAGATGTGTTGGTAACGGCACCGATCAATAAATACAATATACAATCGGAAGAATTTCATTTTCCGGGACATACCGACTATCTGGATCAGGAACTGGAAGGTGATGCCTTGATGTTAATGGTTCAGGATGGTTTACGCGTAGGTTTGTTTACGGATCATATTCCGGTTAACGAAGTGTCGAACCATCTAACGGAAGTACTGATTCATAAAAAAATAGAAACCGTTCATAAAGCGCTGATTCAGGATTTTGGGATTACACGACCTAAAATTGCTGTTTTAGGATTAAATCCACATTGTGGTGATAACGGTGTTATCGGAAAAGAAGATGATGAGGTGATCAAACCGGCTCTGAAAAAACTATTTGACAGTGGAATTATGGTTTTCGGACCGTTTTCGGCCGATAGCTTTTTTGGATTAAGTCAGTATGAAAAATACGATGCGGTTATTGCTAACTATCACGATCAGGGATTGGTTCCGTTTAAAACCTTGTCGTTTGGAAACGGAGTAAACTATACGGCCGGACTGAATAAAATCAGAACATCGCCCGATCATGGGACGGCTTATGAGATTGCTGGAAAAGGAGAAGCCGATTATAATTCGTTTAAAGAAGCGGTTTATCTGGCAATTGATGTGTATAATAACCGGAACGAACATAAAGAACTGGTTAAAAACCCTTTGAAAACCAAACAAAAACAGTTATAAACAAAAAAATGTTTACAACTCCTTTGAAATTCCAATAATTTTATATCTTTGCACGCTCAAAACTGTTGTTATGAATCATGATAAAGAATTTTTGATCCCTTTTGTTGGATTAAAGCAGGGAAAACACCAGTTTGAATATCATATAGATAAGAAGTTCTTTGAACACTTTGATTTTGATGACTATAATGGTGTCGATGTCAAAGTTGATGTGGTTCTGGACAAAAAAAGCACAATGCTTGAACTCGCTTTTAAACACAAAGGAACGGTAAATGTCCCATGTGATATAACAAACGAGGATTTTGATTTGCCAATTAAAGGTAAGATGAATTTAATTGTAAAATTCGGAGATACCTTTAATGATGAGAACGATGAGTTGCTGGTGTTACCTCATGGCGAATATCAAATCAACATTATGCAATACATTTATGAAGCAATTGTATTGTCGGTTCCAAGCAAAAGGATTCATCCCGGAGTAAAAGACGGAACGTTACAATCGGAAGCAATTGATCGCTTAAATGAATTAGCGCCAAAAGAACAACACAAAGAAGAAGAAAATACAGATCCCAGATGGGACAAATTAAAACAACTATTAACGGATAAATAATATAGTAAGATGGCACATCCTAAGAGAAAAACCTCGAAAACAAGAAGAGATAAGAGAAGAACGCATTATAAAGCGACGGTTCCTCAAATTGCTACATGTCCTGTAACAGGAGAAGCGCATTTGTATCACAGAGCTTACTGGCATGAAGGTAAAATGTACTACAGAGGTCAGGTTGTAATTGATAAGCAAGAAGCTGTTGCTTAATCGAAGAAAATAATAGAGAAAACTCTCACTATGTGGGAGTTTTTTTTGTTAAAAACCCTTTGAAACGAATTAAGTAGCGATAAAAAAGGCTTGGTTTCGGATTTTTTTTGTAATTTCCACCACTTTTTTCAGCTAAAATTTGAAAAAGAAAAAGTAACCCATATGACTAAAATTACAGCAGCCATTACAGCGGTTGGATCTTATGTTCCGGACTATGTTTTGTCGAATCAGGTTCTGGAAACTATGGTTGATACCAACGATGAATGGATTACCACTCGTACGGGAATTAAAGAAAGACGTATTCTCAAAGAAGAAGGACAAGGGACTTCTTTTATGGCAATTAGAGCCGCACAAAACCTGATTGAAAAATCGGGAATTGATCCTAAAGAAATTGACCTGGTATTGTTGGCAACAGCAACACCGGATATGCCGGTAGCCTCTACGGCAGTATATACCGCAACACAAATTGGAGCGACAAATGCTTTTGCCTACGATCTGCAGGCGGCTTGTTCCAGTTTTCTATACGGGCTTTCTACAGCCTCTGCTTACATCGAATCAGGACGTTATAAAAAAGTATTATTGATAGGGTCTGATAAAATGTCTTCTATCATTGATTATACCGACAGAGCGACTTGTATTATTTTTGGAGATGGTGCCGGTGCCGTATTGTTCGAACCGAATACAGAAGGTTTAGGCTTCCAGGATGAATATTTAAGAAGTGATGGCATTGGACGCGAATTCCTGAAAATTGAAGCCGGTGGTTCTATTTTACCTGCTTCGGAAGAAACGGTAAAAAATAAACAACACTTTGTACATCAGGATGGAACAACCGTTTTTAAATATGCGGTTTCCGGAATGGCTGACGTAAGTGAGAAAATAATGGAGCGTAATAAGCTTACAAAAGAAGATGTCAATTGGTTGGTAGCGCATCAGGCGAATAAACGTATCATTGATGCTACTGCAAACCGAATGGGGTTAGACGAATCAAAAGTATTGATAAACATCCAGAAATACGGTAATACCACTTCTGCAACTTTACCTTTATTGTTGTCTGATTTCGAAGATTCTTTAAAAAAAGGAGATAATATAATTTTTGCCGCATTTGGTGGTGGCTTCACTTGGGGAGCTATCTATTTAAAATGGGCCTACAATAAACAAAAAAACTAACTAAATCAAAATTCCGAACAAGATGGATATTAGAGAAATTCAAAACCTAATCAAATTTGTAGCGAAGTCTGGTGCTACTGAAGTAAAATTAGAGATGGATGATTTCAAGATCACCATTAAAACTACAGAAGCAGGAGCAGCAGAAACTACTTATGTTCAACATGTTCCAATGCAAGCGGCAGTTCCGCAAGCGGCAGCACCTCAGGCAGTAGCAGCACCTGCACCGGCAGCACCGGTAAGCACTCCGGCTGCTGATGACGATTCCAAATACCTGGTAGTTAAATCACCAATTATCGGAACATTATACCGTAAACCATCACCGGATAAAGCGCCTTTCGTAGAAGTAGGAAGCACTATCAATAAAGGAGATGTGGTTTGTGTGATCGAAGCCATGAAATTATTTAATGAAATCGAATCGGAAGTATCCGGTAAAATCGTTAAAGTATTAGTTGACGACGCTTCTCCAGTAGAATTCGACCAACCGTTATTTTTAGTAGACCCATCATAAGAAATTTTAAATGCTAAATTTTGAATGATGGTTTTTTTATGCCGCATTTAAAATGATTTAAAATTTAACCCGAATTTAAAATTTCAAGAGATGTTTAAAAAAATATTAATCGCAAACAGGGGAGAAATTGCGCTTCGCGTAATCAGAACCTGTAGAGAAATGGGCATCAAAACTGTGGCCGTATATTCGACTGCAGATGCGGAAAGCCTACATGTTAAATTTGCTGACGAAGCAGTTTGTATCGGTCCTCCGCCAAGTAATTTATCCTATCTGAAAATGTCTAACATTATTGCGGCTGCAGAGATCACCAATGCAGATGCAATTCACCCCGGATATGGATTCCTTTCGGAAAATGCTAAATTTTCCAAAATTTGTGAAGAGCACGGTATTAAATTTATCGGAGCTTCACCGGAAATGATCGAAAAAATGGGAGACAAAGCTACGGCTAAAGCAACCATGAAAGAAGCGGGAGTTCCTACTATTCCGGGATCAGAAGGTCTATTGGAATCGTATGAGCAAGCGGATAAATTAGCCAAAGAATTCGGATACCCTATCATGTTAAAAGCTACTGCCGGTGGTGGTGGAAAAGGGATGCGAGCAGTTTGGAAAAAAGAAGATTTACAAAAAGCATGGGAAAGCGCGCGTCAGGAAGCCGGTGCAGCCTTCGGAAACGATGGAATGTACATGGAAAAACTGATCGAAGAACCACGCCATATTGAAATACAAGTTGTAGGAGATTCCTATGGTAAAGCGTGTCACCTTTCAGAAAGAGATTGTTCGGTACAACGTCGTCACCAGAAATTAACAGAAGAAACGCCTTCTCCATTTATGACGGACGAATTACGTACGAAAATGGGAGATGCAGCGGTTAAAGCGGCCGAATATATTAAATATGAAGGTGCTGGTACGGTTGAGTTCTTGGTTGACAAACACCGTAACTTCTACTTCATGGAAATGAATACCCGTATTCAGGTAGAACACCCGATTACAGAGCAGGTAATTGATTACGATTTGATCCGTGAGCAAATTTTGGTTGCGGCTGGAGTGCCAATTTCCGGTAAAAACTATTTACCACAGTTACACTCTATCGAATGTCGTATCAATGCCGAAGATCCGTATAACGATTTCCGTCCGTCACCAGGAAGAATCACAACGTTGCATTCGCCGGGAGGACACGGAGTGCGTCTGGATACACACGTGTATGCCGGATATACCATTCCGCCAAACTACGATTCGATGATCGCTAAGTTGATCACTACAGCGCAAACCCGAGAAGAAGCGATCAACAAAATGAAACGTGCTTTGGATGAATTCGTAATCGAAGGAATCAAAACGACAATTCCGTTCCACAGACAATTAATGGACGATCCGGATTATGTTGCTGGTAACTATACTACAAAATTCATGGAAGGTTTTGTAATGAAAGACCCGGTAGAATAAGCCCGAAAAACAGAATAATTAAAAATCTCACACATCAGTGAGATTTTTTTGTTTTTATGCTTTCAGATACTCTATATTTGGCGCACAAAAACAAACCTTATGAAATTTAAAAAATTACTTTTAGGATTGACAGTTTTTGCTGCCATCCTGTATTCGTGTTCGTCCGACTCTTCTTCAGATTCGTCTGCTTCAACACCGGAATCGGTAGCTGATGCAAAGCAAAACATTACCAACACATTTAATAGTTTTTATAACTGTTTGAATACGCTTGACGATGGAGAACTTTCGAATTTTATACTATATTCATTGTTCAATTCCGGAAATCAGGATTATAATGATTCCTGGATCAAAAATTTATCCAACAAATTTGAAGGACAATATGGTAAAATGTTCTTAAATAACAAACTGCAATTTGCCAATAGAGCCGGTGTATATGTATGGAATTCCACATCGCAAAGCTGGACCAAACAAGCGGCATCTAATATTATTACGTTAAGGTTTCCATCGCGTCAAAACCATTCCGGGAACGATGCGGAATTTAGCCTAAATGCATACAATGATACTTCGGTTTCTTATACTTCCGAAACATATTGGTTACCGACGTTGGTGAATTTTACATTAAAAAGAGATAATAATTTGGTGTTTTCGTTAAATGCATCCAACATTACTTTTAATGTAAATACAAACTTTAGTATGCCTACCAATGCTGATGTAGTGATCTATACGGCTCCGTATACGCATAATTTTTCATGGAGAAGAAATTCGGCTGTAGATTTTCAGTTAAATTATACTTCCGCTACGCCACAGGGATGTACCAATTCGATTGTTACTAATGTGAAATTAAAACATTCGGATTATGGGAATATTACATCAATCAGTGATGTGAAAACGGCAAATGGAACAGTATCGGTGGGTGATCTTAAAATTGTTTATGCAGCCAATATTGAAGCGATTACGGCTTATGAAAACCCAACTCCGGCTCAAATCAACAACAATACGAATGCCGAAGTGTATTATAATAATGCTAAGATCGGTAACCTGATTTATGACGAGGTTAATGGTACTACAAAGATTTATATTGTTTATGCAGACGGAACCCGTGAGAATGTGGATGTTTATGTAGGTGATTTTGAAACAAAAATCAGAGCGATCTTTGAAAATTACCTGAATTAATGATCCTGAGAAATACGATATTGTTATTTGTATTACTGGGTTCGCTATGCTGTTTTTCGCAAAACGAACCATTAAAAACAGTTGATACGGTACAATTTAGAAGCCGATTGGGAATAGGAATTTCGAACTTTATTAATTCTGCTTTTTCATCCGATAAGAATGCTTATAATCTCGAATACCGTTATGCATTAAATAAAAAATATGCACTTCGGGCCGGAGCAAGTTATGAAAAAGACGATAGTGAAGGCGGATTTACAGAAATAGGGTTAAAGATAGGTGCTGATAAAGTGTTTCGCCAAAACAAACACTGGACGTTCTATTTTGGAGCCGATATATTGAGTAGCTATTCCAATTTTAAAAACGTTAATAAAGATAATTATGCTGTTGGTATTGCGCCGCTCCTGGGTATCCAGTATAACATAGTGGATAATTTTTCGATATCGATCGAACCGATGTTGTATTTTAAATACAATATTGTGATTGATAACGCTACCTTTCTGGAAAACAAAAGGACCACTTGGTCGGAATCCGGATTTGGAAAAACGGGATATATTCAGCTTAATTTTCATTTTTAAATATAAACAGGCTGTCTCACTTAATGGAGACAGCCTGTTTTCTTTTTTAGAGTAACCGGGATAATACGATCAGATTACTATCGGTTAAACGGTTCTTCGTTAATCCAGTGAAACCCACGTCCGGTAAGTAGAAAATCGGCTTTGGTTTTGTGTTTTAGCTGTATTTTTACCGAATCGGCGGTATGAAATAACAAACCGTCTTTGGTTTTTTCATAACGGAAATACTCCGCTTTGGGAACCGTTTTGTCGTTATCGGTTATTTCGCGTAACACGATGGATTTGGCCACCGTATCGATAGTCGACGTGAACTTCATTTCCCGATTGTTTGTATAGCGGATTCCGGCTGCATCGCGGGTTTCAAAAACAAAATGCAAATAACCGGAATTGTTTTCCGAATCGGTCACTTCATAAAAACCATAGAGTGGCGGATTACTACTGTTCTGGTTGTGCATTTTCAGATAGGCGATTAGAAAAGCCGAAAATATTCCAACCGATAAAAGTAGTTTAAAACCGGTTTTGATATACTGCAATACTTTTTCCGATCGGGCATCGCCCAAATAGATAGTGTGTTCTTTTTGCGTTACGGCTTTGTCCAGAATAAAAAAGCGTATCAATCGGACACGTTCGTAATACAGGAGTATCAACGCCGCCAGCAACATATGAATGGAACTGATTTTAACCGGAATATCATAACAAAGGTTCATCATCACAATATTGGTGAGTACTCCGGTAAGGATTACAGTTCCTAAGGTGATCGTTTTACGGTTTAATAGTAAAAGACCGCCTAGTACTTCGGCCAGGCCGGTAAAAGCGGTGTAATAGGGCGAAAACTGCATAAAAGTCCATGCCAGTCCCATTGGCGACGATTCGCCGTAAGGCTGTGCCAGTCGGAAATATAAAATAGGGGGAAATTGAAACGGAAATACTTTACTAAATCCGTAAACCAACATATAAAACGCGAGATACAATCGCAATGTGACCTGAAAAAGGTAACGTATGGTGGTATAGGTATTTTTATTGTTAAGCTGACTGAGCTGCATGGTTACCGGTAGCGCCAGAATCAAACTAAGACAGAGGTTCCAAAACGTAGTGATGTAGGCATAGGTGTTATCGCCGCTTCCGCTACCACTGGTTTCGAACGAATAGCCAATATGGAAGATGTTTTTGGCCGACCAGAATACCAAAGGATTCAGTACCAATGCAAATAGAAAACTGAACAGGTGGAAAATGAAATAAATAAATAAAAAATGCAGCAGATATTTCTTCAATGGCATGGCAATTCGTTTTTATAAATATAACTGTATTTTCATATAAATAGTATGCCATAAAAAAATCCCGAAGCGATGGCTTCGGGACTTGATTTTGATTTTGATTGATGATAGTAAGGTAAGTGAGGTATATTATAATTTTAGCTTTTTAGCAATGGCCGATGGAATCGCTCCTTTATGAACCATGATATCGGTAGTTTTGTATTTTACGAAATCTTTCGTCATATACAAATACCCTTTGTAATCGTTGGAAAGACCCCATGAGTTTTTCACGATATAGTATTCTTTACCGTTCTGATCTTTAGAAATTCCCACGATGTGCATTCCGTGATCATCGGTAGTTGTATAATTGTCAAATGCTTTCTGACGTAATTCTTCTGTGATTTTCATTTCCGGTTTCGGACCGTTAAACATATCCGCTTTTTCTTCCGGAGTCATATCGGCAAAGTTTTTCTCAGGAATAAAGGCTACACCATTTTTCCAGCTGAATCCTTTTTCACTAACGTCACCAGCCCACGCTACTGTATATCCTTTTTTCACCGCATTGTCGATGATTTCTGTTAACTCATCCATTTTTACGTTATATACCTGATCGAAAGCCCAGTTATCCGGTACTAATAAGGTGAATTTAGAATAGTAAGGATATTCCTGTAGGGAAGAAATTTCCACATAATCGTCCGGGTTAATACCCACTACCTCTTTAGCAAAAGATTGCGGCGTATATTTTTTTCCTTTATAGTCGAAAGAAGTCGGAACCTGACCTAAGTAAGCGTCAATAACAGCAGTATAGGCTTTTTCCCAGTTTGGTGTTAACTCTCCATTTGGATTTTTAACTACAGCTGCCAATACACCTTCCATCACACCACTCATTTCGGCAAATTTATTTTTGTCGGTTCCGTAGTTTAATCCGGTATAAACGGTTTGCGGAACAGCACCATATTTACGGTACATATTCATTACATCATGGAAAGCACCACCATCGCCTAAAGTAACGGCACCATGCATGCGAACATACATTTTTCCTTTTTCTACATAAGCGTTACGGGCAGAGAAAATCTGAGATAATTCAACCGGCTGTTTTCCCATACGGATCATTTCCGACTCGATAAACGAGTTGGCCGAATAACTCCAACAGGTTCCGGATGAACCCTGGTTTTTGATAGATGTATTTTCCAGGTTAATAACATCGGTAAATTTGAATGATTCTTTACTGTTTGAACTCGCATTATTCTTTAACGCATTTACTAAGTTGTCCTGTGCGAATCCGGAACTTAAACCCATTAGTAAAGCCGAAGCCATTACAACTGGTTTAATAGAAAAATTGTACATAATTTAATTTTTTTGATTTCAATTAATTTGAGTCCGAAATTAGGATGTTGTTACACGGGAAACCAAATTTTAACACATATTTATGTTTTTGGTAACCTTAGTGAAAAGGATTTTCTTACGGGACGAATTTATTGACAGGGGAAATTGAAGGATCAATCAATTAAAAAAGGATAGGGAATAAAAAAGGGGGAGGTTGGAATGGCTTATATTTTTAGATTCTTAATAAGCCGGAATTCAGTTTTCCGGATAGTAGAAGTCGCTTTAACCAAAGATTTGATTTCCTGAGTGAGTTCGGATAATCGGGTACAGGCTTTTGCCCGGTTGTTTTTTAGCAGTAGGTATTCAGAATAGGTCGTGATTACGGTATCATTGGCCTCGATGGCTTCTTTCTTTATCGCTTTTAATGCCAAAATAGATAAGGTTTTGTCCAGGACGGTGTACGCGTTTTTAAGATCTTCAAGTAACGTAATCACGGACGAAAACAACTGAATCTGCGTGATATAAGAGAGGTAGGCTTGGTTGATATTATTTTCAATACTGCTATTGCCAACATTGTGAATCCTGTTGGCGCCTCGTATCTGGGATATAAAATCCGAAATCAGAAGTGCTTCCTGAGAGGTTTTTCCAAAATGCTCTTTAATAAAAGCTCCGATACAAGACAGGCGTTTGCGGATGGCATCGTCTCTTTTAATAAAGATTCGTTTCAGATTCTCCACCGCATCGGAATACAGTTGTTTTTTTTGATGGATAGTCGCATTCTGCGTTTTAATAATGGAAATGGTCATTTCTAGTTCAGAAATTACCGACTTACAATTTGCAGGCAGATAGGGACTATTATCTTTTAATAAAGTAAGCAGCTTTTCTGCATTTGTAACTTTAATAAAATAAATGGATTCAGAACATGATCGCATGACATAAATATTAAGTTAGTATTTAGATATAATGTTTTAAATGCCTTTGGAGCAAAACAATATTCCGGTGGGGGATCATGCCGGTAAAAAAAGGGGAGGTAAATGAGATAATGTTCCGGTCAGGAATAGTGACGGATCATTATGATGTAAATATATAAAAAAATATCAAATGTAGTATTTTTGAGAAAGTACTATGTATGATTGTAATATACAATTTATTGTGAATGAGCTTTTTCTGTAGAAAATACAAAAGGACAACCCTTATGGATCTGGATAGCCCGGTTGGGATTTTGTGGTATAAAAAAACCGGAGCAGTGCTCCGGTTTTCTGTTATTATAAGGTTTCGTTTAACCATTTAAAAAATTCACGTTGCCATACCAGCGCGTTTTGTGGTTTGGTAACCCAGTGATTTTCTTCCGGGAATAACATAAAACGGCTTTTGATCCCTTTTAGCTGTGCTGCCTGGAAAGCTTCCTGCCCTTGTCCGATTGGAACGCGGTAGTCTTTTCCGCCCTGAATAATCAGGATAGGTGTATTCCAGTTGTTGATCAGTTTTATAGGATTGAATTGATTGTAGGCTTTCTGAGCGACAGGATTATTGGTTTCCCAATACGCACCACCGTGATCCCAGTTGTTAAAGAATACTTCCTCGGTAGTTCCGTACATACTTTCAAGATTGTAGACACCACAGTGGGAGATAAACGTTTTGAAACGGTTTTTGTGAATTCCGGCCAGGTAAAATACCGAGTATCCGCCATAGCTGGCACCAACAGCACCCAATCGGGTTTTATCTACATAGGATTCTTTAGCAACATCATCAATAGCCGATAGGTAATCGTCCATTACTTGTCCGCCCCAGTCTTTACTGATGGCCTCGTTCCATTGTACCCCATGACCCGGCATACCGCGACGGTTTGGTGCTACGATAATATAACCCTGAGAAGCCATTAGTGAGAAATTCCAACGGAAGGAATAACTTTGCGTTAAAGCCGACTGTGGTCCACCCTGACAATATAATAAGGTAGGGTATTTTTTGTTTTTGTCGAAATTTGGAGGAAGGATCACCCAAACCAACATTTTTTTACCGTCGGTAGTGGTTACATACCGTCTTTCGGTTTTACTTAAAGTCAGTTTGCCGTAACTATCGTTGTTTACAGTCGTTAATTGCTTCCAGCTTTTTTTCTTAAGATCATACGCATAGATTTCCGGTGCATGATTCATGTCAGTACGGGTTACAATAGCCGTATTCCCATTGAAACCAATCAATTCGGTAACGTCAAAATCGCCATTGGTAATTTGAGTAACGCGTACGGCAATTTTGGTCAGACCCGGAAAGTTTACTTCAAATAACTGACGTGTTCCGTCTACAGCGGCAATAAAATATACTTTTTTACCATCGGCACTCCATTTAAAACCATCTACGGTTCCATCCCATGCTGCGGTTAAATTAATATCGATTCCTTTATGACGAACGATGATGTCGTTTTTGTCGGCCTCATATCCGTCGCGTTTCATTTGCAACCAGCTTAGGTCACCCATAGGTGATAAAGTTGGATGCGTATCATATCCCGGATTGTTTTCCGTTAGGTTGCGAGTCGTTTTGGTTGCGATGTCATATTCGTACAAATCGGTATTCGTACTGATGGCATATGCGGTACCGGCTTTCTTTTTGCTTACATAAATAATCTTGGAACCATCGTGCGACCAGATATAATCCTCGTCTCCACCGAAAGGTTTTTGCGGAGCGTCGAACGGCTCGTCTTTCATAATGTCGATAGCGCGAGCTTTATCGGTGTTTTCGGCATAAAAAACGTGGTTATGACTTCCGTCATTCCAGGTATCCCAATGACGGTAATCCAGTCCGTCGTAAATTTGTGCTTCCGATTTTTTCAATTCCGGATAAAAATCTTTTCCAAGGACTTTGGCTACTTTTACCTCTTTGTGCGATACGATGTATTTTCCATCGGGCGAAACATTTTTATCGGCCACCAGATTTTTCACATCCGGAACCTCGGTAGGAATACCACCATTCACCGGAAGGATGTAGTATTTAGAATTCAGTTTGTTTTCGTCAATGGAAGGTGTGGCTACTTTGTAAACAATATTCTTCCCGTCTTTTGAAATCCCGATAGGGGAAAGACGTCCCAGTTTCCAGAGAATATCCGGATTCAGGGTTTCTTGTGCTGTGCTTGTCAGTCCCATCATACCCAGGGTTAAAATAAGTAGTTTTTTCATTCGTGAATTAATTTTAAAAAAAGAAAGCTTAAAAGTAAGCATTTTATTGAGATTAGACCGTTCCGACTGTAAAGTAAAAAGCGACCCTATGAAGAGGCCGCTTTAGAAGGATTAATTAAGGGATAGCAAAAACGATTATTGTTTGATAAAACGTTTGCTGCTAACCGTGTCGTTATCTTGGATCTCAAGAATATAATTTCCGGTAGCGATGGTACTTATCGCAATGTTGTTGTTGCGGACGGAACCGTTAAGAACCTCCTGGCCTAACAGGTTAAAGATTCTGAAAGTTGCCTTTTCGGATACATTGGTAATGTTTAGGATGTCACTGGCCGGATTCGGATATAGCTGTATATCGGTCACTGTAGTGTCTCTGCCAACATAGTTTTCTTTAGCCGAAGTCGTGATGTTTACGGTATAATCTTCCACTTCACCATAGGAGAACGCCTCACAGGAAGTTGGAACCCCGTTGTATTTCATCGAAACGCGCATTCTTGTTGCGCCATTCAGAGCTGTAGCCGGTACCGTAAAGGAACCTGATGCCGGAGTAGCGGTTGATGCCGCTCTGCTCCATACCAGTTCGCCACTGTCGGTAAAATCGCCATTCTGATTGTAATCAATCCAAACAGCAAAACCTTCAGAATAAGCCGTTCCGGTCCAGGTTGGTGTTACGGTAATCGTATTAGCAACACCTTTTACCAGATTGGTGCTAATACTGGTATAATCGGAATAACCGGTTCCGCCTGTAGAGGTATTGTTGATTGTGCCCAACTGAACGCGTCCGATATATTCGTCTGCGACACTGTTTCCTTTAGAAGTGCAATAGGTAACCGGAGTTATTCCACCGGTTTGAAGGTTTACGGTATAATCTTCCACTTCACCATAGGAGAACGCTTCACAGGCTGTTGGAACCCCGTTGTATTTCATCGAAACACGCATTCTTGTTGCGCCTGTGATTGCAGTAGCGGGTACGGTAAAGGTTCCGGTAGCCGGAGTTGTTGTGGCAGCCGCGCGGCTCCATACTAACTCACCGGCATCGTCAAAATCTTTATCACCATTATAATCAATCCAAACGGCAAAACCTTCAGAATAGGTACTTCCGGTCCAGGTTGGCGTTACCGTGATCGTATAGGCGCTGCCTTTGGTCAGGTTGGTAGAAATACTGGTGAAATCAGTATATCCGGTTCCGCCGGTAGACGCATTGTTAATTGTGCCCAACTGAACACGTCCGATATATTCATCGGCTACGCTGTTCCCTTTGGACGTACAATAGCTCGCCGTCGCTGGTAAGGTCGTTACGGAAACAATATTACTTTCGGCCGAAATATTGCCGGCAGCATCTTTCGCTTTTATCGAAAAGGTATAGGTTGTATTCGCCGTTAATCCGGTTACATTATAAGTAGTTGTTGTTACCGTACCTAATAAGGTAGTGCCACGATACACATCATAACCTGTTACACCTACGTTATCGGTCGATGCGGTCCAGGATAAATTGGTCGTTGTCTGCGTCGTTCCGGAAGCGGCTAAACTCGTCGGAGCGGTTGGTGGCTGTATGTCGCCTCCGGTTCCGCCGGTGATGGTAAAGTTCACGTTTGAAATATCAAAGAAGATATGGTTGGAACCTTTAACCATGATACGGTTTTGTGTTCCCGGATTGTTCGGTACGGTAATCGATTGTGTTCCGTCGTTTGGTGTACCGGCCAGAATGGTAATCGGATAGGTATTTCCGCCATCGGTCGATAAAAGAATATCCACATTGGCTGCGTTTACGCCATTGGCAGTTGTTCCGGCTACGTTCCAGGTTACGGTTTGCGCCGATCCGGCAGCCCATGATACCGCTGTGTTTGGTGCGCTTACGGTAAAAGGTCCTGCGGTAGCGTTTACGGTTACAACCATATCATCACTATTATTGGCAGGTCCTCCGGCTCGGTTGTCGCGAACCGTTAAACGGAAATTCATCGATCGGGCTACATTTGGTACAGCTTCCCATTTCCAGGAAGTTGCTCCGGTTTTAACGGTGCTCATTTGCGGAAAATAACGCACTCCGGATGTGGTTGGTATAAACGATTTAAAAGCAGGTCCGGATGTAGCGGTTACGCTCGGATAGGTGGTCGTTGACGTTCCGGAATCCATTTGCTCCCAGCAATAGGTCAATGTGTCGCCATTGGCATCGGTTCCGGTTCCGGTTAGCATAAAAGGAGTGCCTTTCGGAATGGTATAATCGGCGCCGGCATTGGCTGTAGGAACGGAATTTCCGGTAGCCGTATTGGTCTGACAAGTTGTGGTCTTAATATAATTGGTTACCTGTTGGATACTCACCGCATGGAAAAACGGATCGCTATGTGCCTGTACATCGGTGGCTCCGGTAATACCGGCATAACCCATAATCGTTGTGCCACTTCCCGGTTCGGTTTGTACACCGGTTCCTTCGTTGCTAAAAGTAAAGGTGTGGTTAGCTCCAAATTGGTGACCCATTTCGTGTGCTACAAAGTCGATGTCGAAATTATCGCCCGTCGGAACGGTACTGGTGGTAAAGCCACTGCCTTTATTCGATTTACAAACACATCCGATACATCCGGCATTTCCGTTGTTTCCGATAGCAGACATCAGGTGGCCGACGTCATAATTGGACGCACCAATAACACTGGTTAAAGTCGATTGTAATTCCGAGTTATAATTGGCATCCGTACTTCCGTATGGATCGGTGCTGGCACTGGTATAAATCACCGCATCGGTATTGGCAATTAACACCATTCGAACGCCGAAATCCATTTCGAAAACGCCGTTTACACGTGTCATGGTGTTGTTAATTGCGGCCAGCGCCAAGGCTTTGGTTCCGCCGTGATAGGAGGTATATTCGCCGGTTACCGACATTGCCAGGCGATAGGTACGTAGTGTGCTATCATCGGCATTCGGACGAAGTGCTTCACCGGAATTGCCCACTTTCGAAATGGCATGATCCAGTACTTCACATTCAAATTTTGTAAAACCGGCTATTTTATCCGAACGTTTAAAAACGGAATAGGTTTCCAGATCGGTCGAATACGGTTCGATAAAAACCGTCTGCTTGTCGGCAGCTGTTCGCATCGCCTGTACGCCCAATGGCGAAACACTGATACGAATAATGGCTGATGGATCGTCAACGCCTTGTCCGACATACGATTTTATTTCGGGATAACGGGCGGCAAGTTCCGGAGCCATTACCGAAGCTTCCGTCATACGGAAACGTTCCAGTTCGCCATCGGCATTCGGGAATGCAATGATGACATTTGATTTGGCGTACGTCAGCGACCGGTCCGGTGCTTGTAAAAGTGCCGTTTTGAGCCCGTTAAGGTTCAGGTCAAAAAGATTTTTAACAGGAAGTGGTGCTCTTTTTTCGAAAGTAGTCATACTACTTTTTTTAGAAGACACTTTCCAGAAAGGGTTCCCGTTTTGGGCAAAGGAAACACTCGTAATTGCCAATAAAGCAAGTGAAAGTAATTTGCACTTCATAGGTTGTGAGTTTTTTAGGTTAAATTTTTCGAATAACAAATATATTTTAACATTTTTTGTTTGAATCAGTTAAAGATGATCATAAGTGAACCATATCTTAATCTTAACTTTTTGTAGGGGTAAAATGATTTGTTTGTGATTTTGCTAATTTGGAGCGGATAAAAGAGGTCGGAAGCGGATGATAAATTGCTTTTTATGAAAATAG
Source organism: Flavobacterium sp. (assembly GCF_030146175.1). Lineage (GTDB taxonomy): Bacteria > Bacteroidota > Bacteroidia > Flavobacteriales > Flavobacteriaceae > Flavobacterium. The sequence continues at coordinate 25,843 of NZ_JASLCE010000057.1, read as the reverse complement.
CAACGGGCAGTTTGGAAAAATATACCTATTTTCACGGACTAAAATTGAATGCACGTGAAAAGTAACAACAAACTATTTATCGCAATTATCATCTCATTAGTACTGGGCGTCTTCCTGGGGTATTTGGTCAATTCATTAGGAAAAGGAAATACACTCCGGTATACACCTGCAAAAGAAGGTGCCGATGAACTGATATTTGAGACCAATGACGGGGTAACCCACCATCAAAAAGTTTTTGTTATAAAAGACAGTCTGGAATACAACCAACTTCATAAAACCTTGCCGGCAGACGTTATGGTCGTGGTGGCAAGCAGTAAAAAAGTAAACGTGGTACCAGAGGTGTTAAAAACCAACGAAACTTTAAAACTTGAAAAAACGCATAAATCGGTTAATGAATCCGTTACGTCTATTGATAATATCGATTCGTTTTCCGAAAAAATAAAATTACTGGGAACCATCTTTATTCGTCTGGTTCAAATGATCATCGCACCATTGGTGTTTTCGACCTTAGTGGTTGGAATTGCAAAAATGGGCGATATGAAAATGGTGGGACGCGTTGGAGCGAAAGCCATGGGTTGGTTTATTTCAGCATCTCTGATGTCCTTATTATTAGGGATGGTATTGGTAAACTGGTTAGAACCGGGTAAAGGAACACCAATTAAAATGGAAGATGCTTCTTCGGCCGGGGAATTATTGGAAAAAACACAATCGTTTTCGCTGGAAGAATTCGTAAAACACGTGGTTCCGAAAAGTATTTTTGAAGCGATGGCAACCAACGAGATTTTACAGATTGTAATCTTCTCGGTTTTATTCGGAATTGCACTGGCTTCTCTGGGTGAGGCTGCCAAAGGAATCATTAAAATGCTGGATGTTGTTTCGCATGTGATCCTGAAAATGGTAACCTATATTATGTGGGTGGCGCCATTGGGTGTATTCGGTGCTGTTGCGGCCGCTGTGGCAAGCTATGGTTTTGAAATCTTCGGATTATATGCCAAATACCTGTTGGATTTTAGTATCGGAATTGCCCTGTTATGGGTCGTATTACTCACCGTGGGTTATGTGATTTTAGGAAAACGTTTATGGGAGTTGTTGCGACGCATCAAAAGCCCATTGTTAATTGCCTTTTCAACTACCAGTAGTGAGGCGGTTTTTCCAAAACTGGTTGAGGAATTGGAACGCTTTGGATGCCAGAAACGTATTGTGTCGTTTACCTTACCGTTAGGTTATTCGTTTAATCTGGACGGTAGTATGATGTATATGACCTTCGCGAGTATTTTTATCGCACAGGTATATGGAATTGATATGCCGATTGAAAAACAATTAACCATGTTACTGGTGCTCATGCTAACCAGTAAAGGAGTAGCCGGTGTACCGAGAGCATCACTGATTGTAGTGGTGGCGACTTGTGCCATGTTTGGTATTCCACCCGAAGGGATTGCATTGATATTACCAATTGACCATTTCTGTGATATGGCGCGAAGCATGACTAACGTTCTTGGAAATGCGTTGGCAACCACAGCCGTAGACAAATGGGAAACAGCGAATGAAACTAACTAACTAATATTTATATATAATTTACCCAAAAATTATGGAAGGCTTTAAATGGACAGAATTGTTGAATCCGGAGTTTTATATTAACCTGGAAATCGGCGGACACCATATTGGAATTTACGTTGTATTGTTTATCGTTTTTGCAGAAACAGGCTTGTTTGCCGGTTTCTTTTTACCGGGAGACAGTTTATTATTCCTTTCCGGAATCTACAGTGAAGTGCTAATGCGCGAATTAATGACTGTTCATGGTGATTTTGCCAATGTAGCCTTGCTGGCCACTCTTGTAGCGATTTCCGGAATCATCGGGAACATATTCGGATACTGGTTTGGTGCGAAAAGCGGACATTATCTGTATGCCAAAGAAGACAACTTCTGGTTTAAGAAAAAATACCTGATCCAATCGCGTTTGTTTTTTGAAAAACACGGAGGACGTGCCATTATTTTTGCCCGTTTCCTACCAATCTTACGAACGTTTGCTCCTATTGTAGCGGGTATCGTTCAGATGGAGAAAAAGAAATTTATGTTTTTCAACATCGTGAGTTCGTTCCTATGGTCGTTTACCCTGATTTTCTCAGGACACTATCTGTACCGCTATTTATTGGACAACCACAATATGGATTTAAAAGCCAATATCGAATATATCGTAATTGCCATTATTATCCTTTCTACATCGCCACTTGCGATTAATTATCTGAAAAATAAAATCAAAGAAAGAAGAAGCTAATGCTTAGTCTGAGTTACTGGGAAATTAAAAACTGGTTTTCAAACGTCGACTATACGATAGTGGGCAGTGGTATTGTCGGATTACACACGGCATTGCGGCTGCGCGAACGATTTCCGAAAAGTAAGATCCTGGTACTCGAAAAAGGGCCGTTACCGCAAGGTGCGAGCACTAAAAATGCCGGTTTTGCGTGTTTCGGAAGTCTGTCGGAAATTATAGACGATCTGAAAAATCATACCGAAGACGAAGTGGTACAACTAATCGAAAAACGTTGGCGCGGATTGCAATTGCTTCGTAAAAGACTCGGTGATCAAACGATAGATTTCCGTCCGTATGGCGGTTATGAGTTGTTTTTAAAAGACGATGAATCGGCCTATGCCGAATGTCTTCAGAAAATGCCATTTGTCAACGAAGTGCTGAAACCGCTTTTTAAAGCCGATGTTTTTTCAAAAGAAGTAGATCGTTTCGACTTTAAAGGGATTCAGGATTATCTGATCTTTAATCCGTTTGAAGGACAAATTGATACCGGAAACATGATGCAGGCTTTGTTAAAAGAAGCTGTGGCAAACGATATTCAAATCTTAAATTATCAAACCGTTACCGGTTATCTGGACAAAGGAAACAGCGTTGAGGTACATACCAACGATTTTATCGTGACAACCGGAAAGCTGTTTTTTGCGACCAATGGCTTTGCCGGAACAATCACCAATGGTGCGGTTCGACCGGCGAGAGCGCAGGTTTTAATTACCGAGCCGATCCCAAATCTTGATATCCGCGGAACCTTTCATATCGACAGCGGGTATTATTATTTCCGGAATATCGGCGACAGAATTCTTTTTGGTGGCGGAAGAAACCTCGATTTTGAAGGCGAAACCACCACAACTTTTGGTCTGACGGAACAAATTCAAAACCGTTTGGAAGAATTGTTAAAAAATGTAATTTTGCCGAATCAGGAGTTTCAGGTTGCCCATCGCTGGAGCGGAATCATGGGAATGGGAACGCATAAAAAACCAATCGTAGAACAACGCTCTCAAAACGTCTTCTGTGGCGTTCGCCTGGGCGGAATGGGAGTGGCTATCGGAAGCCTGATCGGACAGGAATTAGCAGATTTATTAGAATAATGGCGGTAAAAAAGACATCAAAAACAAACACCAAACCCAAATCAAAAGAGGAAAAAAGAAGTTTTGGCAAAAAAGTAGCACGCTTTTGCCTTAAAGCATTTCTATGGTTTTTTGCCATTTCCCTATTTTTTGTAATCCTGTTTAAATTCGTACCGGTTCCGTTTACGCCTCTAATGGCAATCCGGGCCATGGAAACCCGAACAGATGGTAAAGAAAAGGTTTGTAAACACGATTGGGTTCCGTTGGAAGATATTTCCGAAAACCTGCAAAAAGCAGTTATCGCCAGCGAAGACGGTACATTCTTGGATCATAAAGGTTTTGATTTTGGCGCCATGCAAAAAGCATTTAGCAGTAATCAGAAAGGCCGGAAACTAAAAGGCGGAAGTACCATTTCGCAGCAAACCGCCAAAAATGTGTTTTTATGGCAGGGAAGAAGTTACCTGCGCAAAGGACTGGAAGCCTATTTTACGGTACTGATCGAACTCATTTGGGGTAAAGAACGCATCATGGAAGTCTACCTGAACAGTATCGAAATGGGCGACGGAATTTACGGCGCACAAGCGGCATCGGAACATTGGTATGGTAAAAGTGCCAAAAACCTGTCCAAATACGAAGCGGCCGGAATTGCAGCCATATTGCCAAGTCCGAGACGATTTAAAGCTTCCAATTCATCGGCCTATATCAACAAACGAAAAGATAAGATTGTCCGCGTAATGCGACATATCGGGAAGATTGAATACTAATAGAAAATAAAAAATCATACTATATAAAAAGGCTGTTTCTAAATGAAACAGCCTTTTTTTGATCTTGCAAAAGAGATTAATTGCTGGCAGCTAATTCGCCAACTTTGATAATGGACACGTTAGCATCGACTACTTCGTGCCAGTTACCTTTATCATCGGTATACATAAAATTCGCTTTTCCTGATTGCCAGTCCGATTCCAATACCATTCTTAGTTTGGTGTTTGGTAAAATAACCGGTCCGATTCCGGCATGCGGAGGGAATTTAATGTTTGGATATCCTTCGGCAGTTACCAAAATATGTGAGCTATTTGGCATAACTGTCATATACGTATAGTCACCACGTAAATCGGTAAACAATGTAAAAGGCGGATTAACCGTAGCATTGTGAACCACTCCTTTTCCGGTAACGGTTTGTGCAGGTGTGTTTACGGCAAAATGTACTTCGAAAGTTGGTGCTCCCAGGTTTGGAGAAGCAATCTTGTACGAAACGATGAATAAACCAGATTTTGATTCCATAATGAAATAGATTTGAGATTAGGATAACAAATTTCTGAGGTTAGGAGAAACTATTTTAACGTAGAAGTACGGAATCTTCTTTTTGCGTAAAATTACGTGCTAGGGTTTGACTGTTAGCTTTTTAGGTGTTTTGAAAGAGAACAATAAAAAAGGTTTTGTAACAATTGTAAAGGTCAGGCGTCTAATAAGAACAATCAAAAAACAAACAATTATGTACGCACATGAAATCGATTACCAGATTTTTGGTGAAGAAATGCAATACGTCGAAATAGAGCTGGATCCGCAGGAAGTAGTAGTTGCTGAGGCGGGAAGTTTTATGATGATGGACAACGGTATCAAAATGGAAACCATTTTTGGAGACGGATCGGGGCAACAGCAATCCGGAATTTTTGGAAAATTGCTTTCGGCCGGAAAAAGGGTTCTAACAGGTGAGAGTCTTTTTATGACCGCTTATACGAATCAGAACAACCGTAAAAGCAGAATCTGTTTTGCTTCACCGTATCCCGGAAAAATTGTAGCGATCGACCTTACGAAATATCAGGGTAAATTTATTTGTCAGAAAGATTCCTTTCTATGTGCGGCCAAAGGGGTTTCTATCGGGATTGAATTTTCCCGCAAATTAGGAACCGGACTTTTTGGAGGGGAAGGGTTTATCATGCAAAAGATCGAAGGCGACGGAATGGCTTTTGTGCATTCCGGAGGAACTTTGGCGCGACGCGAATTACAAGCCGGAGAAGTGTTAAAAGTGGATACCGGATGTATTGTCGGTTTTACTAAAGATATTGATTACGACATTGAATTTATCGGCGGTATCAAGAACTCGATTTTTGGAGGTGAAGGTTTATTTTTTGCAACCCTTCGCGGGCCGGGAGTGGTTTATGTACAATCATTACCGTTTAGCCGATTGGCCGACAGAATTATAGCTTCGGCTCCGAGAGCTGGCGGAACAAGCAGAGAAGAAGGAAGTCTTTTAGGAGGCTTAGGAAACCTACTGGACGGAGACAACCGTTTTTAAAAAAGCATTTTTTTCTAATTAATTGATTTTTATAAAAAGAAAGCGCCCTGCAATTGCGGGCGCTTTTTGAATTTTATAAGAGAATGGATAGCTTACTTTTTCAGATTTGGTAAACTTTTAATTCCCATATTATATAGCGTAAAAGCAAAGATATCAACACTTTCCTGAATCGAAGCGGCAACCGATTTTCCGGCACCGTGTCCTGCATTCACATCAATACGGATTAAAACCGGATTGTTTCCTGTTTGTTTTTCCTGTAATTCGGCTGCAAATTTAAAGCTGTGCGCCGGAACCACACGGTCGTCATGATCACCGGTAGTAACCAGAGTCGCCGGATATTGTACGCCTTTTTTTACATTGTGAACCGGTGAATACCCTTTTAGGTAATCAAACATTTCTTTGTTGTCTTCCGCAGTTCCATAGTCGTATGCCCATCCGGCACCGGCTGTAAACGTATGGTAACGCAACATGTCCATTACACCAACGGCTGGTAAAGCTACTTTCATTAAATCCGGACGTTGTGTCATCGTAGCACCTACTAATAATCCTCCGTTCGATCCACCGCGGATAGCAAGGAAATCTTTCGAAGTATATTTATTGGCAATCAAATATTCTGCTGCAGCGATAAAATCGTCAAATACATTTTGTTTTTGAAGCTTGGTACCGGCATCATGCCATTTTTTACCATATTCACCACCACCGCGAAGGTTTGGAACGGCATAAATTCCGCCACTTTCCAGCCAAACGGCATTCGAAATACTGAAACTAGGTGTAAGACTGGCATTAAATCCACCGTAACCATATAGGATCGTCGGGTTTTTACCGTCTAATTTTGTTCCTTTTTTATAAGTAATGATCATTGGTATTTTAGTACCGTCTTTAGACGTATAGAATACCTGTTTGGACGTATAATCCTCGCTGTTAAAATCTACTTTTGGTTTTTGATAGATTTCCGATTTTCCGGTTTTTGGATCGTAGGAATAAATCGTTCCTGGTGTCGTATAGTTGGTAAAGTAAAAATACAAGGTTTTTACCTCTTTTTTACCACCAAATCCGGAAGCTGTTCCTACGCCCGGAAGTTGTACTTCGCGGATCAGTTTTCCGTTATAGTCATACTGTTTCGTAACCGATACGGCATCTTTCATATAATTGGCAAAGAAATAACCGGCCCCGGTGCTTGGTGTCAATACATTTTCGGTTTCGGCGATAAAATCTTTCCAGTTTTCCGGTTTCGGATTGCTGATATCCGTAGTAACGATACGTCTGTTTGGCGCATTCAGGTTGGTCATGATATACAATTTTCCACCTTCGTTTTCCATGATATAGCTATCGCTGTTAAAATTATCCAGAATGGTAATAAGCGGACTGTTCGGATTGGAAAGATCCTTCACATATAATTCGTTTCCGGAGGTCGAATTGGCCGCCGTGATCACTAAATATTTGTCATCTTCGGTTACCGATCCGCCAACATAACGTCTTTTTTGATCCAGTCCGAAAACAACTTTATCGTCTTTTTGGGATGTTCCCAGTTTGTGGTAATACAATTTATGCTGATCGGTTTTGGCCGATAATTCACTTCCGGTTGGTTTGTCGTAGCTGGAATAGTAGAAACCGTCGTTTCCTTTCCATGATACACCGCTAAATTTAACGTCAAGTAAGGTATCTTCAATTATTTTTTTAGTGATGGCATCCATGATGATCACTTTTCTCCAGTCGCTACCGCCTTCCGAGATGGAATAGGCCACTTTCGAACCGTCGCGGGAAAAATCAAGACCGCCTAAAGAGGTCGTTCCGTCTTTTGAGAACGTATTCGGATCCAGGAACATTTCTTCTTTTCCGGAAGCATCTTTACGGTAGATCACGGATTGGTTTTGTAAACCGTTGTTTTTGGTATAATAGGTATAGTTTCCTTCTTTAAAAGGAGCACTAATTTTTTCGTAATTCCACAGTTTTTCCAAACGGGCTTTTAAAGCATCGCGAAAAGGAATCTGACTCAGGTATTTGTAAGTTACCTCATTTTCGGCCTTTACCCAGGCAGCTGTTTCGGCAGAACGATCGTCTTCCAGCCATCGGTAAGGATCTTTAACATTGGTGCCGAAATAGGTATCATTCGTTTCGGTTTTACGGGTATCCGGGTATTTTAATTTTACCGGCCCCTTGGATGTTTGTGCATTCATGGTAAGACTACAAACCACAGCCATGGTTGTTATTGTTTTTTTCATCTATTTGGTTTTTGGTTTCTAACAAAAATAAGGAATCAATTGTTATAGTTTCGTTAAAATAAAAAAGTGCTGTGATAGCACAGCACTTTTTAGCAGAATCGGTTATTTTTTAGTTAATCGATTTATGATCATGTCCGTGATCACCACCATTGGCACCAATATAGATTTCAAGAAAAACCTGTTGTTGGTTACCGGCTTTGTCCAGACAGAATACTCCTAAATGATAATGTCCGTCGGTAAACGGTTGTCCGTTTGCATCCAATGTCGGAATTGGGATATGTTGGTGAAATTCTTTAATACGCAATCCGGCCTCGATCGGAAAAGTCTGCTCATAATGGAAGTAACTGGCTGCTTCTGCACCGGCCATTTTTCCGTGTGTATGGCCATCTTCTGCACTGTGAACTTCCACTTTATAAGAAGCCAACTCCACATTGTCGGTTAAAACGCCCTCCAGATGGATTTCCGTTCCGGGTGTAAAACCTTCGTCAACCACGGGTTCTGTAATGGTAATCACCGGTTTTTCAGTGTCTTTATCGTCGTTGTCGCTACTACAAGAGGTGAAACTTAAAGCGGCAATAGTGGCAAATGCATATAGATATTTGATATTTTTCATGATATAATTTTAAAAAGTGTTTGATTTTATTTGATTTCGTTGTTGTGTTGTCACGGATAAAATCAAAACGCTGGCGGCCCTCTTAAAAAACAGGAAAATAAGGTTTGTGATCCGTATTTTTTAATAAGTCGAAATGGCTTTTCAATAGAAAATACCGGAATAAAAGGCGTAAAACTAAAAAAGCTAATCGCCGTAATCGCCGGTACTTTAAAAATATGCAGTTCACAATTATGGGCATTGTGCTTTTCGCCAAAGACAATCTTTTTCTCAGCGGTATAATGAAACGTGTGTTCCGTCCAGAAATAGTGAACCGCATTATTGATTTGCGGAAAAGCAAAAATCAGACACAGCAGTATAACAATATGTTGCTTGTATTTATTCATGTGTTGCTTTTCCAAAAGGGATACGGATTAATAACTGAATGTTACGTCCCATTTCCGGGATTTCCAACGCCCTGTAATAACTGTTGTGATTAAAATATTTGGTGTTAAATGCATTGTTTACCGATAGCTGTACATTGGCCAGAAAATTGCCTAGTTTAATGTCGCTTTTCAGTGCGCCGCCAAAAATCGAATAACCCGGTGTGATGAGTTCGTTTTGGGCAATTCGGTTTTGCTCCAAAGCGGTTCGGCCGTTCACGGATAAAACAGTATTGCTAAAGGCTTTTAACGGTTTAAACTGATAACCGATTTCCCAATAACCATTCGCCGGTGGCGTAAACGGTAATGGATAATCTTTGGAAGCATCGGAAGTAATCTGGCGGTTGTAAAGGTATTCCAGTACGACTTCGGCTGTGATCCGGTCGAAGAAACGTTTTTCGATACTGATTTCAAATCCGGATAAAAGCGCTTCCGATTGCGAATATTGATAAATCTGTCCGCCGTGCGGTAAAATCGAAAATTGCCCGGACGGTTTTAGGAAAATATAATTGCTGAAATAGTACAGATACGGACTAAAAGCCATTTTAAAACTGTTTCGGGCGTAACTCAGTTTGGTATCGAATGAAATTCCTTGTTCGGGTTTTAGCGTAGCATCGCCCATTTCATGTCGGAAAGCACCGTGATGAATTCCGTTGGCACTTAACTCGATAGCGGTTGGAAAACGGAAATTACTACCCAATGTAGCCGTCAGATTCCAATTGGTATTTATCGTGTAACCCATTCCTACGGACGCATTAAAACTCGAGAAATTTTTGTCGATATCCTGACTTCTTTGCGCGTAGAAGTTCGCAACGGTCTGACTTTGGCTGTTTCCGGTTAGGTAGTCGTATAGTGTTTGATCAAAAAAACTGTCAATAGCGACTCTTGCCCAGTCAAATCGGATACCGGCATTGAGTTTTAGTTTGTCCGAAGCGGTATAATCATGGATCATATAAGCACCGATAGCGTTTCGCGTAAACTTTGGAAGCAGAAAACTATAACCGTCAATCGTATTGCTTTGGTACTGATTCTGTACGCCTACCGTAGTTTGATGTGCGGTCGACCAGATGTATTTGTATTTTAACTGGGCATCCAGCGTACTAAGATTAAAATCCAATTCCAGATCCGGATTTACTTCCGGTGGTTGCTGATTGCTGTAATGCGTATGGAATTTACTCCATTCCTGGCGGTGGTTGTTTTGAAAACTAACCGAAGCATTTAACTGTGCATTTTCGAAATTCCACTGGTTGTTATTGATAATCTTAAAATGATTCACCCGTTGATACGGCAACCCGATATTGCGATCGTCGCCATCATCCTGAACGGCGGCAATCGACGGAATACCATGTGCACCCGGAAAGAATCCCGATTTAAAATAGACATTACTGATGCTTATCGTGGATTTGAATTTTTCGCTCACATAACCGATTTGTCCGAAGAAATCCGTTTCCCGGCCGGCTGTGTTTTTTAACCGCTGATTGTATACCGGAATATGAGTGTTAAGGTACAGAATTTCATCTGTCGGAACTTTATAATCCCCAAAATCCAATACCGTTCCTTTTAGTTTGTAAAAGAAATGATCCTTCCGGTATTTGATTCCTACGGAAGTTCCAATAGTATTGTTAACCGATTTAGCGATGGCTAACGCCTGACCGGAAAAGCTGTTTTTGGACGGAACGGCATCGTTGTTAATACTGATCACGCCACCCATGGCATCACTTCCGTATTCGATCGCGCCTACGCCTTTAATGACTTCAACGTTTTCGGCATTAAAAGCGTCAATCTCCAATCCGTGATCGGCACCCCATTGCTGGCCTTCCTGTTTAACACCGTTTTCGGTTACGGCAATCCGGTTAAAACCCAATCCGCGGATAATCGGTTTGGAGGTTCCGGCTCCGATTTCCATTGCATTCACACCGGGAAGTTTTTCCAACGATTTGGCCAGTGATCCGGCATAGGATTCCTGAATGTAGTTCTGATTGACCTTTTCGGAATTTTTTACACTTTGCGGTTGTCCGGCTTTGTTGATAACGACTTCTTTTAAGGCATTAAGATCCTGTTTCATTCGAAATGAAATGGAAATATCATCTTCAACCGTAAGAAGGGTGTCGATAGTAGTGTATCCTACATAGGATATAATAAGACGTTTTTTACCGGACGGAATATTTTTAATTTCAAATACGCCAACGGGATTGGTCGCAGTACTTTTGTCTGCGATATGAATATGCGCTCCGTTTAAAGGCTGTTTTTTTGCATTGGTAATGGTCCCTGAAATTTTATTCTGGGAAAAACCGGAAATTGCAGCCCATAGCAAGCAGAGAACAAGAAAAGATTTTTGTTGCATTTTTTCCTGATTCAGATAATATACGATAGCCCATAAAACCAAACGGATTATGAAGCGGAACTACTGGTATAATTATGCGAATACAGGGGGAGCCCGTAACGAAAAGAATGAACCGGAAAAAACAATCGGTTTTTCTGTTTTCGCTATGTGTTGCGTTAGGGTTTTGGAGGTATTGGTAAAGGTAAACGAAAAGAATTCGGTTGGCAGGTAACTGCTAAATGTAAATTCGCAGGCAAAACAATGATCGAAATCATGATGGGCATGCGTGAATTCTGTTTTGGATATATCGTATTTATGATGGCAGTGTTCGTGTGTAAATTCCTCTGCCAAATGTTCGAATGAATGAACCGACTGGAACAGTATTGCAAACAATACCGCCAGAATTAGAGAAAGGTTAAATATCGCCAGTTTCTTTTTCATTCCCTGCAAATATAGAAAACGAAAAAAAGAAAACCGTTTTATTTTAACAAAATTTAAGCTTTGCCAAAATAAAACGGTTAGTATTGTGATAAAACAGGGTTTATACTAAGTTGTTTGCCACCAGGTATTCAGCGATTTGAATCGTGTTGGTTGCGGCTCCTTTTCGAAGGTTGTCGGCCACAATCCACATGTTTAAGGTATTCGGCTGACTTTCGTCACGACGGATACGCCCTACAAATACATCGTCTTTACCATGCGCATAAATGGGCATCGGATAGGTTTTGGTATCGATATTATCCTGAACCACAACACCAGGTGTATGGTGTAAAATAGTGCGAACCTCAGTTACGTCAAAATCATTTGCAAATTGGATATTTACCGATTCGCTATGACCGCCCACTACCGGAATACGGATAGCAGTAGCCGTAACGGCAATCGTTTTATCGTTCATGATTTTTTGTGTTTCGCGAACCAGTTTCATTTCTTCTTTGGTATAACCGTTTTCCTCAAAAACATCACATTGCGGAATAGCATTGCGGTGAATCGGATACGGATAAGCCATTTCGCCCTGAATTCCGGCATATTCGTTTTCCAGTTGTTTTACCGCTTTAACACCTGTTCCGGTAATCGATTGGTAAGTCGAAACCACCACGCGTTTGATACCGTATTTTTGGTGTAACGGCGCTAATACCATTACCATTTGAATTGTCGAACAGTTTGGGTTGGCAATAATTTTGTCTTCTTTGGTTAATGTTGAAGCGTTAATCTCCGGAACCACCAGTTTTTTCGTAGGATCCATGCGCCATGCGGATGAATTGTCGATAACGGTTGTGCCCACTTCTGCAAATTTTGGAGCCCAGTCTAACGATGTTTGTCCGCCGGCAGAAAAAATGGCAATTTCAGGTTTCAGATCAACCGCTGTTTGTAATCCTACTACCGCATATGATTTTCCCTTAAATTCGATTTGTTTTCCGACCGACTTTTCGGAAGCGACAGGAATTAATTCGGTTACGGGGAAGTTTCTTTCTGCCAGTAATTGTAACATTACTTCGCCTACCATTCCGGTGGCTCCTACAACGGCTACTTTCATTTTAATAGAGGTGTTATATAGTTAATTTTTAGTAGAACAAATGTAAATAATAAAGCTGTTAAAAAAACAATAAATAAAAAAACCGTTCGGATTAGGAACGGTTTCATTTAGACTATGGAGGACGATTATTTTTTCAATAAATCGCGGATTTCAGCCAATAATTCTTCCTGAGTTGGTCCGGCCGGAGCAGCAGGAGCCGGTGCTTCTTTTTTCTTCGCGGAATTAATTCCTTTGATCAATAAAAATAACACAAAGGCTACGATCACAAAATTGATAACGGCCGATAAAAACATACCGTACTTGACGCCACCAAAAATGGTAAGCTCTTCGATTTTGGACAAATTAGCCGCTTCCAGTGCTGGTTTTAACAATAAAGGTGTAATCACATCATCGATAAACGAACTGACAATTTTACCGAAAGCACCGCCAATGATAACCCCGATTGCAAGATCTACAACGTTGCCTTTCATGGCAAATTCCTTAAATTCTGATAACATTCCCATACCTTATACTATTTTAGTTAAAAATTTACGTAACACTAAAGTACTAAAACCGATTAAAATTTTAACAATTTTAGTAGTATTTTTTATTCTTTATAGAAAATGCGTTTTACCCGTTGGGAAATGCTGGTCAGGATTTCATACGGTATGGTACCAATCGTTTTGGCGATTTCGGTTACCCGTGGTTGTTCGCCAAAGAGGATCACACTATCGCCTTCTTTACAGTTAATATCGGTAATGTCGACCATTAACATGTCCATACAGATATTGCCGATAATCGGTGCTTTCTGGTTTTTGATCATCACATAACCTTTTTGATTGCCCCAACTTCGCGGAATACCGTCGGCATATCCGATCGGAATGGTTGCCGTTCGGGTTTGATGTGTTGCCATAAATTTTCGACTATATCCCACACTGTCACCGGTTGGTACGTCTTTGATTTGTAGAATCACGGTTTTTAGAGTGCCAACGTTTTCCAACTGTTTCATCTCGTTTTCGTCGTTCCCTACGCCGTATAAACCAATGCCAAGGCGTACCATGTCAAATTGATATTCCGGGAAATTGTAGATCCCAGAGGTGTTTAGGATATGGCGTATCGGTTGGATTTGCAACGCGGTTATAATTTGTTGTGACCACTGATCAAAAGTGTGAATCTGATGTAAGGTGAAATCATTAAACTCCGGTCCGTCACTAGCCGAAAGGTGCGAGAAAATACTTTTTACCGAAACAAAATTATTGTGTTGTAACAGTTGAATCAGCTCGTTCAGGTTTCCGGCTTCAAATCCCAGTCGGTGCATACCCGTATCCAGTTTGATATGAATCGGATAATTCGACAGGTTTTTTTGTTGTGCCAGCGTAATAAAACGCTTCAATACCTCGGGCGAATAGATTTCGGGTTCGAGATTATAGGCGACCATAGCCGAAAAAGCACTGTTTTCCGGATTCATTACGATAATAGGCATGTCGATGCCGGCGTTGCGCAATGCAATCCCTTCATCGGCAAAAGCTACGCCCAGATAATCCACTTTGTGATGGGCGAGTAATTTGGCAATTTCAAAACTACCACTTCCGTATCCGAAAGCTTTTACCATGACCATTACCTTAGTGCCCGGTTTTAGTTTCGACTTGTAAAAATTAAGGTTATGACTAATCGCATTTAGGTTGATTTCCAATACGGTTTCGTGCGTTTTTTCCTCCAGAAGGGTTACGATTTCTTCAAAGTGAAAATTCCGTGCGCCTTTCACTAAAATTGTTTCATTTTCGAAAGCTGCCGGATTGTATTGATTCAGAAAATCCGAAGTGTTTTTAAATGGAATAAAACCTTTAAAATCGGATAAATAACGGCTAATGGTTTCGCCAATACCGATTACCCGTTCAATTTTATTGCGGGTTAACAAATGAGCTACTTTAGAATACAGTTCGTCCACTGGGAAACCACTTTGGAAAATATCCGAAAGAATGACCGTTTTCTTTTGATGTGTTTTATGTTGTTCGAGAAAGTCCAACGCGATTTTTAACGATTGGTAATCGGAGCTGTAACTGTCGTCGATAATGGTACAATTGTGAATTCCGTTTTTAACCTGTAAACGCATTTCCACCGGATACAGATTCGGAATGCGTTCCTGTATAACCGATTCGGTATAGCCCAAATACAATAAGGTCATCAGACAGTGGATGGTGTTTTCCACCGAAGCGGCATCCTGAAATGGGACTGTCACCGAAAAGTGCTGTTCCTGATGTGTGATGTCAAGTGAATTGCCTTGTTTTTGAATGACAACGTCGGCTTTGGGATCGTCAAAACTCCAGGAAAACGTTTTACGATTTATATCTAATAATGAATCGATAACGTCATTTTTCTGGTAAATCAGTACGTCTGCGTTTTGGAAAAGTTTGATTTTTTCGGTTATTTTCTGACGGCGATCGATAAAACCTTCGTCGTGTGCGGTTCCGATATTGGTTAGAATACCGATCGTTGGTTTGATTATCGGTTCCAGTTTTTCCATTTCGCCGGTAGTGGAAATCCCGGCTTCGAAAATGCCCAGATTGTGTTTTTCGTTAATCCCGATAACGGATAACGGTACGCCCACTTGTGAGTTGTAACTTTTCGGACTACGGATGATGGTATATTCCGGGCTTAGTAAAAAGTTAAGCCATTCTTTGACAATCGTTTTGCCATTACTGCCGGTTATACCAATCACTGGGATCTTGAATAACTTCCGGTAATAAGCGGCAAACTGTTGTAAACTTTGCAGGGTATCGGTTACGACCAGAAAATTGGCCTTTCCGCTAAGCTTTTCCGGGATATGATGGACTACAAAATTGGAAACGCCTTTTTCGATCAGGTTTTCGATATAATCATGACCATTGTGGTTATGACCCACCAAAGCAAAAAACAACGTTCCGGAACCGTTTTGTAACGAACGGCTGTCGATAGAAACGTTGTCGATAGGGCAGTTTTCGTCATTCCCATACCATTTGGCAGCAATGACAGGGATTATATTTTTAATAGTAAAACTCAAAACTTATTCGTTGTTTTTTTTGTTTTTAGAATTTCGCTCCTTTTCCTGCATTTCTTTCATGGCCGTAAAATAGGCAGCACGGCTCAATGGTTCGTATTCTTCGGTTTCACCAAGCAAGACAAGGTTGTCGTTTTGTGCTTTTCGGAAGCTGTAATTGGCCAGATTTCCGGTACGGGTACATACGGCGTGTACTTTGGTAACATATTCGGCGGTAGCCATTAGTGCAGGCATCGGACCAAAGGGATTGCCTTTAAAATCCATGTCCAGACCGGCAACGATTACGCGCACGCCGGCATTGGCCAGGTCGTTGCAAACCGCTACAATTTCGTCGTCAAAAAACTGTGCTTCATCAATACCAACCACATCACAGCCATCGGCCAGAATACGGATATTCGCCGCAGCAGGAACGGGTGTCGACCGAATCTCATTCGAATCGTGCGAAACTACCATCTCATCGTGGTAACGGGTATCGATGGCCGGTTTAAAAATTTCGACGCGCTGTTTGGCGAACTGAGCCCTTTTTAAACGGCGTATCAATTCTTCCGTCTTACCGGAAAACATAGAGCCACATATGACTTCAATCCACCCAAATTGTTCTTTATGATTTACCGTATTTTCGAGAAACATTTTGTACTTTTCAAGCTGTAAACAGCGTTTTTTTCTGTTACTTTTGTAATGGAAACAAATTTATTAAAATAACCATCGTTTTACTCCATATAAAAGCAAAAGTTATGAAGAAAAAGTTAGAGGCCGAGTTGATCAGTATCGCGCATCGCATTTTGAAATTAAAAAACAAATCGGAAGTAATTCAGTTACACCAGGAAACGCAAAAGTTATATGAAATCTTATCCGTATTGCGTTTTTACGAAGAAAATTTTGAAGAAGCGAAGCCAACGATCGGTCTGCCGGAACTGGAAGAAAAACTGGAGGAAACTTTTGAAAATAAGGAACCGGAAGTCGTAACCGTAGTTGAAGAGCCGAAAAAAGAAGAACCGGTTGTAACCGAAAATGAACCGGAGGTGGAAACGATTACTACGCCGGAAGAGACGCTGGAAGCCGTAATTACAGAAGCTTCGGTTTCGGAAGAAGAGAATACAGCTGTTGAAGAAGTTGTGGCGCAACCGGAAAAAGAGGAGGAAGAAGTGGAAGAAGAGCCCGTTGTTGCAGAAGCAGAAGCGGAAAAAGTAGTCGTAGGTCAGATTGACATTGACGAAAGTGATCTGGATGAAGAGGAACCACTGATCGAAGAAGAAAAAGCTGCTTTCCCGGAAGTAGCGGAGGAACCTGTTTTTGAACCGGTAAAAGAAGAACCGAAAAAAGAGGCGCAACAAATCACATTGGAGGATTTGTTAGGGCAGCATACCTATAAAGAACCGGAATTTGTAAAAGTAGAAGATGTACCGGCTGAGGTAGAAAAAGTAGCCGACATCACTTTCGAACCGGTATTCGAGCCCAAGGCAGAAGTACAATCCGTTTCGATTGATGCGGAAAAAGATGCCTATAGTCGTAAAACCGATGCTATGGGGAAATCGATCTCGTTGGGATTAAACGACCGTATCGCTTTTGAAAAAAATCTTTTTGGCGGAAGCGGAGAAGATTTGAATCGCGTATTGTCGCAATTAAACAGTTTTGACAATTATCAGGACGCCCATAATTTTATTGAAGATCTGGTAAAACCGGACTACAACAACTGGGAAGGAAAAGAAGAATACGAAACACGCTTTATGGAGATCGTCGAGAAACGTTTTTCATAATCACGATACCAATTCATTACACCAATCGGTATAAACTGCGGTTTGTGCCGATTGGTGTTTAAATTTTACGCTATGTCTAAATTATATTTGGTCCCAACGCCAATCGGAAATCTGGAAGACATGACTTTCCGGGCGATCCGTATTTTAAAGGAAGTCGATTTGATTTTGGCGGAAGATACCCGTAACAGCGGAAAACTGCTTAAACATTTCGAGATCGCTACGCCGATGCAAAGTCATCATATGCATAACGAACACAAAACGGTCGATTATATTATCCGAAGACTACAATCCGGAGAAACGATCGCGTTGATTTCGGATGCGGGAACACCGGCCATTTCCGATCCCGGATTTTTATTGACCCGCGCTTGCGTGGAAAACAAAATCGAAGTGGAATGTTTACCCGGAGCTACGGCTTTTGTACCGGCTTTGGTCAATAGCGGATTGCCAAATGACAAATTTATATTCGAAGGCTTTTTGCCGGATAAAAAAGGCCGTCAGACGCGTTATCTTGCATTAGCGGAAGAAACCCGTACGATGATTTTATATGTTTCGCCACATAAACTGGTGAAAACATTAGCCGAGTTTATACAGTATTTCGGAGCCGACCGACCGGTTTCAGTATCACGGGAATTGTCCAAATTACACGAAGAAACCGTACGCGGAACCGCCGAAGAAGTTTTACAACACTTTGAAGCCAAACCACCAAAAGGGGAAATTGTAGTGATTGTAGGCGGTAAGATCACGGAAAAAGAAACGAAAAAAGATAAAAACGAAGCGATATGACACATCAGGTACGTACCAAATGGTTAGGGAAAATGCAATTTGAATCGACAAATCCCAGTGGTGATTTAATGACGATTGATGCCGGACCGGAAAATGGAGGAGAAGGAAAAGGACTGCGTCCAAAAGCATTGATGTTGTCGGCATTGGCCGGTTGTACCGGATTGGATGTGGCGTCACTTATCGAAAAAATGAAATTGGAAGTGGCCGATTTTACGATCGAAACGGAAGGGGAATTAACGGAAGAACATCCGAAAACCTACCATACCGTTCGGGTAGATTACCATTTTTACGGCAATAACCTTGAGCCAAAAAAACTGGAAAAAGCGGTCAACCTTTCTGTGGAAAAATACTGTGGCGTGATGGAAATGTTCCGTCAGTTTGCCAAAGTTGAAATTAAAATACATTATCACTCCCTATAAATCTAACACCTGACAGGTTTCGAAAACCTGTCAGGTGTACTATATAAACCATACAAAATACCACTATGCGCTGGACTCTCAGACCCAATCCGAATCCCCATAAAACAAAGCAACTGGCTGCCGAATTGGGCGTGACGCCATTAATTGCTTCTTTATTGATGCAGCGCGGTGTAGAAACCTTTGAGGAAGCGAGAGCCTTTTTTCGTCCGGCATTCGAACATTTACACGATCCGTACCTGATGCAGGATATGGATAAAGCCGTGGCACGTATCGAAACCGCCATAGCAGCCGGAGAAAACATTTTGGTATTTGGCGATTATGATGTCGACGGTACTACGGCGGTGGCACTAATGAGTTCCTACCTTAGAAGCTATTATCCGAATGTAGCCACCTATATTCCCGACCGGTATGCCGAAGGGTATGGGGTTTCGTTTATGGGAATTGATTTTGCAGAAGACAACGGATTCACATTGATCATCGCACTGGATTGTGGAATCAAATCGATTGATAAGGTCGAATATGCCACCCAAAAAGGCATCGATTTTATTATCTGTGATCACCACCGTCCGGGAGATGAATTGCCGGAAGCCATTGCCGTACTGGATCCGAAACGACAGGATTGTAACTATCCGTATAAGGAATTATGCGGATGCGGTGTTGGTTTTAAACTAATACAAGCCTTGTCGGCCAAGCGCGGACAGCGTTTACTGGATCTGATTCCCTATCTGGATTTGGTAGCGACGGCGATAGCAGCGGATATTGTTCCGATTACCGGAGAAAACCGGGTTTTGGCCAAATTCGGATTGGAAGTAATCAATAAGAATCCGCGTCCTGGAATCAAAGCACTGATTAAAAATGTCAAAAAGCAGGAATTAACGATCACCGATGTGGTTTTTATTATCGCACCGCGTATTAATGCGGCCGGAAGAATCAAACACGGAAACCATGCCGTAGCCTTATTGACCGAATTTGATCTGAAACAGGCGGAAGAATTTGCCGGTCAGATCGAAACTTTTAATGCCGACCGAAAAGATCTGGACAAACAGATCACCAAAGAAGCCTTAAAACAGATTGAAACCAATGGCGAACAGGAACGATTTACAACGGTTGTCTATCAGGAAGACTGGCATAAAGGCGTTATCGGAATCGTCGCCTCCCGATTGACGGAAGTGTATTATCGTCCGACACTGGTTTTTACCAAAAGCGGCGATAAACTGGCAGCTTCGGCGCGATCGGTTAAAGATTTCGATGTTTATAATGCCTTGGAAGCCTGTTCCGATTATTTGGAGCAATTTGGAGGGCATATGTATGCGGCCGGATTGACGCTAAAAGAAAGCGATTTTGAATCGTTTAAACTGCAATTTGAAAAAGTCGTAGCCAATACCATTACGCCCGATTTACTGGTACCGGAAATCAGTATCGATGCCGAAATCGATTTTTCGGATATTGACGATAAACTCATCCGTATCCTAAAACAGTTTGAACCGTTTGGCCCTGAAAATATGACACCGGTTTTTATTACCCGCAATCTGACCGATACCGGTTATGGTAAAGCGATTGGTCAGGATGAAGAACATTTGCGATTGTTTGTTAAACAACAATCCGATGAACAAGGATATGCGGCGATTGGTTTTGGTCTGGCCAAAAAAATCGGACTTACACACAATCGAAAACACTTCGATGCGGTTTTTTCAATCGATGAAAACGAATGGAATGGCACTGTAAGTGTACAACTTCGCTTACGGGATATTAAAGTATCTTAATTAACAATTTGTTGGGTTTTCCGAAGAAAGTATTTCTCTACTTTTAGTTTTTATAAAAAACAAGAAATGATTTCAACTGAAAATCCGTTACACGGAGTTCACTATTCTATACTGGATTTAGCGGTAGTTTCCCAGGGAGACACCTATTCCGACACCTTCCGAAAATGCCGGGAACTGGCTCAAAAAGTGGAAGCTTTAGGCTATTCGCGTTTTTGGTTATCCGAGCATCACAATATGCAACATGTGGCGAGTTCGGCTACTTCTGTTCTGATCGGTAATATTGCCGAACATACGAAAACCCTACGCATTGGTTCCGGAGGAATTATGTTGCCCAACCATTCACCACTTGCCGTAGCGGAACAATTTGGAACGCTTAGCACTTTATATCCCGGACGTATCGACCTTGGATTGGGACGCGCACCCGGAACCGATGGTGCGACTGCGATGGCCTTACGCAAAAATAATTACGACCTGAATTATGATTTTGAAGCGCATATACAGGAACTACAACGCTATTTAAGTGCCGAAAACAGTACGGCAAACGTTAGGGCTTTTCCGGGCGAAGGCATCGATATCCCGTTATGGATTTTAGGGTCGAGTATGGAAAGCGCTATTCTGGCGGGTAAATTAGGACTGCCTTATGCTTTTGCCGCTCATTTTGCACCGGCGCAGTTTTACCGTGCCATCGAACTATACCGACACCATTTTATACCCTCCGATTATTTGTCGGAGCCCTATATTCTGGCTTGTGTAAATGTGGTTGCCGCGGATAATGATGATGAAGCCAACTATTTAGCTACTTCGCTTTATCAGGCCTTTACCGGAATCATTACCAACACACGTCGCCCGTTAATGCCTCCGGTGGACGATATGGACGATGTTTGGACAGCCGATGTTATGGAAGCGGTGATGCAAATGACGGCTTTTACATTTGTGGGAAACAAGACTACTTTACAGGAACATTTTGCAGCATTTATACAGGCTACAAAAGTTGACGAAATCATGGCCATTTCACAGATTTTTGATCAGAAAGCCAAATTGCGATCGTTTGAAATATTGGCAGACGTCTTCCAGAAATAATTACGGATAGCCTTAATAAAAATGGTTTTTTGGAATGCCCTTATATTGGTAGGTCCCCGGTATAAGGGTTGGCTATCCTGAAAAATAAAATAAGTTTATTTAGAATGAATATAAATAATTTTTTATATTTGTTTAAAATTAAAGGTGATGCAACAGATAGAACAACTTTATCATAACGATTTCGGAGTAGCATTTTACTGGATTAAAGACCAGCAGACATTACGTCATAAAGTACAGTTGGTCTTTAAGGAAACCGGATTTTACCTAACCCGGGAACAGATACAGGAATTTTCGGAACTGATCGATTTATCGTGTGAGAGTAGCTGTTGTTCGGACTGTGAAATGCGTGGTCGTTGCCATAAGTTTTTATTAAAAACGCCTTTTGAAGCCCTGGATCTTGCGGTGACGCGAAAAGAAGTATACCAGATTAAAGACCTGGTAGAAGGAACGCTTTTCCAGTTAGATCTCAATAGCTATCTGGATGAATTGTGTAAAAACTAAACACTTTTCAATACATAAGTCACAATTCCCCAGATGATCAAATCATTATCTTCCGTTACTTTTATCGGATTATAATCCGTATTTTCCGGGATGAGGTAGATACAATCCTTTTCGATTTTAATCCGTTTTACGGTAAATTCTCCATCGATATAACAAACGGCGATTTTATTATTTTTCGGTTCCAGACTACGGTCGATCACCAGAATATCCCCATCGTCGATACCGGCACCCGTCATTGAGTTTCCTTTGGCCCGGGCATAAAAAGTAGCTTCCTGATTTTTAACGACCACTTTATCCAAACTAATTTTGGTTCCGTCGAAGTCGGCGGCAGGCGAGGGAAATCCCGCTTTGATACCATCGGCAATAAAAGGCAGTTCCATTGAAGAATCGCCTTCGGGAATAAAAAATTTCAGGGGAGTTTTGTCTAGTGGCATTGTATTTCCAGTATGTCTTTAATGTCGGTTGTATAGTTTGGTGACAGATGCTGTTGTTTCATTTTCCAGGTTCGTTGCAAATCCTGGTTTCCCAATCGGATTTTTCGATCGCCCGTTTTTCGATGATAGTTGTCCATTACCTCCATCAATTTCTGATGTTTCGGATTTTCCTCTTCAAACAAATGCAATTGCTTTTGATCCTGCGGCATCAATTGGGTTACGATTACACCGGCTTTCAGATAGACCGCATTGGGTTCGTATAACTTTTCGAGTATGTCGATGGCTTTGTTGGTAATTGTAATATTCGAATTGCTGGCAAACGGCAGGTTTTCCATCTGACTAAAATAGTAGCGTTTTGTATGGGTCTGATGTTTATCTTTTACCAAAAGCACCACCACGCTATAACAACAGGATTTCTGTTTGCGTAGTTTTTCGGCACAAACGGAAGCAAAAGTGGCAATCCGTTCGCGTATTTCCCGATAATCGGACAGTTTTTTTTCGAAACTACGGGTAATGGCGATACTTTTTTTCGAATCCTGTTGTGTTTCGAGTTCGAGTACCGGATTTCCCAGTAGTTCACTACGCAATCGAAGACCAACAACCCCCATTTCCCGTCGGATCCAAGCTTCGTGTTCGGGTAGTGTAAAATCGTAGGCCGTGAGGATTCGCTGTGTTTTTACTTTTTTGATCAAACGATAACCGATACCCCAAACATCCTCAATTTTGGTCCACTTTAGGGCTTTAAGGCGTTTTTCCTCGTTGTCGATTATGTAGACACCACCGGTTCGTTCCTGAAATTTTTTAGCAATTTTATTGGCTACTTTGGACAGTGCTTTGGTTGGTGCCATGCCGACGCATATCGGAATACTCAGCCACTTTTGCACTCGTTTTTTGATCTGGATTCCGTAATCGTGGTAATCGGCTATTGCCATACCGTCGAAATTCAAAAAAGCCTCGTCGATACTGTATTCTTCGACGTGAGGTGTAAATTGTCGGAGGATATTCATCACGCGTCCACTAAGGTCGCCGTATAACGGATAATTGGACGAAAACACTTTAATGTCGAGTTGTTTTAACTGGTCCCGTACCTGGAATTCCGGAGCACCCATCGGGATACCGAGCGCTTTGGCTTCTTCACTGCGCGAGATAATGCAACCGTCGTTGTTGGATAAAATCACGACGGGTTTACCCACGTATTGCGGTTGAAATACCCGCTCGCAGGAGGCGTAAAAGTTGTTACAATCGACCAAAGCATACATGGTGTAAAATTACGATTTTGGTCGTTAGGGAGACAAAATGAGGCGTTAAAAGTTACTGTCAACTGTTAGACAATTATCTGCGTTTTTTCTTTTTTTGAATTGGAAAAAGATGCTCAATATTAATATCAACAGGAATATCGTCTTTAGGTAAAGGTTTAAAAATATATTTCTGGTAGAGACCTTCCTGAACTCTTTTGAAGAAACGTTTATTAAATTTTTTGTTAAACTTCATATCCATTTTAGGAAATGGCTTAGCTAATTTCAGATAAAGAGTATCTCCGGTTGTATCTAAATATCCGGTATAGTTTGCAAGGTATTGCCTATGATCCATTCCTGTTGTTAAAAAAGTAAATAAACCTTCCAGATGGATGGTATCACCACTAAAGTAATATCTTCCATAATCGAATATGGATTTCCTGCCTTTTGTCCAAGCGATTAGAGTAGAGTCATAAGTTGAAAACGTATTTTGTATAAAATAACCTTTCTTTAAAAAGAGTATGGGTTTATGATAAATAAACTTCTTAAAAGCTTCAATACTATCAACACCTTTAAAAGTGTCATATAAGCTATAGACACCGTTTAACCGGATGTTATGGGTATCTGAAAAGGTTTTCGTTTTTAGTGAACATGAACCCTGTTTTTTTGGGTTGTTTCCATAAAAAACGAGTACACCAACAGCGAATAATACGATAAATACATGTTTCATTAGTACTATAAATAATCTTCATCTACCCGCAAGCCAAAGTCACCTGCTTGTATTATAGTTGTCATTTTTCCTTGATCCATTGCTACATCTTTAATGCAGATATCAATCCATCTGTAAACATTTTACAGCATCTGTTTTTACAAAATATAGGGTTTTTGACTTAAATAGCCATTGATTTTTTTCAATTACAAATTTTGTAAAATCTTTTGGATAGGGCGGTATCACTTTCCAGTCTGTAATTGTATCGCGGTTTTTTATAAAGCCTCGATGATTACAAAAAACAGCGGTTTTGGCTCCGTTTTTAATTCCGATTGTAGTAATGGTATAGGCATAAATTGAATCGTTTTTTATTGTAAAATAGCCTAAATAGTCCTCATTATGAGTTTTATACCATGTTTCTATTTTTTGATAATACTCACAGGATAAGGCCGTTTCATCTATTGTAGCACCGCTATCAATGTATATGAATTTATTTTTATTAAATACAACTAATTCTGTTGTTTTGTTTTTTGGGAAAGTATATTTAAAATTACCTCTTATAAAAACGGAATCTGAAATATTATTATAATATCCGTCGTATCTAATTTTTGTGGTATCTAAAGGATATGTTTCTATAAATGATAAGGGTTGTATAGGAGCCTTTACTTTATAAGAGCAGCCTATTAAAAGTATTGTTGTTATTAATATTAAAATTTTCATAACTACCTAATTTTAATAATACAAATAATTTGAATGATAGCTTCCCGAATAAGTATAGGGTTTTGAGGGTAAATCTCTATTAGGAAAATAAGGTGTTTTGTTAGGGATGTGTCTGTGGATATAATTTTGAACACTGTGCAGTCTCTTTTCACTATTATGTCCATAAAAACTGGTTTGACCTTTGTGAATAACACCTCCATATATTGTTCCTCCACGCAAGTTCCCTAAAATTGTATCGTTGTGCATTCCTTTAACTCTGCCAGGATTTCCGCCTATAATATCATCTTTTTCAAAAGCCTCCCCAGTCATCATGCTTGCGCCAAAAACCAGAGTTAAATCACTATTTTCTCTATAAGTCATTAGTATACCACCTGTTCTAAATCTATCACCGTTATCTCCAATGAACGCGTCTTCATCAAGTCTGAAACCAAAATCTCCCGCTTGTATAGTGATGGCTCCAACCCCTTGTGCCGTGTTCCCACCAAAAGAATTGTAAGAATAGCCTAATCCATAATTGGCATGACCGTCATTGTAACCGGCAAAACCTCCAATGCCATAATAAGAGCTGGCACCAGCAGCTTCGCCTAATGAACTCATACCGGAATTATAACCGGCACTTATACTGCTACTCCAAACAAAATCACCGAATT
>NZ_JASLCE010000131.1 GCF_030146175.1 Flavobacterium sp. | reverse complement strand
AAAATACACTATATCAAATAAAGTCCCTTATTAGACTGCGGTTTACTCAAAATATTTGTGTTTTTTTTATACATTTACCAAAAACAAAAATGCTGTTACAGAATTACTCAAAGTTAACATTGGAAGCCGGTACCGACGAAGCCGGAAGAGGTTGTTTAGCAGGTCCTGTTACCGCTGCAGCCGTGATTTTACCCGATAATGTGATCATCGAAAAACTAAACGACTCCAAAAAATTATCCGAAATCACCCGCGAAAAACTAAAGCCCATAATCGAAGAAGTGGCTCTTTGTTTTAAAGTAATTCACCTCGAACCCGAAATCATTGACGAAATCAATATTCTGAACGCTTCGATAAAAGCCATGCAAACCTGCATCGTCAATCTAAATCCAATACCTAACTATATTATTGTAGACGGCAATCGTTTTAAACCAATTCAGGACATACCATACAGTTGTATTGTAAAAGGCGATAGCAAATACCTTAGTATTGCAGCCGCTTCAGTCCTGGCCAAAACCTATCGCGATGAATATATGAATCGCATACATGAAGAATACCCCATGTACAACTGGAAAAAAAACAAAGGCTACCCTACGATCGAACACAGGGAAGCTATTCGAAAATACGGAACCACTCCCTATCACCGGAAATCGTTTCGCTTACTTCCGGAACAATTAAAACTGGAATTATAACCACAAAAAAATCCTGACAAAATTTTGTCAGGATTTTTCTTAATAAAATATTTTAATTTTTTTAGCTCCCAATTTCCGCTTCAAACAAAGCCGTAAAATGTTTTTTAATTTTAGCCTTTACCTCTTCCTCATCTACTTTTGCAACACCCAGTTCTACATTCAAGGAAGTAACCGCTTTGTCTTTTATACCACATGGGATAATATTATCAAAATAACCCAAATCGGAATTTACATTTAACGCAAACCCGTGCATCGTTACCCATCGCGAAGCCCGAACTCCCATCGCACATATTTTTCGCGCAAACGGCGTACCTACGCCAAGCCACACTCCGGTTTCCCCTTCGCTTCGTTCGCATTGCAATCCGTATTCTGCAAGGGTTAAAATAATAGCTTCTTCCATAAAGCGAAGGTATTTATGGATATCAGTAAAAAAGTTCTCCAAATCCAAAATCGGATAACCAACCACTTGTCCCGGTCCGTGATACGTAATATCACCACCGCGGTTGATCTTATAATAAGAAGCCCCCTTATCGGCAAGTTGCTTTTCGTTTAATAACAGATTTGAAAAATCACCGCTTTTACCAAGCGTATAAACATGCGGATGTTCTACAAATAAAAAGTAATTTGGTGTCACATCCTCTTTTTCTTCTCTCCTATTATTAATCTTGATATCCAGAATCTCTTTAAATAAAGATTCCTGATAATCCCAAACCTCTTTATAATCTTTTAATCCGAGATCCCGGAATACAATCTGTTTGTTCATCGTTATTATTTTTTCTCCAGAACAACCTCAAAGTTCATCACTTCGGGTCTTTCTATATAATCTATAAACGGATATTGCAAGGTTACCGTTTTTCTGTCGTCACTAAAAACAGGATCTTTTGCGGTAATCGATTTAATCTTTTTCGGAAAATGGTATTTTACGGTATACGTAAAAGCTTCTATCATCGGTCGGATCGTCGCCAAGCTATCCGTTAGCTGTTTCTGAATAGCCGGATCTTTTACCGCCGCCTTACGGGTAAATTTTTTCCCGTCGAACGAATACTTTAAATCGGTAGTCATCTTATCCATATCCGATAGCCTGCCTTTCTCTCCACTTCCATTCGTTTTCAAATCGTCCATCGTTTTTACAACCGACAACGCATCAACCAAATCCGATGGTTTTTTAAAATCACTAAAAAGTGTAAACAAAAATGATTTCTCCACTTGATCCACATGTGTCCGAACCGAAAAGCTTTCCAATTTTTTCAAACGTTGTTGTTCCGCCAATGGCAATTTGGCAATACTATCTTTTCGTTCGTCTATTAATGATTTTAAAGTAAAAGTCGAATCAATTTTCCGATCGCCTTGTTCTGCCGCGATACTCATCATAGCCGAGGCATCAACATCCAATGAAAACGTACCACTTCCGTCGGCATTCAAATTAATAGTCTCAGTAAAATTACAGGCTGTCATCACAACCGCGACAACCAAAGTAAGGGCGAACCGGATTTTTTCCTTCATAAATTTAGGCTTCAAATTTGCTTTCAAAGATACGATTTTCCATCCGCAATACCTTTATTATCATTTTCAAAATTTGAAATTGATTCCTTTTTAAAATATGTCTATCTTTGCCCACTTAAAAAAATCACAATTATGCAACTTTCAGAACAAGAAATCATCAGAAGAGAAAAACTGGGTAAGTTGAAAGAACTTGGAATAAACCCATATCCCGCCAATTTGTTTCCCGTGAACCACACGTCGAAGCAGGTCAAGGAAACTTTTGAGGAAGGAAAGAAGGTAATTGTGGCCGGCCGTCTGATGTCTGCCCGCGTACAAGGGAAAGCTTCTTTCGCCGAATTACAGGATAGCGAAGGTCGTATCCAGTTATACATTAACCGTGACGAGATTTGTCCGGACGATGACAAAACACTTTACAACGAAGTTTTTAAAAAATTAATTGACCTGGGTGACTTTATCGGAATCGAAGGGGAATTGTTTACCACTCAGGTAGGCGAAAAAACCTTACGTGCCAAAAATATCACGCTATTAAGCAAAACCTTACGTCCTTTACCATTACCTAAAGTTGATGCCGATGGTAATGTTTTCGACGCATTTACCGATCCGGAATTGCGTTACCGTATGCGTTATGTTGATTTGGTTGTAAATCCGCAGGTTAAAGAAGTATTTATCAAAAGAACCAAATTGTTCAATGCGATGCGTACGTTTTTTAACGACAAAGGTTATTTTGAAGTAGAAACGCCAATATTACAGTCGATCCCGGGTGGTGCGGCCGCAAGACCGTTTATCACACACCACAACTCCCTGGATATTCCATTATATATGCGAATTGCCAACGAATTGTACCTGAAAAGACTAATCGTAGGTGGTTTCGACGGTGTATATGAATTCTCCAAAAACTTCCGTAACGAAGGAATGGACCGAACCCATAACCCGGAGTTTACCGCTATGGAAATCTATGTAGCCTATAAAGACTACAATTGGATGATGGAATTTACCGAAAACCTTTTGGAATATTGCGCCCTTCAGGTGAACGGTACTACAAAAGCTACTTTCGGCGAACATACGGTTGATTTTAAAGCACCTTATGCACGTGTTTCGATGACAGATGCCATCAAACATTTTACCGGCTTTGATATTACCGGAAAAACAGAAACCGAATTACGAGCTGCAGCACAATCGATGGGAATTGCCGTAGATGACACTATGGGTAAAGGAAAATTGATCGACGAGATTTTCGGTGAAAAATGCGAGGGTAATTTTATCCAACCAACTTTTATCACTGATTATCCGAAAGATATGAGTCCGCTAACCAAAGAACACCGCGACAACCCGGAATTAACCGAGCGTTTCGAATTGATGGTATGCGGAAAAGAAATTGCCAATGCGTATTCTGAGCTAAACGATCCAATCGATCAGCGGGAACGTTTTGAATCGCAATTAGCCTTATCCGAAAGAGGTGATGATGAAGCGATGTTTATTGACAACGATTTCCTACGTGCATTGGAATACGGAATGCCTCCAACATCCGGTTTAGGTATCGGAATGGACCGTTTGATCATGTTTTTAACCAACAATCCATCGATTCAGGAAGTGTTGTTTTTCCCTCAAATGCGTCCGGAGAAAAAAGCCGTACAAATCGAGTTGGAAGACGAAGAAAAAGCAATTATTGCAATCTTAGAAAAAAATGCCAACGCGTTGGATTTAGCCGAATTAAAAAATCAGGCCGGATTAAGCGGTAAAAAATGGGACAAAGCCATGAAAGCCCTGGCACAACACGGATTAACCAAAGTGGTTGTAGCTGGCGACAGTAAAGTCGTAGAATTACAATCCTAAGTTTTCGATATACAATCAAAAGGCCGACTATTTCTAGTCGGCCTTTTTTATTTATAAACCTGACAGGTTTTTTATCGGCAAAAAATCGCACTTAACGGAAAATCGTTACACCTGTCGTTTTTATTCCTTACTTTTAATATATATCACGGAGTTTACCACTTAAACCATAGGATTATGAAAGCATTCTTTATCCTGATTGTAAGCTTTTTATCATTGGCAAGCATCGCACAGTCTTCCAATCAGGCACCGCCAACCCTGACGGCAGAACAAAAGGCCAAATTAGAGGTTAGCCGTATGGCAACCGATCTCAACCTAACTGCGACTCAACAGCAACAAATTGAGAAAGTACTAACGGAAAACAACCGGAAAACCGGCGATATTAAATTGCGCCTTCAGTCGGCCAAACCCGAAGAAAATCAGGCTTTAAAAACCGAATATATCGAAAGTCTGAAAACCCTGAAAACAAATCTAAAAGCCATCCTCACTCAGGAACAGCAAGACAAATGGGATGCGATTTATAAAAAACGATTCCAAAATCAACCGCAAAAAGCAACTACTCAAAATAAGCCTTAAAAAAAAGCTGCCTCAAAAAAGAGACAGCCCGTTTCTGTTACACTAAACCGGATTATACTTTAATCCGGTTGCCTACACCTGACAGTCTTAGCATTTTCTCACTTAAAAACTGTCAGGTGTTTGTATTTGCTATATCAGACAAGTTTCTGTTCTTGTGTCGAGCAACCTATCTGGCGACACTTATACAAAACACCTGACAGGTTTATCAGCGTTGTGTTGAGAAACCTGTCAGGTGTAAATTCGAAAAACCTATCCGATGTAGTTTTTCTTTATTCATGAAATACCATACAGAAACACCTACAAATTTCTGTTCTTGCACTGAAAAACATAGCTAGCGACACTATGCAGAAACACCTGACAGGTTTATCAGCGTTGTGTCGAGAAACCTGTCAGGTGCAAATTATAAAGTATAATTTAAGTTCACACTCCAACGGTATTGTGCTTCCACTCTGCCACCGGTAAGATTTTGATTTATCGGCACCATCACATTGGCACCAAACGAAAATTTATCCCGTCCGATCTCGATTCCCGCTTTTCCAAAAAGGATGTCACCTGCCGTATTTCGCAGCAATTGTTTGTATTGATAATTGTTCACGTACACTTCTCCGGCAACGCCCAATTGCGGCACAAATACATACTTCTCACTATTTAAAAAATAGAATACTGTTGATGCATAATTAAATTGATTTCCGAAACGATAATGCTTTTCATTTTCCGTTTTAACCGTATAACTCCCCATAGTATTTAATCCCAGATTTCCTTTTTTTACGACATATTCTGCCGCAAAAATATAGTCCCAGCTACCGGTTCCCACCTGAAAACTCGGATTTACACTTCCATTGGTAAATTCACGGTATTTTCCCGTAGGCGCTTTTACTCCGGCACCCAATTGTACCGAATGCGAAAACACGGCACTATCTTTAACCGTTTCATACACCGTGTACATTCCCAATACCGTAAGGTCGCCCAAACCGGATATATCCTGTTTGCCGGTTACGGTTTCCCGATTATGAAAATGGTACGGAACCAATACGGAAACCTGAACTTTTTTCACAATCGGAATGCGTCCCCACACCTGAATGGTATTAAAATTTTCTTCATACCACGGTGAATCCGAAAACAATCCGTCGTTACTTTTATAACGCTGGTTAAAATAGCGTATCCCTACAAAATTGGTATTCAGCATCGACGAAAAACCCAAACTTCCACCACTGGCCGAACAACCACAGGCATCACATTCTTCGAAATATTCGAGCGAACGAAAATAGTTTTGATACGGATTTATTCCCAGGCTATCCTTTTCTGCCGCGTAGGTAAATACACTCCAAAAAAGCACTACTAATAGACTATATTTTTTCATTTTTATTTTTCTTTTCAATCCAAATCTTATTTCTAAAATTTAGAAAAGTGTTTGTTGTTTTTAAAATTCCGAAAACCGTCGATCCGTTAAAAACTCATGATCCGTTAGTGTTTTTAAAAAGGCCACAAGTTTCGTTTTTTCATTCGCTGTTAACGGAATTCCCAAAGTTCCATTAGCCTTTAAAGTAGGATCCAATGTAGGCGAATCCAGCACACCGTTGGAATAGTGATTTAAAACCGCCTCAAGCGTGGCAAAACGCCCATCGTGCATATAAGGTGCCGTTTTTTCGATATTCCGCAAACTCGGCACTTTAAATTTGTAATTATCCTGTGGCAACTCGGTTACGCGGTAGCGCCCCACATCATTGATCATCGGGTTAATCGGCAAACCGTTATTGCGATAAGTATCATCGGTAAATAAATCCGTAGCGTGACAACCGGCACATTTTTGTGTAAAAAGTACGTAGCCTTCCTGTTCGTCGGCAGTTAACGTTCCTCCGGGTTCTCCTCTTCTGAATTTATCAAATTTTGAATTGGACGATGTTAGCATCACCATAAACTGTCCCAATGCTTTAAGCATGTTTTCAGAATTGATCATTCCATCAGGAAAGGCCTGTCTGAATAGTTTCTGATAGGTCGCATCGCCTTTCATCATACTGACAATTTCCGCCAGATTTCCATTCATTTCAATTTCACTGGTTAGCGGAATCAAAGGCTGCAAATCCAGATGTGTTGTTGCTCCGTCCCACATATAAGCGCGCTGAAACGCAAGATTTTGAATCGGCGGTGCATTACGGGTTCCGATATTATCACCCACACCATGACTAAACGAATGTCCGTGGTGCGTAAACGCGTCTTCCTGAATGTGGCAAAAGCCACAGGACACCAATCCATCCGATGCCAACCGACCGTCGTAAAACAACTTTTTCCCCAATTCAAATCCTTTTTCCGTTAGCGGATTGTTTTGCAAATTATAGGTTAAGGCTGGAAAATTGGTCGGTACTTTAAAATCGATCGGAATATTTTGATAGGCTTCAGGACTATCATCGTTCGAGCAGCTCCATAAAAACGGTAGCAGCAAGAACAGTAGTGTTCTGATTCTTTTCATAATGATTTGTTTTTCAAAAAGCTGTCAATAATCACTACCGACAGCTTTTTTGATTTTATTTAGTCATTATGAACGTGATCAACAGAGAACATAGTGGACACATTGGCTGTAATTGAAGCCAAAACAGCACCACCCATGATATTTGGTTGTGAGGACAAGCTGATTTTTGTGGCTCCATCCAGGATTTTAGACAAATCGGCCATTACGTGAATTTGTGGTGTAATAGTTGGTCGCACCAATGCTTTATCCGGCATATCCAATGTTACTTCGGTATAATTATAGTGGGTTCCGGTTTGTCCCGTATGTACTTTAAAAAGTGTCGGATCGGTTACGGTAGCCGAGGTGAAATTCCCTTCGAATGCCAGGAATTTATAGCCCGCACTCCACGACCACATCATGCCTTCGGATTGTGCTTGTACCAGAAAATCGCCCTGACCGGCAGCTCCTAAGTTAAATTGTTCCTGATCGACACCAATACCGAATTTCACGGTTTTATAATTCCCAGCCGGAACATCGGTTAGCTCGATCGTAAATAAACTTGGTGTTTGTTCTTTTATAATAAAATAGCTTTTGCTTTTTGGATAAACATAAGTCGATCCATCTTCTTTTATAAGCACAATATTGCTTACGATATATTTGATGTTATCTACTTTAATCGTCTCACCCTGAGAGGTTGTATACGGTGCGCCCATGATAAAATCGACATCTCCGTAACGGTGATCAAATTTTATTTTTAAGCTTCCGCTTCCTTCTGTGGAGTTTACCACATCGTTATCATTACTACAAGATCCTAAGGCAATGGCCAATGTCACCGCTATAACAGTGTTTATTAATTTGAATTTCATTTTTTTATTTTTTAAAATACGACATAGCAATCCTTTTGACTTCCAGCCAAAAGAAAAAATGCTTAAAAGGGTTGAATTTTAAAAAATAAATGCCGGTGGATGGAAGATTCCGTCCGCATTCAGGTGTTGGTACAGATTGGTATAGGAAAAGTTTTCCGCAACTTTTTCGGTTACCGATGCAGGATTAAAATCGAAGTTTTTCTGGATTTCAAAAAAGAGCACTTCTACTTCGGCTCTTACATTTTTTTTATCGGTAGATAACGGTTTTTCCGATTCAGAAGCTTTAGCAAGTTCTTTCATCAGGTGACATTTTCCGTTACAGGCCATTTGCGGTTTGGCTTTGTTTTCACAAAGGGTTTTTGTAATATATTCGTAATTGATCATGTACTCAAAAACCGGCAATATCGGTTTAAAGAGGACAAAAAAAACGAGTATTACAATTCCTTTTTTCACGTGGCAAAGGTAACCCCCAAAAGTGGTAACTCCAAAAAATATCCGGTTCTATTTTAACAGAAGTACAACATTTCGGCATTTTTTTAACTTTTATTTAGGTTGTACAATTTTAAACCTTTTGAAATTCCCACGGTCAAAGCATCGTAACAACTTTAAAAGAAAAGCATTATGAAAAAATTAGTTTTAGCCGTTTGCCTTTGCGCAACTATGTTAGGCTTTGCACAGGAAAAAGAATCGAGAGGTGGTCGCGAACGTTTAGCTCCGGAACAACAAGTACAGTTACAGGTTAAAAAAATGACCTTAGATTTGGATCTGACAGCCAAACAACAAAAAGAAGTTGAAAAGCTATTAATGGATCAGAGCAAAAAACGTGAAGAAGTACGAGCTACACAGGGTGATGTACGAAAAAATTACAAAGAAATGACTGCCGACGAACGTTTTGCGCTTCAAAACAAACGTATGGACGACAAAATTGCTTTTAAAGGCGAAATGAAAAAAATCCTGAATTCCGGTCAGATGGAGAAATGGGAAAAACAGAGTGAAATGCGTCAGGAAAAAATCACAAAAAGAACCCGAAACTTTAAAAACAACGCTCCTGAATAATTTTTGATTGTTTTTTTAGCAATATATCGTAAAATAAATTAGCTTTGGCTCTATAATCAGCCAATTTATCAGACAATGAAAAAATTTATTGCGTTATTTTTTATGATTGTTTCCTTTTCGGTAGCTGCCAATGCGCAGGATCGTCAAAAGGAAATCGCTAAAAAAGTTCAAAACGACATCACGGCACTTACCGCATACATCCCGCTATCTGATGCACAAAAAGTTGAGATCGAAAAAGGATTGGTAATGAAACATCAAAATCTAAGCCCGGAGTTGTCGGAAGGACGAAAAAAAGAGTTGGTAAAAGTGGTGGATCACTATTTACGTGCCCCTTTAACACAAGCGCAACTTCAAAAACTGGACGCGAATCCGCAGTTGGTAAAGCGACTGGTTTCCGAATAATAAAAAACGCACCTTTAAGGTGCGTTTTTCATTTATAGCTATTTTCATTTAAAGTGTCGCTGCTACTTTTCCTACGGCTGCAATTGTAAAATCGAGATCTTCGTAGGTCAATGCGTCTGTAATAAACCAGGTTTCATAGGCCGACGGAGCGATGTAGATTCCTTCCTGTAACAATCCGTGGAAGAATTTTTTAAAGCTTTCGTTATCGCCATTTTTAGCCGTATCAAAATCAACTACCGGTCTTTCGTCAAAATGAACCGAAATCATCGAACCTACACGGTTAATCGTAAATACAACACCTGCTTTTTCCAACTGTTCGCGGATTCCTTTTTCCAGATAAGCCGTTTTTTGCTCCAATCGTTCAAAAAGTCCTTCGTTGGTATTGATATCCTGTAACATGGCCAAACCAGCCGCCATCGCTAATGGATTTCCGGACAAAGTTCCCGCCTGATATACCGGTCCCAGTGGTGCCAGATAATTCATAATTTCATTTCGTGCAGCAAAGGCACCTACCGGCAAACCACCACCAATTACTTTTCCAAAAGTTACGATATCGGCGTTAATTCCAAACAGTTCCTGCGCACCACCTTTTGACAGACGAAATCCGGTCATTACCTCATCAAATATCAACAAAGCCCCATGTTCGTCGCAAAGTGTCCGCAATCCTTTTAAAAAGCCTTCCTGTGGCGGCACACATCCCATATTTCCGGCTACCGGTTCTATAATAATGGCCGCGATTTCGTTTTTATTAGCTTCAAAAAGAGAACGCACATTGTCCAAATCGTTGTAACGGGCCAAAAGAGTGTCTTTTGCGGTACCCTGCGTTACTCCGGGACTGTTTGGCGCGCCAAATGTAATGGCTCCACTTCCGGCCTGAATCAGGAACGAATCGGAATGACCGTGGTAACATCCGGCAAATTTTATGATTTTATCGCGATTGGTAAAACCACGCGCCAGTCGGACAGCACTCATACAGGCTTCGGTACCGGAATTTACAAATCGGATTTTCTCGATTCCCGGCACCATCGAAAGGGCCAGTTTTGCGATTTCCGTTTCCAATTCTGTTGGCATTCCGAATGAGGTTCCTTTTTTTGCTTTTTCAATTACTGCCGTTACTACCGGCTCATAGGCATGCCCTAAAAGCATTGGCCCCCAGGAATTGATATAATCGATAAGACGATTTCCGTCTTCATCATACAAATAGGCTCCTTTGGCTTCTTTGGCAAAAATTGGCGTTCCTCCAACTGATTTAAAGGCACGAACGGGTGAATTCACACCGCCCGGTAACACTTCTGACGCTTCAGCAAACAGCTGACTGCTTCTTGTATATAACATTATGATTTTACTTTTATGATTTGTCCTATTGCTATTGCGTTTGAGGTAAGGTTATTGATTTTTATCAATTCGTCTACCGTTACATTGAATTTTCTGGAAATGGAATACAGTGTATCCCCTTGCGCCACTTTATACGTCGAACCGCTAACTTCGGCATTTACCGTAGTCGTATCTTTTTTGATCACCGGTTTTGTATAACCGCCTCCAATAACTTCCGAGTCGTATTTGTACAATTCGTAACGCTCGATAAGTCCGATGAGTTTTTCCGGATATTTGGGATCTGTGGCATATCCGGCACTTTTCAGTCCTTTTGCCCAGGCTACATAATCGCCTTTTGGCAATTTAAACAGGGCGGAATAACGGCTTCTTGTTGTCAGGAATAGTGAATGATCCCGAAACGATTCGGCCGGGTCGCTATATTTGCGAAAGCATTCCTGTTCGGAATCATCGTCATGGCGTACGCTATCTCCGGTCCATCCGGTGTGGCATTTGATTCCGAAATGGTTGTTTGCTTTTACACATAAGGTTCCTACTCCGGCACCGGATTCCAAAATCCCCTGAGCCAGTGTAATACTAGCCGGAACGCCATGGTTTCGCATGTTTTCTTTTGCGGTTTCGTTAAACCTACCGATATACGCATTTACAATTTCGGTAGTTACTTTTATTTTTGAAGTCGCTTCGAGTACTTCCGATGGTTTGGAATTTTCCGAAGATGAGGAGTTTGTTCTCGTGGTTCCCGAGTGTGTTTTTACGGTTGTATTTTTCTTGGTTGTTGTAATCTTCGTCGGTGTCGTTCGTACTTTTGACGAAGATCCGCAGCTATAAACCAATATAAGCGTTAGCAGCAGGCAAATTTTTTTAATCATTATTCTCTTTTTTACAGACTTTGTTTTCTATAAGTAACGGCTTATTTTTCTGAGCCAATATTTTATTCATTCCTTCAATCCCTTGTAATCCCCCGGTGTGAATCATTAAAATTGCAGCTCCGTCAGGGAAATAGCCTTTTTCGATCAGATCTACTATTCCGTAGGCCATTTTCCCGGTATATACCGGATCTAACAATACTTCCGTTTGGGCATAAAAGTCATTATTAAAACGAACCAATTCGTCATTTATTTTTGCATAACCTCCAAAATGATAGTCATTTACCAGTTCCCAGCGGTCGTTGTTTACAAATTTACAAATCTCATCAGATAAAAACGAACCTTTTAACGCCGGAAAGCCAATTACTTTTTGATTTTCCCCACAGGAATTGATCAAACCTGAGATTGTTCCTCCGGTTCCCACTGCACAGCAAATGTGTGTAAATTGCGTTTTATCGGTTGTTTCCAATATTTCCTCACACCCTTTTACCGCCAGCGCATTGGTTCCGCCTTCGGGCAATAGGTAAAAAGCACCGTGTTTTTCCCGCAGTTTTTCTAAAAAAGCCGACTCGTCTTTAATGCGATAAGCTTCCCGCGATACAAAATCAAATTTCATGCCTTGTTGTCGCGCCAGACGTAAGGTTGCATTTGCTTCTATTTCGTTTTCCAGTTCTTCGCCACGTATTACTCCTATGGTTTCCAATCCGAAGTGTGCTCCTGCCGCGGCAACCGCTGCGATATGATTGGAAAATGCCCCGCCGAAAGTCAGCAATTTTGCATAACCTTCCTTTTGGGCCTGTTCGAGATTGTACTTCATTTTCCGGTATTTATTCCCGGATAAAAAGGGATGCACCTGATCTTCTCTTTTTACAGTAAGCGAAATCCCATTCGGAAATGAAAAAGGCAATACCTGATTGTAACTTTTCATAGTTGCAAAAATATCATTTTAAACAAAAACAGCTCCGAATTCGGAGCTGTTTTTAAATATCGTCTATAAATTTTAATTTTTTATTATGATTTTTCTACTTATTTCCTGATTATCCGAGGTAAGCATCCTTACAATATATATACCATCACTAAGATTTGCCGTCGGAAACGAATAGGTTGTATTATTACCTAATTTTGTTTTTTCGAAGATAACTTTTCCTACCACATCGTATAAGACTACTGTGTTTAAATCCAAAGCCATTGGGTTGGAAATTTGCAAAGTATGTCCGGAATTATCCTGATATACCAACAGACTGTTTTTAATCGTCTCTCCTAATCCCAGGTTACTATCCCGTTTAAAGGTAATCTCATAATCTGACTTATTGGTTCCGGCTGGCAAATTCAATTCATGTACTCCATTTTTAATATCATAATACTGGTTGTTTACCTTATCGTGCAGGTACACATTTTGTACCGTATCAGCATTAATAATCTCTTGTACCGTTATCCTGTAATTTGCCGGTGCTCCATTTTTAAAACCAAGCGGAAGACGCTTGTTTTCATCAAAAGCCACCATATTAATCACGTATTCTTTATCATCAATTACAAAAAACATATCCGAAGGCAATCCATCATCGGAAGAAATCGCATCCATTCCTCTGTCTACACCATCGGTAGCTTCA
The DNA here is from genome assembly GCF_030146175.1 of Flavobacterium sp. GTDB lineage: Bacteria > Bacteroidota > Bacteroidia > Flavobacteriales > Flavobacteriaceae > Flavobacterium. Next base: position 3,020 of record NZ_JASLCE010000131.1, on the reverse strand, counting down.
GGATGGAAACCGATTACACTTTGCCGAACTCCCTGATTATCGATTAGTGTATTAATACGAACCTGCGGTTGTGGTCTTACAGACTCATTCGTATAATCAATACCTGATACCGATAAGACTGTAGGAAAGGCCAAATCTTCCACAACCGGATTATAGGATGGTACATTATCGGCATTAGCACTGGCCAGTGCCGCCGAGCTTGCATTTCTTTCAAACTGAGAATTATTAGCAGCCCCTTCTCTTACAAAAACGCGATATCGGTTCCGCATGGTCACCACACCTGCATTTGCTCCTGTGATAAGGAATCCTTGTGCAACAGGCGAAAAACGTCTTTTATATGAATTTCCGGGTGATGATGTTACCGTCCCCTGATTTCCGCCCGCATCATACGAGTAAAAAATTGCCGGAGTATAAATACCGGTTCCGGCTGTACCGGCTGTTACCTGTGCCAAGGTTGCTGCCGGCGAGAATGTTCCATAACCACCTCTATAATTGGCTAACGTATGTGAGTTTACCGTTTTGTCCTGTTCCCAGAATTGAGCAGTTCCGTCGCAAGCTGGATTATCCAAAAGGAAATAGCTTAAATCAATCGCCGAAGGATATGGATTCCCGGTAAGTGTTTGTTGCCCTACCAAACATGGAATCACGATATCACCATCGTTTGGACGCCCTCTAAAATCAATTCGTTGGTGGTTTCCCGGATTATTGATAATCCCATCTACATTCGTGTTATCTGTACCGGCTGTTCCTTTCATTGTAAACCCTTCACCCGGAGCGATTGGCTGTCCGTTTCCGACATGAACCCATTGTGAATAGGCCGTAGCATTAACGAATTTCCATAACCATCTGGAAGAAATCGATAACGGATTTGATTGTCCATCATAAGATCCCCAAGGCAAAATTGTTGCCAGGTCACTATTGATAATTGTATTAGGTCTGTAAAAAATTTTAGTCGCATCGGCATTAAAATTTCCCGCAATACCTTCCTGTCCGGTAACTATCGTCCCGACCGGAGAACACCAATAATTATAATCGTAATTACCACATGTTCCTTCCTGATAAACCGAAACCGTTCCGGCTCCTTTATTAGCCGTAACACCCGCTACACCTTGTAGCAACTGACCGTCTCTACGAAGGAACATAACCCCATTATTCGCTACATCCTGTTTTACAAACAGCACTTCATTATTAACAAAAACATGGGTGGACGGACTCACATATACCTGGGCATGACTAAAAAAAATCCCCCCCAAAAGCACTATAAATAAAATCTTTTTACGAGCCATGATCAATATGTTTTTTAAGTTATTTATGCATAAAAGTATATTATCTAATACTACAATCTATTCACAAGGGACAAATTGTCCACAAAAGGGATATATTGTCCCAAAACAAGAAATTTTATCATTATCTCACGCATCGGTTATTCGCATTCGATCGTATTAATAGCTTTTACAAGCAGGTTAAATTTAATTATTTTTTTTAAAAAAGCCAACTTTATTTCTATACAAAAAGTCCATTAACCTCTAAGAAACAATCATTTATTCCGCAGGCTATTATTTCAGCTCCTCTTTTACTATTCCTTTATACCTTTTAAAAATTTAGAATCAGAACTATTTCGTACTGCTCAATTTTGTACAATTCAAATTATTCAAGATTATGCAGCACAAAAACAGACAGCACGATATCTTGTCTTTTGCGCTATATCTTCTCTTCCATAAAACTTCCTTTTACACCTTTCTTCATACCTTATTTTAACCTTTTACACTATTAAAAGATCCATTTTAATATTACATAAAAAACACCAATAAACAAACAACAATACGAATTCAACATTATTAATTATAAATTAATACAAAAACAATATGTAAAATCACAATTTACAACAAACAAAAGAAGTCAAATAGAGGTCAAAAACGTACTTTATCGATTAAACGGAAACCTTTATCGAAATTCGGTCAAAACGCATTTATCGCCCCCTTTTTAGTAGCTAAATTAGTATTGAAAATGAACCACTTAATATTTTCAAGTATGTTAAACAGCTACAAAAACAACCAAAAAACCGGCAACTTCTTTAAAGTTTCCGGTGCTTTTAACGCAACTCCTCTTACCGTTAAAAGCACGCAATTATTCAAAATAGTAGCCGGCTTATTATTGTGCTTCCAAATCGGACAAGCACAGGTAAGTTATTATACTTTTTCGGAAAATACCGCGACCTACTCGTCCATATCCGGAACGACCGCAATTGCCACTTCATGGGATAATAACGCCGCCCTTAACATCCCTATTGGCTTTACGTTTAATTACAACAGTACGAATTACACCACTTGTTCTATTTTGTCCAATGGTTTTATCACTTTTGGAACCACTGTAGCAGGCGATGCAGCCGGATACAACCCGATTTCGGTAAACGGAGCCGGTTTTGACGGGGCGATCAGTGCTTTAGGTATGGACCTTAAAGACAACGGGAATGCGATTACCTATACCACTACCGGAACAGCTCCCAATCGGACTTTTATTGTACAATGGAATAATGTACGACGCGTATCTCAGTCCGGAAGTTTTAATTTCCAAATCCGACTTAGCGAAACCACCAATATCATACAAATCATTTATGGTACCTGCTCGCCAAGCAGCAACACGACATTAAATGCGGAAGTAGGATTACGAGGTCGTACCAATGCTGATTTCAATAACAGATCACAGAGTTCAAACAGCACCTGGTATGGCAATACGTCTAGCGGAACTTCCAACACCGACACCAACAAAACCCGTAGTAACAGTTATCCCAACAGCGGACTGGTTTATTCCTGGTATCCGCCGGATTATACTTACACCAACTGTACGCCGGCTTCTACTTCGTCGACGTATTATATTTCCAGTTATAAAATCACGGGAGCCATTGTGGAATCCTCCAATACTTCCGGATACAGTACCGGTGGTTATGGTGACTATACCAGTCTTGCTCCGGCGCAACAAATTGCCGGATCGGATATCAATATTTCGTTAATACTAACCGG